>NZ_JBEXYN010000022.1:0-151557 GCF_040630935.1 Streptomyces sp. NPDC005722
CACACCACCACCCAACAGCATTTTCAACCACAAAACTGCATACGAGATGGTTGGGTGTGTGTCTGGAGTTCAGAGGTGTGCTATTCCGATCTCCCGCCTCCGGCGAGCCAGGGGCTCAGACGGCGATCAGCGCCTCCAGGGGGGCGCCGGCGAGGGACGGGGCGAGGCGGGCGCGCCCGCCGAGGAAGCCCAGCTCCAGCAGGACCGCGAGGCCCGCGACCTCGGCCCCGGTCCGGCGGATCAGCTCCATGGACGCCTCGGCCGTGCCGCCGGTGGCGAGCACGTCGTCGATGACCAGGACCCGGTCGCCGGCCGAGAAGGCGTCCTGGTGGACCTCGATCTCGGCGGTGCCGTACTCCAGCTCGTACGCCTGTCCCAGCGTGGCGCCGGGCAGCTTGCCCGCCTTGCGGACGGGCACGAACCCGAGCCCGGCGCGGGCGGCGGCCGGGGCGGCGAGGATGAACCCGCGCGCCTCGAGGCCGACGACCTTGTCGGCGCCGTGCCGGGCGCAGAGCCCGGCCAGTGCGTCGATCAGCGCGTTGAACGCCGCGGGGTCGGCCAGCAGCGGGGTGATGTCCTTGAACACCACACCCGGCCTCGGGTGGTCGGGCACGTCCCGGATGCGGCTGAGCAGCAGGCTGCGCAGCCCCTCCGGGGTGGCGTCCGTCGTGGTCATCGGCTGTGTTCCTCGGTGCTTCGTCGCTGTGTCTCGTCCGCCGTCCGCGCCGTCCTCAGCGGCGCTTGCCGGAGGGACGGTTGCGGCCGCGGTTGTTGCGGGCCGGCTGGGTGCGCTGGCTGCCGACGACGGCGCCCGCGTGGGCGTCCTCCTCCGGCTCGCCGTCCGCGTCCTCGGGGGACGCGTCCTGCGCCTCGTCCGCGGCGTCGCCGCCGCGGCGGGCGTCGGCGGCGCGCTTGGCGAGCACGCGCTTGCGCAGCGCCTTCATCTGCGGGTCGCGCTCCTTGAGGTCCGCGACCAGCGGGGTCGCGATGAAGATCGAGGAGTACGCACCGGCGGTGAGGCCGACGAAGAGCGACAGGGCGATGTCGTTGAGCATGCCCGCGCCGAGCAGGCCGCCACCGACGAAGAGCAGGCCGCCGACCGGCAGCAGCGCCACGACCGTGGTGTTGATCGAACGCACCAGGGTCTGGTTGAGGCTGCGGTTGGCCAGCTCGCTGTAGGTGTAGCGGTTCTGCTTGGTGATGTCCTTGGTGGACTCCTTCAGACCGTCGAAGACGACGACGGTGTCGTAGAGGGAGTAGCCGAGGACGGTCAGCAGACCGATCACCGTGCCCGGGGTGACCTCGAAGCCCACGATCGCGTACACGCCGATGGTGATCGTGAGGTCGTGGATGAGGGCGATCAGGGCGGCCACGGCCTTGCGCCACTCGAAGGCGATCGCCAGGTAGATCGTCACCAGGACCATGAAGATCACCAGGCCCTGGAAGGCCTTCTTGGAGATCTCGTCGCCCCAGCTCGGACCGATGATCTGCGGGTCGATGTCGTTCGCCTTGACGTTGAGGTCCGTGGCGATCTCGCCCTGGATCTCCTTCGCCTCGTTGAGCGAGATGTCGCTGATCTGGATGCGGACGGCGCCGGAGCCGAGCTTCTGCACGATGGCCTGGTGGCCGCCGGTGTTGTCGGCGACCTTCTCCTGGACCTGGCTGACCGACATCTCGGTCTTCGGGGTGGTGAAGACCGCGCCGCCGGAGAACTCGATGCCGAGCTTGAGGCCGTTCACGGCGAGACCGACGATCGCCGCGATGGTGATGAGGACCGAGACCCCGTACCAGAGCTTGCGGTGACCCACGAAGTCGTAGGAAATCTCGCCTCGGTGCAGGCGGTGCCCGAGGTTGCCGAGCCGGGACATCAGGCCTCCTTGACGTCGGTACGGGCCGCGGGGCGGCGGGTGCGGCGCAGCGGGGGGTTGACGCCCAGGGCGCGCGGGTCGAGCCCGGACCAGGGGTGACCGCCGGCGTAGAACTTCTTGCGGGCCAGGATCGTCATCAGCGGCTTGGTGAAGAGGAACACCACGGCCACGTCGAGGAGCGTCGTCAGACCCAGGGTGAACGCGAAGCCCTGCACCTTGCCGACCGAGACGACGAACAGCACGGCGGCGGACAGGAACGACACGAAGTCCGAGACGAGGATCGTGCGGCGGGCGCGCGGCCAGCCGCGGGCGACGGCCGGCTGCAGGGAGCGGCCCTCGCGCAGTTCGTCACGGATGCGTTCGAAGAACACGATGAACGAGTCGGCGGTGATGCCGATGGCGACGATGGCACCGCAGACCGCCGGCAGGTTCAGCGCGAAGCCGATGGCCGGGCCGAGCAGCGTCATGATCGCGTAGGTGAGGATCGCCGAGACGATGAGGCTCAGGATCGCCACGAAGCTCAGGCCGCGGTAGTACGCGACCAGGTAGAGCACGACCAGGGCGAGGCCGACGCCGCCGGCGATGAGGCCGCCGTGCAGCTGCTCGCCACCGACCGCCGCCGACACCTTGGTGACGTCCGACTTGTCGAAGGTCAGCGGCAGCGAGCCGTAGGACAGGACGTTCGCCAGCTCCTCCGAGCTCTCCTGGGTGAAGCTGCCGTAGATCTCGGCGCTGCCGCTCAGGGTCTGGTTCACCGAGGGGGCGGAGACGACCTCGTTGTCCAGCACGATCGCGAACTGGTTGTTCGGCGGCTGCTGCTGCGAGAGCTGCGAGGTGATCTTCGAGAAGGCCTTCGAGCCGGTGCCGTCGAAGTTCAGGGTGACGACCCAGCCGTTGCCGCCCTGGGTGTCGAACTGCGCGGCGGCCTTGCTGACGTTCTTGCCGTCGACCGCGGCGGGACCGAGGGCGTACTTGGCGCCGCCGTCCTGGCTGCACGCGACGATCTTGTCGGTCGGCTTGGCCTTGAGGTTGAGGTTGGCGCGCGTCTTCGCGTCGGAGCAGTCCAGCGCGGCGAGCTTCGCCTGGAGGTCCTCGGGGATGGAGGTGTCCAGCGTGCTGCCGGGCGCCGCGTTCGCCGGGGCCGACGGGGTCGGCACGGGCGCGTTCGAGGCGGGGGCGTCCGAGGCCGGTGCGGACGGCGTCGAGGAGGCCTTCAGCGCGTCGGTGACGGCGCGGCCCTGCGTCGAGGCGCTCGCGGACGGGGTGCCGGAGACCTTGGCACCGGTCGACGCGGTCGCGGACGGCGAGGCCGGGGACGAGGGCGAGCCGGAGGGGCTGCCGCTCGGCGAGGCCGGGGTCGGCGGGGTGTTGGCCACCTCGGCGAGCACGGGCCGGAAGTAGAGCTGGGCGGTGGTGCCGACCTGCTGCTCGGCCTGCGCGGCGTTGGTGCCCTTGGGGATGTTGACGATGATGTTCCGGTCGCCCTGGATCTGGCTTTCGGCTTCCGAGACACCAAGACCGTTGACGCGCCGGTCGATGATCGACTTGGCGGTCTCCATGTTGGTCTTGTTGATCGCGCCGGCCTGGTCGCTCTTCGCCGTCAGCGTGATGCTCGTACCGCCGGCGAGGTCGATGCCCAGCCGGGGGGTGGTGTGGCCGGAGAGGAACATCCCTCCGGTGAGCGCCACGATGGCCAGCAGGATCACTGCCAGCGCCCGCCCGGGGTATCCCTGGCTCCCCGAGGGCCTACGGCCCCTCTTCGGTGCTGCCACCTTCTCGATTCTCCCTGTCCAACCGCCCTGCGACCTGCGCGCAGCGGGGCGGCACGATGAGTAGTACGAACTTGCCGACCGTGCAAAAGTACCGGGCGGGCCGTTACTTCTTGTCGGTGCCGTCCGTCTTGGGGGCGTCCTCGGTCACGGGCTCGTCGGCGGACTTGCTCAGCTGGACGGGCTCGTCGGCCTTCTCGGCCTCGTCCGCGTCCTCGGCGTCGTGCGCCTCGAGCTCCGGCTCCGGGTCGATGCCGTGGACGATGCGGTCGAACTCGGCCTGGTCGAGGACCGCGGCGATGGCGTTCTTCGCGAAGTGCGCGTGGACACCGTCGGCCAGCTCCAGCAGGACCGTGTCCTCGTTGACCTCCTTGACGACGGCGTACATGCCCCCGATCGTCCGGATGCCCGAACCGGGAGCCATCTGGTCACGCATCTGCGTGGCCTGGCGCTGCCGGTTCTTCGCGGAGCGGGTCATCAGCAGCATGACACCGATGATCAGGACGAAAGGCAGGATTTGAACCAGATTCATGGTGTCTTGACGATCCTTCGCACGGCCGCAGGGGCCTGGTCTACGGGATTGTGGGTGTCGGTCCCGGAGGCACGACGTCGGCGGAGTCTAAGCGTTCGTTCGCCGGTGGAACAACGCCAAGCATTACACCGAGGTTCCTGCGGCGGCGAGTCTCCCCGCCGTCAAGGGCCGAACAGCCCGTCTTGCCCGGGTCCGGCGCCCTGTGGCGGCACGAGTCCGAGGTGTGCCCATGCGGCGGGTGTGGCGACCCGGCCACGGGGGGTGCGCGCCAGCAGTCCCTCGCGCACCAGGAACGGCTCGGCCACCTCCTCCACCGTCTCCCGCTCCTCCCCCACGGCCACCGCCAGTGTCGACAGCCCCACCGGGCCGCCGCCGAAGAGCTTCAGCAGGGCCTGCAGCACGGCGCGGTCCAGCCGGTCCAGGCCGCGGCCGTCGACCTCGTACACGTGCAGCGCCTGCGCGGCGACCTCGCGGGTGATCACGCCGTCGGCCTTCACCTGCGCGAAGTCCCGTACGCGGCGCAGGAGTCGGTTGGCGATGCGCGGGGTGCCGCGGGAGCGTCCGGCGATCTCGGCGGCGCCCTCGGCGTCGATGCCGACGTCGAGCAGGCGCGCGGAGCGGTGGATGACCCGCTCCAGTTCGGCCGGGGCGTAGAACTCCATGTGGCCGGTGAAGCCGAAGCGGTCGCGCAGCGGCGGCGGCAGCAGACCGGCCCGGGTGGTGGCGCCGACCAGGGTGAACGGCGGGAGTTCCAGGGGGATCGCGGTGGCGCCGGGGCCCTTGCCGACGATGACGTCGACCCGGAAGTCCTCCATCGCCATGTAGAGCATCTCCTCGGCGGGCCGGGACATCCGGTGGATCTCGTCGAGGAAGAGCACCTCGCCCTCGGCCAGGGAGGAGAGGATCGCGGCCAGGTCGCCGGCGTGCTGGATGGCGGGCCCGGAGGTGATGCGGATGGGGGCGCCCATCTCCGCCGCGATGATCATCGACAGGGTGGTCTTGCCGAGCCCGGGGGCGCCGGAGAGCAGGACGTGGTCCGCGGTGCCGCCGCGCTGCCGGGCCGCCTTCAGCACCAGGTCGAGCTGCTCACGGACCCGCTCCTGGCCGACGAACTCCTCCAGCGCCTTGGGCCGTAGCGCCGCCTCGACGGCCTGGTCCTCACCGTCGGCGGCGGCGCCGACGAGACGGTCGGCGGTGGTCGGTTCGGACTCGTCGTCCCAGTTCACTTCGGTGCGCCTTACGCTCGGCGGGCTAGGTCAGCGGGCTCGGTTCAGGGTCTGCAGGGCGGCCCGCAGGAGGGCCCCGACCTGCGGATCGGCGCTCGCCTCGGCCTGCGGGGTGACGGCGGCCACGGCCTCCTCCGCCTCGCGCGGCTGGTAGCCGAGGCCGATCAGCGCGGCGTGCAGCTGCTCGCGCCACGAGGCGGGCCCGGCGGCGACCGCGGGGCGGGCGCCTCCCGCCGTGCCCACGGGGGCGCCGAGGCGGTCCTTGAGCTCGAGCAACAGCCGCTGGGCGCCCTTCTTGCCGATGCCCGGGACGGCGGTGAGGGCCTTCTCGTCACCGGTGGCGACGGCCATGCGCAGCGCGTCCGGGCTGTGCACGGCGAGCATGGCCTGGGCCAGCCGGGGGCCGACGCCACTGGCGGTCTGCAGCAGTTCGAAGACCTGGCGCTCGTCGTCGTCGGCGAAGCCGTACAGGGTGAGCGAGTCCTCGCGGACGACGAGCGAGGTGGCGAGGCGGGCCGGCTCGCCCACGCGCAGTGCGGCGAGGGTGCCCGGGGAGCACTGGACGGCCATCCCGATGCCGCCGACCTCGATCACGGCCGTGTCGGGGGCGAGGGCGGCGACCGGCCCGCTGACGAAGGCGATCATGTGCTGGGCTCCTGGGTTCGTGCTCGGGCGACGGCCTGCTGGAGGCGGTTGGTCGCGGTGCCGCGCCAGATGTGGCAGATGGCGAGCGCCAGCGCGTCCGCGGCGTCGGCGGGCTTGGGTGGGGCGTCGAGCCGCAGCAGGCGGGTGACCATGGCGCCGACCTGGGCCTTGTCGGCCCGGCCGCTGCCGGTGACGGCGGCCTTGACCTCGCTGGGGGTGTGCAGGTGGACCGGCAGCCCACGGCGGGAGGCGCACAGGATGGCGACGGCGCTGGCCTGGGCGGTGCCCATCACGGTGCGCACGTTGTGCTGGCTGAACACCCGTTCCACGGCGACCGCCTGGGGCGCGTACTCGTCCAGCCAGGCCTCTATGCCGCGCTCGACCAGCACCAGGCGGTGGCCGATGTCGGCCTCCGCGGGGGTGCGGACGACGCCGACCCCCGCCATGCGGAGCGGCTTGCCCGGCGCCCCGTCCACCACGCCGATGCCGCACCGGGTCAGCCCCGGGTCCACGCCCAGCACACGCACCGCGCCCCTCCCTCGGACAGCCGTTCAGCGGATTCCTGGAGGCTATCGGGTGCCACCGACAACGACGGCGGCCCGGTGGGGGTGTGTCCTCCCCACGGGCCGCCGTCCCGCCCTGCGTCCTTGACGGACGGATCAGGCGTCGACCTTCTCCATGACCTCGTCGGAGACGTCGAAGTTGGCGAAGACGTTCTGCACGTCGTCGCTGTCCTCGAGCGCGTCGATGAGCTTGAAGATCTTGCGGGCGCCCTCCTCGTCCAGTTCCACCTGCATGGTGGGGACGAAGTTGGCCTCCGCGGAGTCGTAGTCGATGCCCGCCTCCTGGAGCGCGGTGCGGACCGCGACCATGTCGGTGGCCTCGCTCAGCACCTCGAAGGACTCGCCGAGGTCGTTGACCTCCTCGGCGCCCGCCTCCAGGACCGCGCCGAGCACGTCGTCCTCGGAGAGCCCGGCCTTGGGGACGATCACGACGCCCTTGCGGTTGAACAGGTACGACACCGAACCCGGGTCGGCCATGGAGCCGCCGTTGCGGGTCATCGCGACGCGGACGTCGGAAGCGGCACGGTTGCGGTTGTCGGTGAGGCACTCGATGAGCACCGCGACACCGTTGGGGCCGTAGCCCTCGTACATGATCGTCTCGTAGTCGGCGCCGCCCGCCTCGAGACCGGCACCGCGCTTGACCGCGCTGTCGATGTTCTTGTTGGGCACCGAGCTCTTCTTCGCCTTCTGGATGGCGTCGAAGAGGGTCGGGTTACCGGAGATGTCGGCGCCGCCCGCACGGGCGGCCACCTCGATGTTCTTGATCAGCTTCGCGAAGAGCTTGCCGCGCTTGGCGTCGATCACGGCCTTCTTGTGCTTCGTCGTAGCCCATTTAGAGTGGCCGGACATCAGCCTGTCTCCTTCACGTCACCGATTGCTTCACGAACACTGCGATCCTACCGGGATCGCCTCACCGCGCGGCGCGCACCATGTCGACGAAGTAGCGGTGGACCCGGTGGTCGCCGGTCAGTTCGGGGTGGAACGAGGTGGCCAGCAGGTTGCCCTGCCGGACGGCGACGATCGTGCCGTCCTCGAGACGTGCCAGCGTGGCGACCCCGCTGCCGGTCGACTCGACCCAGGGTGCGCGGATGAAGACGCCCTCGACGGGGCCGCCTTCGACGCCCTCGACCTCGACCGCCGTCTCGAAGGACTCGTTCTGCCGGCCGAAGGCGTTGCGGCGCACGATCATGTCGATCCCGCCGAAGGTCTCCTGGTCGTCCCTGCCGTCGAGGATCTTGTCGGCGAGCATGATCATGCCGGCGCAGGTGCCGTAGACCGGCAGGCCCGCGCGGACGCGGTCGCGCAGCGGCTCCATCATGCCGAAGAGCGTGGCGAGCTTGGACATCGTGGTCGACTCGCCGCCCGGGACCACCAGGCCGTCCACCTCGGCCAGTTCCTCGGGGCGCCGCACGGGGCGGGCGAGGGCGTCGGCCTCGGCGAGCGCCACCAGGTGCTCGCGGACGTCGCCTTGCAGGGCGAGGACGCCGATGGTCGGGGTGCTGCTGGACACGGTGCGGGGACCTTCCGGGACGTCGGGTGGGGCAACGGGCGATGGGCAGGCCGTCGCGGGCCTGCCCATCGCGGGGGCGCGTGGCGCGTGGCGCGGGGGCGCCTACCAGCCGCGGTTGGCGTAGCGCTCGGCCTCGGGGAGGGTGTCGCAGTTGATGCCGACCATGGCCTCGCCCAGGTTGCGGGAGGCGTCCGCGATGATCTTGGGGTCGTCGTAGAAGGTGGTGGCCTTCACGATGGCGGCGGCGCGCTTGGCCGGGTCGCCGGACTTGAAGATGCCGGAGCCGACGAAGACGCCCTCCGCGCCGAGCTGGCGCATCAGCGCGGCGTCGGCCGGGGTGGCGACACCGCCGGCGGAGAACAGCACGACCGGCAGCTTGCCGAGCTCGGCGACCTCCTTGACGAGCTCGTACGGGGCGCGCAGCTCCTTGGCGGCGGCGTACAGCTCGTGGTTGTCGTAGCCGCGCAGGCGGGCGATCTCGTTCTTGATCTGGCGCAGGTGACGGACGGCCTCGACCACGTTGCCGGTGCCGGCCTCGCCCTTGGAGCGGATCATGGCCGCGCCCTCGGCGATGCGGCGCAGGGCCTCGCCCAGGTTGGTGGCGCCGCAGACGAAGGGGGTGGTGAAGGCCCACTTGTCGGAGTGGTTGACCTCGTCGGCCGGGGTGAGGACCTCGGACTCGTCGATGTAGTCGACGCCGAGCGACTGCAGGACCTGGGCCTCGACGAAGTGGCCGATGCGGGACTTGGCCATGACCGGGATCGAGACGGCCCCGATGATGCCCTCGATCATGTCCGGGTCGGACATGCGGGCCACGCCGCCGTCCTTGCGGATGTCGGCCGGGACCCGCTCCAGCGCCATGACGGCGACGGCACCCGCGTCCTCGGCGATCTTGGCCTGCTCGGGGGTGACGACGTCCATGATCACGCCGCCCTTGAGCTGCTCGGCCATGCCGCGCTTGACGCGCGCGGTGCCGGTCTCGGGGGACTCGGGGGTGCTGGGAAGCGTGGTGGACACGGGGACCTCACTCGGAGACTCAACTGCGGGGTGGTGGCAGCCGGCGGCGTTCCCCGGACCCCTCACGGCCGGCCGGCGGAACACCGATGGTTGCTCTGTGTTTCATCGTGGACCGCACCAAGTGGACCGCAAAAGGGCCAATCGCTCCTCAGTGGCCTGCCACCCCCTCGACGGTGAGGACGAGCGGCGGCTCGTCGTCCATCTCGAAGGTCACCGGCCGCGGGGCGTGTCCCGCGAGCCGGAACCAGCGCACCTTGCGGTGCGAGCGCAGCGCCCTGGCCGCGCGGACGGCGTCGTTGTGGAAGCGCCGTGCCATCGGCACCCGGCGCACGGCCTGGGTCAGCTCGTGGGTGGCCGCGTCGCCGCCGGGGGCGGCCCGTACGGCGTCGACCGCGTCGGCCTCGGCGAATACGGCGCGCAGCGCCTGGCTCAGTTCGCTCTCGGCCACCTCGCGCTGCTCGTCCTGCGCCTGCCGGGCGGAGTGCGCGGCCTCGTAGAGCACGATGCTCGCCGCCGGGTCCAGCACCCCCGCGGTGGCCAGCTCCTGCGCCACGGAGGCCCGGCGCAGCAGCTGCGCGTCCAGCGCGGCCCGGGCGGCGTCGATGCGGGCGTGCAGGCGGTCCAGCCGCCCCGCGGTCCAGCTCAGGTAGAGGCCGACGGCGACCAGCGCCACGGCGACCCAGATGAAGGTGGTCACGGACCGCAAGGCTACCGGTGCGCCCGGTACGACCCCCGGGCGCCGCCGAACTGGCGCGTAGCGCCGGGCACCGGACAGCACGGGCCGCACGGCGGGCGGTGGATTCCTGGACCGGACGGGAGAACGGCCGCGTCCGACGCGTCGCCCGGGACGAGGGCCGCTCCTGTGGTGCGGCCGCGCCGAGCACGGTCAGCGGTTTCCGGGGCAGCACGCCGGCGGTCCGGTGCCGCGTGAGGGCGCCGGGCGCGCAGGTCGCTCGACGGTTCGTGTGCCGCGGCGCCGCCGCCTATGTGACGGTCCTGGCGGCCAGGTGCCGCTCAGGCGTGGTGGCGGAGCCTTGTGGGGTGCCCGGGTCCGCTCGCGAGCCTCCGCCCGGACATCGGGCCACCGGAACGTCGCACGTGCACCTGCCGCGCTACGGACGCCCGGGGCGCCGCGGCACCGCCACCGGCCACTGCCGCCAACCGCCGGACCCGTGCACCGGCCGCACCAGGATCACCGCGTCAGGCGCGCACCAGGGGGACCACGCACCGTGGGCCTACCGCCGGGCGACCGGTGTGCGCCCGCCACACCCCTCAGGCGCCCCAGCCAGGCGCTGACGGGGACCGCCGCCACCCCCGCCGGGGGGCGTCAGTCGCGGGCGAAGCCGAAGCGGGCGCGCAGGCCGACGCGTTCGTCGGCGGCGACGGAGGCGGCGGCGCCGGCCGTGACCGTCTCGTACACGGCGAGGATGTCGGCGGCCACGACCGACCAGTCGAAGCGCCGCACGTGCCGGGAGCCCAGCTCGCGCAGTTGCGCGCGGCGCTCGGCGTCGCCCAGCAGGCGCACGGCGGAGGCCGCCAGCGCGTCCGGGTCCTCGTTGGGGAAGAGTTCGCCGGCCGCGCCTCCGTCCAGCACCTGGCGGAAGGCGTCCAGGTCGCTGGCGAGCACCGGCGCGCCGGCCGACATGGCCTCGACGAGGATGATCCCGAAGCTCTCGCCGCCGGTGTTGGGCGCCACGTACAGGTCGACGCTGCGCAGCAGACGCGCCTTGTCCTCGTCGCTGACCATGCCGAGGAACTCGACCCGGTCGCGCATCTGCGCGGGCAGGTCCTCGACGGCCTCGGCCTCGTCGCCGCGCCCGGCGACCAGCAGCCGGGTGCGCGGCCGCTCGGCGAGGATCTTCGGCAGGGCCCTCATCAGCACGGGCAGGCCCTTGCGGGGCTCGTCGATCCGCCCGATGAAGCCGATGGTCCGCTCCCCCTCCGCACCGGGGTCGCCGCCGCCCTGCCACTCCGTCTTGGGCTCGGCGTCGGCGAAGAAGCCCACGTCGACGCCGTTCGGGATGACGACGGCGTCACCGCCCAGGTGCTCGACGAGGGTGCGCCGGGCGTACTCGCTGACCGCGATCCGGGCGCTGATCTTCTCCAGCGCCGCCTGCAGGATCGGGTACGCGGCGATCATCGCGCGGGAGCGGGGGTTGGAGGTGTGGAAGGTGGCCACGATCGGCCCCTGCGCCGCCCAGCAGGTCAGCAGCCCGAGGGAGGGCGAGGAGGGCTCGTGGACGTGGATGACGTCGAAGGCGCCCTCGTGGAGCCAGCGGCGCACCCGCGCCGCCGACAGGAAGCCGAAGTTGAGCCGCGCGACCGAGCCGTTGTACGGCACGGGGACGGCGCGTCCGGAGGAGACGACGTACGGCGGCAGCGGGGTGTCGTCGTCGGCGGGCGCCAGGACGGAGACCTCGTGGCCGAGCGCGATGAGGTGCTCGGCGAGGTCGCGGATGTGGAACTGGACGCCGCCGGGGACGTCCCACGAGTACGGGCTGACGATCCCGATCCTCAAGGCTTCTCCGTTCCGGAGCGGTCGGTGGGGTCGCCGGACACCGGGGAGGACGCCGTGCCCGGGCCCCCGGGTTGCCCGGCCGGGGCGTCCGCCCGCGGTTCGAGGTCGGCGAGCCACAGCCGCTGCAGCATGTGCCAGTCCTCGGGGTGCTCGGCGATGCCGGCGGCGAAGACGTCCGCCAGGCGCTGCGTCATGGCGGCGGTGCGCTCCGCCCGCGTGCCGCCCCCGGGCACCTCGATCGGGGCGTGCACCTGGCCCTGGAGGTTGGGCGAGTCGTCGTACCACAGGGTGACCGGCAGCAGCAGCGCGCCGGTCTGCTGCGCGAGGAGGGCGGGTCCCGCGGGCATGCGGGTGGCCTCGCCGAAGAAGTCCACCTCGACGCCGGAGGACGACAGGTCGCGGTCGGCGACCAGGCACACCAGGCCGCCGCCGCGCAGCCGCCGGGCCAGCGCGCCGAAGGCGGCGCCGCCGGTGTGCGGCAGCACCTCCATGCCGAGGCCCTCGCGGTAGGCCACGAAGCGGTCGTACAGGGTCTCGGGCTTCAGCCGCTCGGCGACGGTGGCGAAGGGCACCCCGAGGCTGGTGGTCACCCAGGCGCCGGCGAGGTCCCAGTTGGCCATGTGCGGCAGGGCGAGGACGACACCGCGGCCGGAGGCAAGGCCCTCCTCGAGGTGGTGCAGGTCCTTGCAGTCGAACGAGGTGCGGATGCGTTCCTCGCTCCAGGCCGGCAGCCGGAAGGACTCCATCCAGTAGCGCAGGTAGGAGCGCATGCCGGCCTTCGACAGCTCGCGCAGCCGCGTCCCGTCGGCGTCGGGCACGACCCTGGCCAGGTTGGACTCCAGGCGCTGCACGCCCTTGCCGCGGCGGTTCCAGGCGAGGTCGGCGACGGAGCGGCCGAGCCGTGCCGCGGCGGGCTCCGGCAGCCGCTTGACCGCGCCCCAGCCCAGTCCGTACAGCGCGTCGGTCAGCCGGTCCTTCACGCCCTGCCGCTCCCTTCGTGCGCCGCCGCGTCGGCCTCGAAGGCCTCGCGGCGCACGGTGATCACCCGCTGCACCAGCGTCACCAGGCTGCCGACGGCCACGATCCACAGGGCGATCGGCAGCAGCCACTGGATGCCGGGCACCCCGAACTTGTGGAGCCCGGCGAAACCGCAGGCCACCAGTGAGATGACCAGTCGCTCGGCCCGCTCGACCAGGCCGTTGACGGCCACCGGCAGTCCGATGCTCTCACCGCGGGCCTTGGTGTACGAGACCACCTGGCCGCTGGCGAGGCAGAAGATCGTCACCGCGCACAGCACGAGGTCGTCGCCGCCCCCGGCGTACCAGAGCGCCAGCCCGCCGAAGATCGCCGCGTCGGCGACCCGGTCCAGGGTGGAGTCGAGGAAGGCGCCCCAGCGGCTGGAGACGCCGGCCTGGCGGGCCATGTTGCCGTCGACCAGGTCGGAGAAGACGAAGAGGGTGATGACGACCGTGCCCCAGAAGAACTCGCCCCTGGGGTAGAAGACCAGCGCTCCCGCGACCACGCCTCCCGTGCCGATCAGCGTGACCGTGTCGGGGCTGACGCCCCGGCGCAGCAGGAACGCGGCGAACGGTGTGAGGACACGCGTGAAGAAAGCACGCGCGTACTTGTTCAGCATGGCCTTCCCGGAGGGGTTCGGTGGGTGCCCCGGCGCGGCCCCGTCGGCCGCCCGGCTGGCCCATCGTAGCCAGGAGCGTTCCGGCGCAGCTCCGTGGCTCCCGTCCTACCGCGGCACGTACGACGTATGGACGCACCGTGACGGTCGTGGGAAGGTCGAATTACCGCGGGCGTCACATGCAGACCGCCCCTGGCGGGTGGTCTCCCGTGGCGCCAGTCCCCATGCCGTGACGGACCGGGAGGCGAGGCACATGGGCGACAGGAGAGATGCAGGTCCGGGAGCCGCCGGAAGGGCATTGGCGGCCGGCCGGCCCGAGGACGTGCGCAACGTGGTGCTGGTCGGCCACAGTGGCTCCGGGAAGACGACGCTGGTCGAGGCGCTCGCCCTGGCGACCGGGGCGGTGAACCGCGCCGGGCACGTGGCCGACGGCGGGACCGTCTCCGACCACGACGAGATCGAGCACCGTCAGCAACGCTCGGTACAGCTCTCGCTGGTACCGGTGGAGTGGGACGGGATCAAGGTCAACCTGCTGGACACCCCCGGGTACGCCGACTTCGTGGGGGAGCTCAGGGCCGGTCTGCGGGCCGCGGACGCGGCCCTCTTCGTCGTCTCGGCGGCGGACGGCGTCGACGGCGCGACCCGGATGGTCTGGGAGGAGTGCGCGGCGGTCGGCATGCCGCGCGCGGTCGTCGTCACGCACCTGGAGGCGGCCCGGGCCGACTTCGACGAGATGACCGAGACCTGCCGCGAGGCCTTCGGCGGCGACTCCCCCGACACGGTGCTGCCGCTGTACCTCCCGCTGCACGGCGAGGAGAGCGCGGACGGCCACGCTCCCGTGACCGGGCTCATCGGCCTGCTGTCGCAGCGGGTCTACGACTACTCCTCCGGCAAGCGCGAGGATCGCCCGCCGGACGAGGGGCAGCTGCCGGAGCTGGACGACGCGCGCGCCCGGCTCATCGAGGGGATCATCGCCGAGAGCGAGGACGAGACCCTCATGGACCGCTATCTGAGCGGCGAGGAACTCGACCTCAAGACGCTGGTCCAGGACCTGGAGCGCGCCGTGGCGCGCGGCTCCTTCCACCCCGTGCTGGCCGCCGCGCCGGCCGCCGAGGGCTGCCGGCAGGGCATCGGCACCGTGGAGCTGCTGGAACTGATCACCGGCGGCTTCCCCACACCGCTGGAACGCGAGGTCCCGCAGGTCACCACCCCCCAGGGCACCTCGCACGCACAGCTCACCTGCGACCCGGACGGGCCGCTGGCCGCCGAGGTCGTGAAGACCTCCTCCGACCCGTACGTGGGGCGGATCAGCCTCGTACGGGTCTTCTCCGGCACCCTGCGCCCCGACGAGACGGTCCACGTCTCGGGCCACGGGCTGGAGGACCGCGGCCACGAGGACCACGACGTCGACGAGCGCGTCGGCGCCCTGTCCTCGCCCTTCGGCAAGCAGCAGCGGACGGTGCCGCACTGCGTCGCGGGCGACCTGGCCTGCGTCGCCAAGCTGACCCGCGCGGAGACCGGCGACACCCTCTCCGCCAAGGACGACCCGCTGCTCATGGAGCCCTGGCTGATGCCGGACCCCCTGCTGCCGGTCGCGATCCAGGCGCACAGCAAGGCCGACGAGGACAAGCTGTCCGTCGGCCTGTCCCGGCTCGTCGCCGAGGACCCCACGATGCGGCTGGAGCAGAACCCCGACACCCGGCAGGTCGTGCTGTGGTGCCTGGGCGAGGCCCACATGGACGTGGCGCTGGAGCGGCTGCGCACGCGGTACGGCGTGCAGGTCGACGCGGTGCCGCACAAGGTGGCGCTGCGCGAGACCTTCGGCGAGAGGTCGACGGCGCGCGGACGGCACGTCAAACAGTCGGGCGGGCACGGCCAGTACGCCATCTGCGACATCGAGGTCGAGCCGCTGCCGGTGGGCTCCGGCATCGAGTTCGTCGACAAGGTCGTCGGCGGCGCGGTACCACGGCAGTTCATCCCCTCGGTGGAGAAGGGCGTGCGCACCCAGGCCGCCAGGGGCGTGGCCCTGGGCTTCCCGGTCGAGGACATCCGCATCACCCTGGTCGACGGCAAGGCGCACTCGGTGGACTCCTCCGACGCCGCCTTCCAGACGGCGGGCGCGCTCGCCCTGCGCGAGGCGGCCACGCAGTGCCGCATCCACCTGCTGGAACCGGTCAGCGAGATCCGGGTGATGGTGCCGGACGAGTACGTCGGCCCGGTCATGAGCGACCTGTCCGGGCGCCGCGGCCGGGTGCTGGGCACCGAACCGGTCGGCCTGGGACGCACATTGGTGCGGGCCGAGGTACCGGAGATCGAGATCGGGCGCTACGCGGTCGACCTGCGGTCGCTGTCGCACGGCACCGGACGGTACGGCCGCAGCTACGCCCGGCACGAGCCGATGCCGCCGCAGCTGGCGCAGAAGCTGAGGGAGCAGCACGCGCAGGAGTCCGGCAAGTAACCCCCGCACGGGGGAGGTTGACGGCCCGGCGGACGATCTTCTTCCGCCGGGCCGATGACGCACGTCACACGCCCCGTATACGCTGGGTGGGCGGCGTCGCAGGTGTGCCGGTGCCGCGGCCGGGGAAAGGGCCGGGCGGGTTCACTTCCGCGCGGGCGGGGACCAGAAGGGGGCGGCAGTGACCGACGGTTTCGACTTCCTGAGCCCGGGCGCGCAGATACCGCTGAGCGGTGTCGACGGCCAGACGGGGGCCACCCAGGCGCTCGCGTCGGCCGCGTACCGCGACAGCCCCCTGGAGGCCCTCTCGGCGGCCGACGAGGGCATGTCGTCGGTCAAGGAGCCGAAGGTCAAGCTGCTGCGGGCGAACCTGGGCGAGGCCTTCGCCCGCGCCGTGCAGAACCGGATGCTCGGCGCCAAACGCAACGAGCTGGTGCAGTCCTTCGGCGCGGAACCGCAGACCGTCGTCGAGCACTGCCTGGCCGCCAACCGGATCCGCCAGGAGCGCGACAACAAGCTGACGGCGGTCATGGCCGTGTTCGGCCTGCTCTTCCTGCCCGGCATGCTGATCTGGCTGGGCGCCTTCCAACTCCGGGCCGTCGTGCGGAAGTCCGAGGGTTCCCGGGCCGGGCTGCTCGGCTCGGTGGTACTGGTCGTGGTCGGCTTCTTCGCCGTCCTGTTCGTCCTCAACCCGCCGCTGACCGGCTTCTGGTCGCAGTACCTGCGGGTGATGATGGTGGCGCCGGTGCTCGGCTGGTTCTGGGCCAAGAGAATCTGCGAGCAGACCGCCAAGGACCTGCGCGACCGCTGGGCGGGACTGGTCTCCGGCAGCGGCGTGGGCGCCAAGATCCCGGAGGCGGTGCCGCGCAACCCCAACCAGACCAAGGCCGAGACCCTGCGCCAGAACCTCGCCAAGCTCTCCGCCGAGCAGCGGAGCAACGTGGTGTTCTACGCCGGGCCCAAGGGCGTGCTCGGCATGGGGGCCCGCTGGGGCGCCTGGCGCATGGCCGAGGAACTCACCCCGCGCGAGGGCCTGAGCGAGATCCACCCGTTCCGCAGCTGGGACGTGATCAAGGCGATCCACGGCCGGCTACGCGACCTGCAGCGCGGCCCGCTGCACACCGGCGGCTTCCCCAAGCCCATGGTGCAGCACTGGGTCGTCTCCCACGTCGGCGCGGGCGCCAAGAAGATCACCCGGCCCACCGGCTCGAACGTCGACGGCTACACCGTCCGGGACTTCGAGATCCAGCGGATCTGCAACGAGCAGCAGTTCGACAAGGGCGACCGGCACTACCTGGGCGTGCAGTTCGTGGTCTGGGACGGCCAGCTGGTGATCACCATGATGGTCACCGTGACCGTGCTGGCGAGCACCCTGCGCGTCGAGGTGACCGGGCACGTCCTCGGGCCCGTGCACGGCCTGTTCACCACGGCTCCGGAGGCCAAGGAGAAGGAGGTGGCGCACCCCTACAAGTTCTGGGAGACCAAGAAGGTGCAGCTGCCCCTCGTGGCGAGCGACGAGGTCGTCCGGCTCGCGGCCCGCGCCCCCCTGACGCGGTTCCCCACGATCCTCGACCACCTCGGCGGCAAGATCGCCCTGCCCGAGCCCTTCGGCTTGCGGCACAGCTGGGCGTCGGCGCCCTGGACGAACCGCTTCATGGCCGACGACGCGCTGCGCGCCGCCACCCCGGTGCTGCGCGCGGTGCACTCCGCGACCATCACCGTCATGAGGGAGAACGGGGTGGACGTCGAGAGGTTCGACAACCGCTCGTCCATCCTGAGCAACATGGTGCAGGACGCCTCGCCCAGCGAGGCCGACGTCTACTGACGCGCCCCGCCGCGGGCCGGCCCGGTCAGCCGGCCGGCCAGGCGTCGGCGAGCATCTTGCGGGTGTCGGCGAGGAGCTGCGGCAGCACCTTGGTGTGGCCGACCACCGGCATGAAGTTGGTGTCCCCGCCCCAGCGCGGCACCACGTGCTGGTGCAGGTGCGCGGCGATCCCGGCACCGGCCACGGTGCCCTGGTTCATGCCGATGTTGAAGCCGTGCGCGCCCGAGGCCGAGCGCAGCGCGACCATGGCGCGCTTGGTGAACTCGGCGAGCTCGGTGGTCTCCGGCCCGTCGAGGTCGGTGTAGTCCGCGACGTGACGGTAGGGCACCACCATCAGGTGGCCGCCGTTGTACGGGTAGAGGTTGAGGACCGCGTACACGGCGTCGCCGCGCGCGATGACCAGCCCGTCCTCGTCGCTCATCTCCGGAATCACGCAGAAGGGGCAGCCGTCCCCGGCCCCGGGGCCGGTCGGCTTGTTCTCGCCCTGGATGTACGCCATGCGGTGCGGCGTCCACAGGCGCTGGAACGCGTCCTGCGTCCCCACTCCGTTCTGCAGTTCCGGCTCACTCGTCATGCCTTGCAGCATATGGCGTCGTCGCGGCCCTGCGTGTCGCCGGGGGCACACCCGGCCGCGGGGCACGATGCTGGCCCCATGCCCATGGATGAGGAGCGGCGGCTGCGGGAGTGGGAACGCCGGGGCAGCGTGCCGCTGTCCGTCGCGTCCCTGGTGTTCCTCGTCACGTACGCGGTGCGCGTGCTCGCCCCGGACCTGCCCCCCGGCTGGTCGGACCTGCTGCTCCTGATCACCGTCGTGACCTGGGGGTTCTTCGTCCTGGACTACCTGGTGCGGGTGGCCGTCGCACCGCACCGGTGGAGTTGGGTCCGCCGGCACTGGCTCGACCTGGTCGTGGTCGTCCTGCCGCTGCTGCGCCCGCTGCGCCTGCTGCAGATCTACGGGAGGGTCCAGGACCGCCACATGCAGCCGCGGATCTCCCTGGAGGCCCGGGTGATGTCCTACGCGGGGCTGAGCGCGCTGCTCCTAGGCTTCGCGGCGAGCCTGCAGGTCTACGCGGACGAGCACGACGCCCCCGGCGGGCAGATCCGCACCTACGGCGAGGCGGTGTGGTGGCTGTGCTCCACGATCACCACCACCGGCTACGGCGACGTGGTGCCGGTGACGGTGCGCGGGCGGGTCATCGCGGTGGGCGTGATGTTCCTGGGCGTCGTCCTGATCGGCGCGGTCGTCGGCTCGTTCTCGGCCTGGCTCACCAAGAGCTTCCGCCGCGCCGACGAGCGGCCGGACGCGGACGGGCCCCCGGAGGGCTGACCTCCGGGGGCCCGTCGCCGTGCGTCGTGGCGGCGGATCAGACCTGGACGCGGTCCGCGACGGCCTTGGCGATCTCGGCGATCGCCTCCTCGCGCGGGATGCCGTTCTTCTGCGAGCCGTCCCGGTAGCGGAAGGAGACCGAGCCGGCCGCCATGTCCTCGTCGCCGACGATGACCATGAACGGCACCTTGCTCCGCTGCGCGTTGCGGATCTTCTTCTGCATCCGGTCGGCGGAGGCGTCCACCTCGACCCGCAGGCCCTGCTTCCTCGCCTCGGCGGCGAAGTCCTGCAGGTAGGACACGTGCGCGTCGCCGATCGGGATGCCGACCGCCTGGACGGGGGCCAGCCACGCCGGGAAGGCGCCCGCGTAGTGCTCGAGCAGCACCGCGAAGAAGCGCTCGATGGAACCGAAGAGCGCACGGTGGATCATGACCGGGCGCTGCTTGGTGCCGTCGGCAGCCGTGTACTCCAGGTCGAAGCGCTCGGGCAGGTTGAAGTCGAGCTGCACGGTCGACATCTGCCAGGTGCGGCCGATGGCGTCCTTGGCCTGGACGGAGATCTTCGGGCCGTAGAACGCGGCGCCGCCCGGGTCGGGGACGAGCGGGAGGCCCTGCTTCTCGGCCACCTGCCGCAGCGTCTCGGTGGCCTCCTCCCAGATCTCGTCGGAGCCGACGAACTTCTCCGGGTCCTTGGTGGACAGCTCCAGGTAGAAGTCGGTCAGGCCGTAGTCGCGCAGCAGGTTGAGGACGAAGGTGAGCGTCTTGTCGAGCTCGTCCGCCATCTGCTCCTTGGTGCAGTAGATGTGCGCGTCGTCCTGGGTGAAGCCGCGGGCACGGGTGAGGCCGTGCACGACGCCGGACTTCTCGTACCGGTACACGGTGCCGAACTCGAACAGGCGCAGCGGCAGTTCACGGTACGAACGGCCGCGCGCGTCGAAGATCAGGTTGTGCATCGGGCAGTTCATGGGCTTGAGGTAGTAGTCCACGCCCTCGTCGAGCTGCATGGGCGGGTACATGCCGTCGGCGTACCAGTCCAGGTGGCCCGAGGTCTCGAAGAGCTTCCCCTTGGTGGCGTGCGGGGTGTAGACGAACTCGTAGCCCTCCTCCTCGTGCCGGCGGCGCGAGTAGTCCTCCATCACCCGGCGGACGATGCCGCCCTTGGGGTGGAAGACGGCCAGGCCCGAGCCGATCTGCTCCGGGATGGAGAACAGGTCGAGCTCCGCGCCGAGCTTGCGGTGGTCGCGCTTCTCGGCCTCGACGAGGAAGTCCAGGTACTCCTTCAGCTCGTCCCGGGACGGCCAGGCGGTGCCGTAGATGCGCTGCAGCTGCTTGTTCTTCTCGCTGCCGCGCCAGTAGGCGGCGGCCGAGCGCATCAGCTTGAACGCCGGGATGATCCGGGTGGTGGGCAGATGGGGACCGCGGCAGAGGTCCTTCCAGCACAGCTCGCCGGTCTTGGCGTCCAGGTTGTCGTAGATGGTCAGCTCGCCGGCGCCGACCTCCGCGGAGGCGCCCTCGGCGGCCTCGGCGGCGGAACCCTTGAGGCCGATCAGCTCCAGCTTGTAGGGCTCGTCGGCGAGTTCCTCACGGGCCGCGTCGTCGCTGACGGCACGGCGGGAGAAGTGCTGGCCGCGCTTGACGATCTCCTGCATCTTCTTCTCGATGCGCTTGAGGTCGTCGGGGTGGAAGGGCTTCTCGACGTCGAAGTCGTAGTAGAAGCCGTCCTTGATCGGCGGGCCGATGCCGAGCTTGGCCTCCGGGAAGAGCTCCTGCACGGCCTGGGCCATCACGTGCGCGGTGGAGTGGCGCAGGATGTTGAGGCCGTCCTCGCTGGCGATCCCGACGGGCTCGACCTCGTCGCCGTCGGCGACCTGGTACGCGAGGTCCTTGAGCTGGCCCCCGACGCGCGCGGCGACGACGGTGCGGTCGCCGTCGAAGAGCTCGGCCGCGGTCGTGCCCGTCGTGACCAGCCGCTCTTCCTGCTCCTCGGAATCGCGTTTGATGATCACACGGACGTCTGACACCGGTCTCTCCTGACGTATGTCCCACTGGGCCCGGCAGCGGAAAGCTGCACCGCTGAATCCTACCGAGCCGCGCGGGTGCCCCGCGAAGCGATGGCACCCGGCGGCGCGGCCGCCGTCCGTGGGCGCCCCGGTCAGCCGCCGAAGGAGTCCTCGAAGGTGTCGACGCCGCCGTGCAGTGCCTTCAGCAGCCGGTCGCGGTCGGCCTCGTCGACGTGGACGGGGGCGGGGGCGGACGGGTGGGTGAGGTGGCGGAACCCCGTCCGCCGCTCCAGCCGCCCGGAGAGCCGGACGGGCAGCCCCACCAGGTGTGCCTGGGCGGCGATGCGGTAGCCCTCCTCGGGCAGCCGGACGCGGATGTGGCGGACGTCGGCGCCGGCCAGGACGCGCAGCCGGATGGTGCCGCCCCCGGAGGGCCGCGGCCGGCGGAGCCGGGTGACGGTGCCGGTGACGCGTACGTCGACCGAGGGTTCCTCGCGCACGTAACGGTCACTGGCGGCCTCCAGCGCGGGGAGGTCGCCAGGGGAGAACTCGACCGGCTCCGGTACGGTCGCGAACCCCGCGGGCGGCCCGGCCGACGGTGACCAGGCGAGGGTGACCGCCACGCCCTCCGTGCCGCGCACCATCCGGATCAGGGAGTCGGCCAGTTCGTGGCAGACGCCGAGGCCGACGGCGGCGTCGAAGGCCTCCATGCCGCCGGTCGTCCGCTGGTAGTCCACGGCGTCCCGGGTGGCCTGCAGGGCGCGCAGCAGCGTGGTCACGGTGGCCCGGCCGTCGGGGACCGGCGCGTACGCGGTGAGCTGGTGCCCCGGCGCGTCGCCGACCAGCACCCGCTCCAGGAAGGCGTCGGCGTGCCCGGTGTGCCGCGCGCCGAAGTAGCCGAAGCGGTCGCGTTCGGCGCGGGCGGCGGACATCAGCATGGCGCGGGCCGCGGCCCGCAGTTGCTCCGCCGCCGTCCAGGGCACGGCCGCGCCCGCGGCCGGCGGCGGCTCGCGGTGCCAGCGGACCTCGTCGCCCGGGACGGCGAGCGCGGTCAGCACCTCGCGCGCCGACGGCTCGCCGCAGCGGGCGAGGGCGTCCAGGGCCTCGCCCAGCAGCTCGGCGTGGTCGGCGTAGCGGGCGCCCGAGGTGCGCCGTTCGGGCACCAGCAGGCTCGTACGGGCGGCGGATCCCGGCTCGCCGGGGGGCGTCCAGCGTGTGTAGCGGCCCGGGGCGCCGCCGCGCCGCCGCCAGCCGTGGCGGACGAGCAGCGCGACGAGGACACCGGGGTCGACGCGCTCGGGGTCGGGCGGGACGAGTGCGTCGTCGGCCGTCCGGCTCATCAGGGCCTCCCTCCCGCCCCGACCCGCGTCATGATCTCGCACAGGGCCCGGTCGTCGAAGATCCGCGCGGTGGGTATCCGCACGGTGGTCTTGCGCCGGCCGGTCACCGCCTGGCCGGCCAGGTTCGTCCAGTAACAGCAGTGCCGCAGTTCCAGCCGGTCGTGGCCGGCACGCAGCCACTCCTCCTGGGTGCGCGGCACGAGCATCACCACGAGGATCTTGTGCACCGAGACCGGGTTCCGGGCCAGCTTCACCAGGTGCTCGTTCTCGAGCGTGAAGGCGAAGGTCGGTCCGGGGGGCCGCGGGGCCACCTGGTAGGTGCACTTGAGCTGCACCTTGATCGTTACCTCGTCGTCGACGTCGTGACCGTGCGAACTGTGGCTTATGTGCCAGTCGATGCCGTTGTCCGGGAAGGGCTGGGCGAGCGAGCAGCCGGCGGCTGCCGCCACCGCGTGCAGGTATCCCACCTGGAGGGTTTCCATGCAGCTGGTGGTGGCGAGTCCGCCGCGCAGCGGTGCGTTCCGCTCGGACAGCAGCCCACCCGGGCCGGGCTGCTCGAGCGCCATCGCTCTCCGTGCCTTTCCGGGCCCGGGAATCCTGGCGATCCCCGTTGACTTCTTCATCCCCACCAGCGACAAGTCGCAAACCGTTGCGGTTCGGTGACGTGCGGTCACGGGTACGTACCGTGAGGGGGCCGCCGGCCGCCCACATCCTGCGATCCGCACGGGAGGTGCGCCATGCCGCACTGGTACGACGGCCCGCTGGCCGCCTTCGACACGGAGACCACGGGGGTCGACGTGGAGCACGACCGGGTCGTCTCGGCCGCGTTGGTGGTCGAGGACGCCCCCGGCACACCGGCCAGGACGACCCGCTGGCTGGTGGACCCGGGGGTCCCGGTGCCCGAAGGGGCCCGCGCGGTGCACGGGCTGGACGACGACTACCTGCGGGCCAACGGACGCCGTCCAGGCCCGGTGGTGGAGGAACTGGCACGCGCGCTGGCCGACCAGGCCGCGGCCGGCGTGCCGCTGGTGGTGATGAACGCGCCCTTCGACCTGACGCTGCTCGACCGGGAGTTGAGGCGCCACCGCGGCATGGCGCTCGACGCCTACCTGGTCCGCGGCCCGCTGCGCGTCCTCGACCCCCGGGTCCTGGACAAGCACCTCGACCGCTACCGCAAGGGCCGCCGCACCCTGACCGACCTCTGCGCCCACTACGGCGTGACGCTCACCGACGCCCACGACGCGGCCGCGGACGCCCTCGCCGCGCTCGCCCTCGTACGGGTGCTGGGGCACCGCTTCTCCGCGCGGATAGGCGAGGTGCCACCCACCGAACTGCACGCCCGGCAGGCCCTCTGGCACGCGGGCCAGGCCCGGGGGCTGCAGGCGTGGTTCGCCCGCAGCGGCACCGACGACCGGGTCGACCCGGCCTGGCCGCTGCGGCCGTCGCCGGTACGGGCCCCGCAGGAACCGGCGGCCTAGGCCCGGCCCAGCCGCGGACGACGAAGGGGCCGGTCCTGATGGACCGGCCCCTTCGTGAGGGTGGGCGATACTGGGATCGAACCAGTGACCCCTTCGGTGTGAACGAAGTGCTCTCCCGCTGAGCTAATCGCCCGGGACGACTGAACAATACAGGGCGCGGGCGGCTGCGTTCAAACGGCTTGCCCGCCGGGTGCGCCCTCCGCGCGCAGCCGGGCGGCCAGGCCGCGCCGGCCCTGCCGCATCATCAGGGCGTGGTTGGCCCGGAACAGCGGCCGGCACGGCACGGCCAGCCGCCGCATCAGCGGCTTGTTGACGACCACGTCCTCCTCGAAGAGGAGCCGGGTCCCGCCGCCCGCGCCGTCGGCGCCGTCCGCGCCGACCGTCCAGCGCACCCACCCCTCCAGGTCCCCGTACATCGCCGCCTCCAGGACCCGGGCCCGCGGGTCGCGGCGGGTCTGGTGCGCGGTGACGAACAGGTCGTACGGCAGGACCGAGCGGAAGCGCAGGGTGCCGGCGGTCTCGCCGGTCTGCCGCACCTCGCGGACCTGCGGCCACCAGGCCGGGTACTCGTGCGGGCGCTCCAGGAGGCCGTACACGGCCTCGGGCGGGGCGGCGATCCGCCACAGACTGCGGAAGCGGTAACGGCTCCAGTCCATGAGGCCAGTGTGCGTACTCAGCACGGATCTGAGTACCAGCGCGCATGCCCGGTCGTGTGCGCCGCGCCACACTCCGAGCCATGGAGACGATGCCCCCGCCGCACGACCGCTGCCCCGCGTGCGGCGCCTACCTGCCCGCGACCGCACCGCCCGCCTGCCCGCGCTGCGCGCTGCCCCTGACCGGGCCGGTCGCGGAGGAACTGCGCGAGACCGACCGCGCGCTCCTGCGGCTGGACGCCGAACGCGGCCGTCTCCTCCTGCGGCGCGGGCAGTTGCTGGCGCAACTGCGGCCGCCGTACCCCCCGGCGCCGTGGGGCGCGGGGGCGGGGACGCCGTGGGGTGCCCCGGCGCGGCGCGAGACCTCGCCGCGTGCGGTGCAGAACCTGCTGCTCGCCCTGGGCGGCGTGCTGCTGGCGGTCGCCGCGGTCGCGTTCACCGTCATCAGCTGGGGCCGGCTCGGCATCGGTGGCCGCGCCGCCGTCCTGGGCGCCCTGACGCTCGCGGCGACGGGCGTCCCCGCGCTGCTGCTGCGCCGCACCATGACGGCGACGGCCGAGGTGGTCGCCTGCCTCGGCCTCGTCCTGCTGCTGCTCGACGCCTACGCGCTGCACCGCGTGGCCTTCGGCGGCGTCGACGCACTGCGCTACGCGGCGGTGTCGCTGGCCGTCGTCGGCGCCCTCTGGGCCGGGTACGGGAAGGCGCTCGGGCGGCTCGTGCTGCCGGTGCCCCTCGCCGTGACGACAGGTCAACTCCCCCTGGTGCTGTGGGCGTCGGCGACGGGGTCGGCGTACGGGATCGCCGCGGCCCTGCTCGTCACGGCCGCGCTGGACGCGGCCGGCGCCCTCCTGGCCGGCGGGCGCGGGACGCGGATCACCGCCGCCGTCGCCGGCACTGCCGCCGGTACGGCCGGACTGCTCACCGCGGGCGGGCTCTCCGTCTCCGCAGGCGACGGCGGCTCGGCACTGCGGGCCGGCGCGCTGCTGCTGGGCGCCGCGGCGGTGGCGCTCGCCGTCGCCCTGCGCCGGGCCGTGCCCACCGCCGTCTCCGGGATGCTGTCCGGGGTCGCGGCGCTCGCGTTCGTCGGCGCGGCCGGCGGGGTCGTGCGGACCGCCGTGACCGCCGACTGGATCGTGCCGGGGTACCTGCTGTGCGCGGCGCTCGTCCTGGGCGTCGCCGCCTTCGCCGTCCCGGCCCGGCTCCGCCCGGTGGCCGCGGGTCTCGCCGCCGGTGCCGCCGCGGTGCACATCCTGGCGCTGCTGTGGGCGCTGCCTCCGCTGGCCGTGGGCGTGCTGACCCCGGACGCGTGGGAGGGGCCGTACAGCGCCGTCGCGGTGGCCGGCCTGCTCGCCGCCGAACTGGCCGCGGCGGCACGGCTGCACCGCGGCACCCCGTACGCCCCGCTCGCCGCCTCCGGCGCCCTGGTGACGGCCGCGGCCGCCGTGTGCGCGCCCGCGCCGTTGCCCGTACGCCTCGTCGTCGTGGCCGCGCTGCTCGCCCTGTCGGCGCGGGCGCTCACCTGGACCGCCCTGGCCGGCGCCTGCGGGCTCGCAGCGACGGCCGTCGCCTGGGCGCACCCGGAGCGCACGACGACGCTCACGGTCCTCGCCGTGCTGCTGCTCTGCTTCGGGGCGCTGTACGCCGTGGCGTCGAGCACCCGGGTGGTGACCGCGCCCGCCGTGGTCGCCTGCGCGGCGGGCCTCGCCTGGACCGGACTGCCCGTCCACGCGGCCGCGTTCACCCTCCTCGCGATGGCCGCCGCCGCCCAGGCCGCCGCCCTCCGCGCCCCCGGCCGCCCCTTCGAGCACCCCGGCCACGCCGCCGCCCTCCTCGGGATCGGCCTCACCGCCGACGACCCCGGGACCCTCGCCCTGTCCCTCGCCCTCGCGGGCGTCCTCACCGCGGCCGTCGCCGCGCTGCGGGCCGACCGGCGCCGGCTCGGGTACGTCGCGACCTGCCTGATGATCGCGGCCAGTTGGGTGCGCCTCGCCGCGTCCGACGTCGGGGCCCCGGAGGCGTACACGCTGCCCGTCACCGCCGCCGCCCTGGCCGTCGGCTTCCTGCGGCGGCGCCGCGACCCCGCGTCCTCGTCCTGGGCCGCCTACGCCCCGGGCCTCGCGGCGACACTCCTCCCGAGTCTCGCCGCCGCCTGGGGCGACCCCGGCTGGGTCCGCCCCCTCGCCCTGGGCGCGGCCTCCCTCGCCGTCCTGCTCCTCGGCGCACGGCACCGGCTGGCGGCGCCGCTCCTGCTGGGGGCGGGCGTGCTCGCGCTCGACGCGCTGCACGAACTGGCGCCCTACGTCGCCCAGGCCCTCGGCACGGTCCCCCGCTGGGTGCCGCTCGCCCTGGCAGGCGTCCTCCTGCTGGCGGTCGGCGCGACGTACGAACGGCGCCTGCGCGACGTACGCCGCGTCCGCGACGCGCTGGGACGACTGCGGTAGTCATCGTGCGAGGGGGGCGTGGTCGCGTGCGTGACGCACTGGTACAACGGCGGCCGTGACCGGACACGCGCGCCCCAGGGAAGACACGCCCACCTTCAAGGCCGTCCTCCTGGACTGGGTGGGAACGCTCATCGTCCCCAAGTGGGGCCCCGAGCACGGCGCTCCCAAGGGCGGGCCGTGGATCGAAGGGGCGTTGCGGCGCCTCGCCCGGGACACCTCGCCGGCCGAGGTCGGCCGGATCAGCGCGGCACTCGCCGCGGCGATCGGGCGGCCGGAGGTGGCGCGGGCGATGACCGGCGCGGACGCGTCCGTGGAGACGTACCGCGCCGGGTTCGCGCGCTGGGCCTCGGCCGCGGGTGTCGACGAGCCCCTGAGGGACGCCCTGTACGACGAGCTCGCGCGGCCGGACGTCGGTCTGTTCGCGGCGGACGTGGAGCGGACGCTCGCGACCCTGAAGGCCGCCGGGGTGCGGGTGGCCGTGGTCAGCGACGTCCACTTCGACATCCGGCCCTGGTTCGTGGAGGCCGGCCTCGACGGCTGTGTCGATCGGTTCGTGCTGTCCTTCGAGCACGGTGTCTGCAAGCCCGATCCCGCCCTCTTCCGGCTGGCGTTGGACGGGATCGGGGCGGGCCCGGGAGAGGCGCTGATGGTCGGGGACCGCTCCGCCTACGACGGTGCTGCGGTCGAGGCGGGCATCGCGACGCTGCTGCTCCCGCCCCTCACCGAAGCCACCGAGGAGCGCCTGCACCTCGTGCTCGCGTCCTGCGGCCTGCCGCGGACCCGTCCGGAAACCGCAGGGGTCCGCTGAAATCCTTCGCGGGCCGGCACAAAGGGAGCGCAAAGCTCCAGAAGATGCGGAGGCGCGCGGCCTCGTCCCAATTCCGGGGGAGATTGCGCATGAATTGCGCCACGGGAAAGAGGAAGAACGCGTCGGCGGTGACGAATTCCCGCTACGGCGACGGAACGTAACGGTCGGTCAGGCCGCGGGTTGCTCCCCGGCGCCGGCCTCGGGGCCACGGCTCAGGCGCGGCCCAAGCGGAGGCCGGCGGAAGGCCGGTCCGCGCACACGAACGCCGCCGCTTCCCCGCCGGGACGGTCCGCGGCGGCCCGGGGCGTCGTCGGGTGCTCCGCGGGCGCACACACGACAAGGGCCCGGAAGCCGTTGCCGACTTCCGGGCCCTCGGTCGGGGTGGGCGATACTGGGATCGAACCAGTGACCCCTTCGGTGTGAACGAAGTGCTCTCCCGCTGAGCTAATCGCCCTGGTGCGGGGACAACATTACCGCATGTCAGCGGGTGCCCCCGACCACCTTCAGTGCAGGTCGGCCTTCCAGGGCATCACGAAGCCGAAGCGCCACACGTAGTACCCCAGCAGCACGCCGATGATCACCAGCCCGATGACGGTCAGCGTCACGTTCCGCCGCCGCACCTTCGGGTCGAGCGCCTTCTGTGCCGCCTCCGTCACCTTCCGCTTCGTCCAGCGCAGGACCAGCTGGGCCCAGACGAACTCGGTCGCCCAGACCGCCATGCCGGCGAAGATCACCACCCAGCCGGGCCCCGGCAGCGGGAGCAGGACGACGCCCGCCCCGACGATCGCCAGACCCACCAGGAAGACCCCGACCTGCCAGCTCACGTGCAGTGCGCGGGAGCGCCGGATGAAATGCGGCGCCCTCGACCCCAGCGGGCGCTCGGAGCCCTCAGGCTCAGTGTCCCCGCCGTCCCCGTTGTCGACGGCCGCGGGATCCATGGCCACAGCCACCTCCCGCTCGTCACTCTCCGCAGTCATGTTCCCAAACTTACCCGAAGCCACCTCGTCACCGGAATGGCTCGCCGGGGAGGAAAAGAACTCGGCCGGACGAGGTACCGGAACCCTCACAAACCCGTCAGAGGGGTTTACAACGTCCCCGCAGGTGGCATGTCGATTTCGCCGACGTGCGAATCCCCGAGCGCACACTGAGCGAAAGGCCCTGGCGCTTATGAACACCACGGTCAGCTGCGAGCTGCACCTGCGCCTCGTTGTGTCGAGCGAATCGTCACTGCCCGTACCCGCGGGCTTGCGGTACGACACGGCCGATCCCTACGCCGTGCACGCCACCTTCCACACCGGTGCCGAGGAGACAGTCGAATGGGTGTTCGCCCGCGACCTGCTCGCCGAAGGTCTGCACCGGCCCACCGGCACCGGCGACGTCCGGGTCTGGCCGTCCCGCAGTCACGGCCAGGGCGTCGTGTGCATCGCCCTCAGCTCTCCGGAGGGGGAGGCGCTGCTCGAGGCCCCGGCGCGGGCCCTGGAGTCGTTCCTCAAGCGGACCGACGCCGCGGTGCCCCCCGGCACCGAACACCGCCATTTCGACCTGGACACCGAGCTCTCGCACATCCTCGCCGAGAGCTGAGTCCACCGACCGTCCGTCGCCGTACGCATCTCGGGGGTACGGCGCGGACCCGACCTGCCGGAGCCGTCGTCGGGGAGCAGCACGCTCCACGACGACGGCTCTCGCGCTACAGTCACCGGAACGCCCGACCCACCAGGCCAGGGAGAGAGCGATCCCGTGCTGATCAACCATGACACCAGGTGCGCACTCGACTGCGTGGTGGATCTCATCAACACCACTCCGGAGAGTGACGGGCGCGAGGGTCTGGCCGACCTCGCGGCGCTGCGCGCCTTCGTGGAGCGCAACGAGGTCAGCGAGGTGGGAACACTCGACGAGGACGACCTCGTCGCGGTACGCGCCGTCCGGCAGCTCTTCGCCCAGGTCTTCTCCGCGCCCGGCACGCCCGAGGCAGCGGCACTGATCAACTCGCTCGTCGCCGAGGCCGGCACCACGCCCCGGCTGACCGACCACGACGGCTACGACTGGCACGTGCACTACTTCGCCCCGGGCGCCTCCCTCGCCGAGCACCTGGCCGCCGACTGCGGGATGGCCCTGGCCTTCCTCCTCGTGGCCGGGGAGCGGGAGCGGCTGCGCCGCTGCGACGCCCCGGACTGCCGGCGCGCCTTCGTCGACCTGTCACGGAACCGCTCGCGCCGCTACTGCGACAGCCGCACCTGCGGCAACCGGCTCCACGTCGCCGCGTACCGGGCGCGCCGCCGGGAGGCCGTCGCCGTGCCGGCTCAGAACGGCCAGAGGTCGTAGATCCCGCCCAGGGCGAGCAGACCGCCGATCACGGTCAGGAACAGCATCAGCGGCGGCTGGGAGAGCGCGAACAGGCAACCGCGGGGCTCGTCGTCGTCTGCTTCGGCTTCCATGGCCTTACGGTGTGCTGGGAGGGACGCGAACTCGCACAACCGTACGCCCCCGGACACGCCAAATCCCGCTCAGGGGGCGGTAGTTGAGGTCCGCCACGGCGATGATGACGCAACGTCGCCACCCCCTGCCACCAACACGCCGCTCAGATGCCCCTGCGCTTGAGGATCTCCTCGATCTCACCGAATTCGGCCAGGTCGGGATCGGTCTTCGCCTTCTTCGGGACCGGTTTCTTCCCCTGTGCCAGAGCGGGCGCCCCCGCCCCCGCACCGGCCCCCGCACCCGGCGCGACCGCCCGGCCCGCCTTCGGCTCCGCGACGCCCTTGCGGCGCCGGGCGACCCGCGCGAGGACGTACAGCACCACCGACAGGGCGAGCACGGCGAAGCCCGCCCACACCGAGGGCTTGAACACCAGGTCCACGGCCCAGTCGGCGACGGCCCGGACGACGGTCCCGGCCAGCGAGACCAGGCCCGTCATGTACAGGCCGACGGGCAGCAGCGCCACCGCCGCGATCATCGTCGCCCTGCGGAACCTGCGCCGGTACGCGGTGAGCAGGGCGATCGCCAGGCCCGCCGCGGACAGCGCGACACACACGGTCGAGGTCAGCATGCGGAGCTCCTCCGAAAGGGTCTGCTCGCTCCATCGTGCACCCGTCGCCCACCTGCGGGCCACGGCCCGGCGGCAACCTCAGGGTGATCTCCGGGACGGCTCCTCCCCCGGTGGGAGACTGACCCCATGAACGAAGCGACTCCCCGCACCGTCGTCCTCGAGTACTGGTGCGAACTCCAGTGCCCCGACTGCGCCACCGCGCTCACCGACCTGCACGCCCTGCGCGAGCGCTACGGCGACGCCCTGGAGATCCAGCTGCGGCACTTCCCCCTGGAGAAGCACAAGCACGCCTACGCCGCCGCCCAGGCCGCGGAGGAGGCCTTCGCCCAGGGCCGCGGCTGGGAGTACGCCGAGGCGGTCCTCGCCCGCACCGAGGACCTCGGCGAGCGGGGCGAGGCGCTGCTGGTCGAGATCGCGGCCGGTCTGGGGCTCGACGCGGAGGAGGTCGACACGGCGCTCGTCGACGGGCGGCACCTCCTCGTCGTCGACGCCGACCACGCCGAGGGCAAGGCCATCGGCGTCACCGGCACCCCCACCTACGTCATCTCCGGCGAACGCCTCGACGGCGGCACGTCGCAGGAGGGCCTCCGCGCCCGCATCGAATCCCTCGCGGACGCCGCCCTGGGGCGCTGACCATCCCGCGCACCTCGTCCGGCCGCCGGTCGCCCGGAGGGCCGGAGGGGGTGCGGCAGGGCGCCCCGCGGACGGGCGGGCGGGGTGCCCGCCCGAAGGCGCAGCGCACCCGCACGCGACGACGCGCCTCAGCCACACCCACCGCCGCTCAGAGCAGCGGCTTCGCCAGGTGCACCTCCGTCACCGCGTACCCCAGCGCCCCGTAGAGCGCCTGCGCCGCCTCGTTCCCGGCGAAGACGTTCAGCCCCAACCACTCCAGGCCCGCGGCCACGCACTCCCGCTCGGCGGCGAGCATGAGGGTACGCCCGTGGCCCCGCCGGCGGTGGGCCTCGGCGACGTGCACGTGGAGGACGAACCCCGTGTCCTCGTCCCTGCGCCCCACCCACAGGTCGCCGACCGCCTCCCCGGTCCCGCCGTCCTCCAGCACCCTCAGCACCGCACCCGGCGTCGCGAGTCCCGCGGTGAGGGCGGCCCGGTCGTCCGCCTCGGCCTTGGCGAGGGCCTCCGCCTGCGGCACACCGTGCCGCGTCCAGGACCGTACGTACTCCTCCCGCTTGCGGGCCGCCCACCCCGGGTACTCCGCCTCGGTCATGGGCCGCACGACACTGCCCTCCGGCAGCGCCGGCGGCACGTCGGGCAGCGCCTTGAGCATGGTGCGGTTGCGGACGACGTAGCCGAGCACGCCCGCGAGCCGGAGCGCGGCCGTGTCCTGCGTCCGCACCGAGACCTCGATGCGGCGGCAGCCCCAGCCGCGCAGGACCTCCTCCGCGGCGAGCGCCGCGACCGTGCCGCGGCCGCGGCGCTGCTGGTCGGGGTCGACGCGCAGCGCGACGATGCGCCCGGCGGCCGGCCCGAACCGGGCGTCGGTGGACAGGGTGGTCTCCCCCACCGGGCGCCCGTTGACGCAGACGTGGAAACGGCGGGCGCGTACTCCGCCGCGCCAGCGCTGCTCGGGCTCGGCCGGGCGCAGGGTGGTGGTCATGGTGTGGAGTTCTACCGGGTCGCCGCGGTCACGTCACGGGTTCGACCGCCCGGGCCCACGCTCAGGGGTTGGGGTGCTCCGCAGAGCGCTCCGCGAAGACGCGCATGGCCTTGGCCGTGACCGGGCCGGGACGGGCCCCGGTGGCCAGTTCGCGGTCGTCGACCCGGTGGACGCCCTGGACGTCGCGCAGCGAGGAGGTCACGAAGATCTCCTCCGCCTCGGCGAGCACCTCGAACGGCAGGTCGGCCTCCTCCGCGCCGGCCCACTCCACGACCAGTTCGCGGGTGATCCCGGCGAGGCACCCGGAGGCGAGCGGCGGGGTGAGGAGCGTGCCGCCGAGCACGACGAAGACGTTGGAGCCGGTGCCCTCGCAGAGGCGTCCCTGCGTGTTGGCGAACAGCGCCTCGGAGGCGCCGTGCTGGTGGGCGCGGGCCAGGGCGACGACGTTCTCCCCGTACGAGGTGGTCTTCAGCCCGGCGAGCGCGCCCTTCTCGTTGCGGGTCCAGGGGACGGTGACGACGGCCGTCGTGTCCGGGCGGACGGTCGCGGCGCCGAGGGCGACGACCAGGGTGGGGCCGGTGGTGCCGCGTTCGGAGCCGAGCGGCGAGGTGCCCCCGGTGTAGGTGACGCGGAGCCGGCCGTGGGCCACCGGGTTGGCGGCGAGGACCGCCTCGCAGGCGTGCCGCACCTCGTCCAGGTCGGGCTCGGGCAGGCCGAGGCCGCGCGCGGAGCGGGCCAGCCGGCGCAGGTGCCGGTCCATCGCGAAGGCACTGCCCCCGGTGGCCTTGAGCGTCTCGAAGACGCCGTCCCCGACGGTCAGGCCGTGGTCCATGACGGACACGGACGCCTCGTCGGTCTCGCGCAGCGCGCCGTTGACCCAGATCGCGCCGGCGGTGGTCGTGCTCACGGTGTCACTCTGCCCCATGGTTCCGTTCGCCTTCGTTCGAGTCGTACGTACCCGACGCTACCGCCAGCAGCCGGGATGCCTTCAGTTCCGTCTCGTCCCACTCCCGCTCCGGGTCGGAGCCCCAGGTGATCCCGGCGCCGGTGCCGAAGCGCAGCACGGGGCCGCCGGGGGCGGCGCGGTCGATCCAGAAGGTGCGGATGCCCACGGCGAGCTCGCCGGTACCGCGGTCGGCGTCGACCCAGCCGATGCCGCCGCAGTAGGGGCCGCGAGGGGCGGTCTCCAGTTCGGCGATGACGCGCAGGGCGCTGGACTTGGGCGCTCCGGTGACGGAACCCGGCGGGAACGCCGCGTCCAGCAGCGCGGCCCACCCGGCGCCCTCGCGCAGTTCGCCGCGCACCGTGGAGACGAGGTGGACGAGACCGGGGTGCTTCTCCACGACGCAGAGCTCGGGGACGGTCACGGTGCCGGTGGCGCAGACCTGCCCGAGGTCGTTGCGGACCAGGTCGACGATCATGACGTTCTCGGCGTGGTCCTTGGGCAGCAGGTCGGCCTCGGTGCGGCCGGTGCCCTTGATCGGACCGGACTCGACCACCTCGCCCCGGCGGCGCAGGAAGAGTTCGGGGGACGCGCTGGCTACCTCTATGCCGTGCGCGGGCAGCCGGACCGTCCCGGCGTACGGGGCGGGGTTGCCGCGGGCGAGGACGGCGGCGAGGGCGTCGATGTCGGCGTCCGGGTCGGGCAGCGGCGCGGTGAGCACCCGGCAGAGGTTGGCCTGGTAGACCTCGCCCGCCGCGATGTACTCGCGGATCCGGCGCACTCCGGCGGTGTACCCGGCGCGGTCCAGCGAGGACGTCCAGTCGCCGCGCGCGGGGCCCTTCCAGAGCCGGCGGGGCGGCGCCGCGGCGGGTTCCCGCCGCACGTTCCCGAAGCGCGCGCAGACCGTCCCGCCCTCGAATCCGGCGACGACGGCCCAGAAGCCTGAGGAGTCCAGCGCGGCCGGGTCGGTGGTGACATCCCGCAGGTCGGAGGCGACGAGGCCGCCGAATCTGGCGAGGGGCTCGAGGTCGGGCACGGGGCTTCCCAGGTCGGTCCGGAGGGGCGAGTGCGAGTCTAAGTCGGCGGCGACGGACCAGATGCGCTGGTCACCGACCCGGCACGCTGCGCAAACGCGTTTTGGTGGCGGAGCCGTAATCCGCTAGAGTTCAACTCGTCGCCGGGACGCGGAAGCGCACCGGCGGAGGTCCCGCCCGGGTGCGAGCTCCGGGGGAGACGCTGCGGACGTGGCTCAGTTGGTAGAGCATCACCTTGCCAAGGTGAGGGTCGCGAGTTCGAATCTCGTCGTCCGCTCGAAGTGGGGGTCACCGCCCCCGCGCTGGTGGAGTGGCCGAGAGGCGAGGCAACGGCCTGCAAAGCCGTCTACACGGGTTCAAATCCCGTCTCCACCTCTGAGGACGATTAGCTCAGCGGGAGAGCGCTTCCCTGACACGGAAGAGGTCACTGGTTCAATCCCAGTATCGTCCACTGGGCCCGGAAGGGCCTTCCCCAGCGCTTCGGCACGGGGTCCCGAGCGCGATTAGCTCAGCGGGAGAGCGCTTCCCTGACACGGAAGAGGTCACTGGTTCAATCCCAGTATCGCGCACGCTGCACCAGCACCACCCGCAGTACCGAGGACGATTAGCTCAGCGGGAGAGCGCTTCCCTGACACGGAAGAGGTCACTGGTTCAATCCCAGTATCGTCCACCAGCACCCGAGGGCCGGAGCGTTCGCTCCGGCCCTCGGTCGTTTCACGACGAGAAGAGCATGTGGGCCCAGCTCTGGTGCTTGTGGTGGCCGTGGTGACCGCCGTGGTGGCCGCCGCCGTGCGGGGCACCCCAGGCCGGCGCGGCGTGCTGCTGCGGGTACGCCTGCGGGTAGCCCGCGGGCGGCGGGGCGGGCTGGGCGTACTGCCCCTCCATGCGGGTCAGCGCCTCGAGCTCCCCGTAGTCCAGGAAGATCCCCCGGCAGTTGCCGCACTGCTCGATCTGGACGCCGCTGCGGGTGAACGTCTGCATCGGGCCATGACACTTGGGACAGAGCATCGTCGGCTCATCTCCTCGTTCGCGCCGGCCGGGGGTCGTCCCCCGGCGTAGAACTGCACTTTACTTCCGCGATTCGGCGGCAGGTGTCGAGGACGGACTGTTCCGTCCCGTCGAGCACGCGGCCCTCCTGCGCGGCCTTGGCGACGGCTGTCGCCGCGGTCTGTACGGCCAACGCCCGTGCCGCCACGTCGAGATGCGGCCACGGGTCGCCGTCCGCCTGGACGGCGGGGCCACCGCCGGCGCGGTACGCGCCGAGGAAGCGGCCCCAGTCGGCGGGGTCGAGCAGCCCGGCGGCGAACCACATCGCGGGCCGGGCCAGGTCCCAGGCGGGCTCGCCCAGCCCGAGGTCGTCCACGTCTATCAGGCACCACGGGCCGTCGGGGGCCGGGTGGCGCACCAGTTGGCCCATGTGCAGGTCGCCGTGGCACAGCACCTGCCGGGGCTGCGGGGCCTCGCCGCGGGCCCAGGGCGGCAGGCCCTGCCAGGCGGCCAGCACCGCAGGGTCGCCGGCGCCCGCCGCGAGCATCCTGGCGACCGCGCGGGCCGCCCTGACCGGGCCGCGCATCCGCGGCAGCGGGCCGGGCAGCCGGGCCGGCGGCACCGTGTGCAGCCGGGCCAGGAGCGCGCCGGCCTCGGCCCAGGGCGCGGAGTCCGGGTCGTCGTGGGCGACGGGCTCGCCGAGGGGCCACAGGCTCACGGTGCGGCCCAGGAGCACGGTGCTCAGCGCGCCCCCGTGGTCGGGCAGCGGCGCCGGGGGCAGCAGGACACCGTGCAGCAGCGGATCGGCGGCCACCCGCAGCCGCAGGGCGAGTTCCCCGGGATCGGTGCCCGGGGCGTGCGCCTTGGCGACGAGCCGGCCGCCGCGGACGACGGTGACGTCGGGCCGTTCGGCGAGGACGTCGGTGGCCTCGGGCCGTTCGGCGGGGACGCCGGAGCGCACCTGGCCGGGCACACGCGAGGCCGCTGCCGCGACCGCCCCCAGGGCGTGCGTCAGCGGTGCTCCGCTGCTGCTCACTTCCTCCCCCACCGCCCGTGTCACCGGCCCACTGTGCGGCAGCGCGCCGCCCACTGGCAATGCCGGGTGCGATGCCCGGGTACCGCCACAGGTACCCGGGCATTCGTGCCGTCCGCCGTACCCCCGTCCCCACGGGGTTGTTCACCGGTCCTCACGGACCCGGACCGCTCATCCGGGGCCGCGGGGCGTCTGTCAGCGCCCCATCAGACCGGCTACGGACGACGCCTGTGTGACCACCGCGTCCCAGCCGCCGAAGGCCACCGCGAGCAGCACCGCGAGCGGCAGCACCATCGCCACCGCCACCAGCGGATGCCGGGTGCCCGACGGGCGTATGCCGAAGGCGGCGATCCTGCGGCCGCGCGTCGGCCGCACCGTACGGCTCACCGTGTTCGCCATGGCCCTCTCCCGGGTCGTGGTCCGTGATCATGCACAGTTGTCTGGGCGGCGGGCGTTTGACCTCGGGGGACGAGTGCTCCGCCCGCCGCTTGACCTCAACACTAGGCGCGGGGCGGGCAGCGGTCGTCATGCCCTCGTACCGCTTCCCTGGCCTCCCCGAGGATGACTCGGGGACCGGCCGCGTACTCCCCTGGGTGGAGGGATCCGGCCGCACCCCCGGGACATCCCCGAGGGGATGTCCCGGGCGGCTGCGGCCGGGGCCCGTCAGGCCCGCTCCTCGTCCTCCGCGTCGCCGGTCGGCATGGGCTGTTCGACCAGGGCGAGGACCCGGGTGGCCATGAAGCGCGCGGTGCGCACCACGGAGCCGGACCTGGTGACTTCGCTCACTTCCACCACCCCTCGGCGGACCGCGGTCTCGACCCTGCGGCCCGCCCTGGTGGCGACCACTTCGTACGTCCTTGTCGTGTCGCCGGCGTCGACGACTATCTCCACTCGATCACCCTTCATGGCGTCAATCCCCCTTGCCCGACGGACTGTTGACGGCATGACGAAATTCCGGGCCGTCAGCGGCCGGAATCTTCCCCACTCTTCAAGGATCCCATCCGGCACTGACAATCCGCCGCCCCGCGCGGGCGCGGCCTCGCGGCGCGACGGTCGGTCAGTCCGTAAGCTGTCGGGGTCAGACTGGCCAGGCAGGCAGCGGGGATGGACGACATGGCGATGATGCGGCTCCGGCGCGAGGACCCGCGTGTCGTCGGCTCGTTCCGGCTGCACCGCCGGCTGGGCGCGGGCGGCATGGGCGTCGTCTACCTGGGCGCCGACAAGCGCGGCCAGCGGGTCGCGCTGAAGGTCATCCGCCCCGAACTGGCCGAGGACCAGGAGTTCCGCTCCCGCTTCGCCCGCGAGGTGTCCGCCGCGAGACGCATCCGCGGCGGCTGCACGGCCCGGCTGGTCGCCGCCGACCTGGAGGCGGACCGCCCGTGGTTCGCCACGCAGTACGTGCCCGGGCCCTCGCTGCACGACAAGGTCGCACGGGACGGCATGCTCCCGGCGGCGGAGACCGCCACCATCGGCGCCGCCCTGGCGGAGGGACTGGTCGCCGTCCACGAGGCCGGGGTCGTCCACCGCGACCTGAAGCCCTCCAACATCCTGTTGTCGCCCAAGGGCCCGCGGATCATCGACTTCGGCATCGCCTGGTCCACCGGCGCGAGCACCCTCACCCACGTGGGCACCGCCGTCGGCTCCCCCGGCTTCCTCGCGCCGGAGCAGGTACGCGGGGCGGCGGTCACCCCGGCCACCGACGTCTTCGCCTTCGGCGCGACGCTGGCGTACGCGGCGATGGGCGACTCGCCCTTCGGGCAGGGCAGTTCCGAGGTCATGCTCTACCGGGTCGTCCACGAGGAGCCGGACCTCACCGGGGTGCCGGACTCACTGGCCCCGCTGGTGTACGCGTGCCTCGCCAAGGACCCTGAGCAGCGGCCCAGCACCGTCCAACTCTCCGAGCGGCTGGCCGAGATCGCCGCCCGGGAGGCACGCGGCCTGGGCGCGGTGACCGGCCGGCGCGACATCGTGCCCAAGGCGTCCGGTCCGCGTCCTGAGCGGCCGACGGGGCCGCGGGCGCAGGCGTACGCGGAGCAGCAGACCGAGCGGCGGACGGCGACGGGCACGCCGGCGGCGCCCCCGCGCACCCCGGCCTCCCCGCGGACGCCCGCCGCGCCCCGCACCCCGGCCCGGACCGGACCGGGGCGCACCCCGGCCCCCCGCACTCCCGCGGGCCGCCGACCGGGCGCCGACCGGCGGCTGTTGCGGCAGCGGCTCATCGTCTTCGTCACCGTGACGCTCCTCGTCGCGCTCGGCATCGCCGCGGCGCAGGGGTGCCAGGGGCCCAGCCGGGGGATCGGCTTGTTGCCGGGGGGCGGGGCGGGCGTGGCGAGCGTGCCGCACGTGCCCTAGCGGGGCTCCGCTGTGGGCGACTACGCCGTGCCGCCCGGTTGTTGTGTGCGGCTTTGCGCCTGCGGCGGGCTGCCTCCCGCCCTCCCCCAGCCTTCGGCCGGGGGGACCCCCATGGGCCCACCCCGCCACACACCCTCCGGCCGGTTTGCGCGCGCAACGGCCGGTGGAGGGTATGGAGGCAGGCCGGGGCGCCCCGAACCGCCCTGTGACCCCCTGCGGCCCTACGGTTCAAGCCCACATCATTCGGCACCGAATCCCACCGCGCCTCTCCCCTCCGGCCGGTGTGGCCGCATTACGGCGGTGGGGGGAACGTAGGCAGTCCGGGGATGCCGCCCACCTCTGCGGCGGGCCCCGTCCCTCCCCTTGGGCGGGCGCCGTTCTCGCGTGGGCGATGACAGCCGGTGAGGGGTGCGTCGGACACGTGCGGTGCCCCCGGACTGACTTCTGACCATCCGGCCGCCGCGACTGCGGGTGCTTCGGGGCGCTGTCGGGCGGACGGCGGGAGATCGGGCCCGCTTTCAGCGGTATAGCCGTCGGAAGAGAGCCCGATGTCCGATCGGGGAAGCACCCGCAGACGCCGGTTACGGCGGGCGCGCCACCCACGAACGGTGGGCGTGGTCACCGGCCATCTATACCCGCGGACGGCAACGAGACCCGAGCCAGACGAACAACCAGCCCCGCTCCGGCGCCTGAACCCCAACCGACCACCGACCCGCACACCGCACACAAGGCAGGCCCCCCCTCCCACCCGCAGCCGGCATCTTTGCGCCCGCAGGGCGCGAGACGGCGGTCGCTGTCGAGACGCGCCAACCGCGCCGGATGGGGGCACCTCCGGCCGCAGGCTGGGGGTGGGCGGAAGAGAACCCCAACAGCAACCACGACGGCGCCGCACACAACGTCCCGGGGGGGGTGACGAAAGTGCGCCCCGTGGGTTAATTTCTAAGCGCTTGCTTAGGCTACCCATACGCGGAGGGACGCATTCGCATGACGGTCACACCGGAGGTGCTGCGCGAGCGTGTGCGCGCGCTGCTGGCCTCTCACGATCCGGCGGCGACGGCCCGCCCGGACTTCCTGCGGGCCCGGTTCGACGCCGGGCTGGCGTGGGTGCACTACCCGGAGGGCCTCGGCGGCCTGGGCGCGCCCCGCGCGATGCAGGGGGTCGTGGACGCCGAGCTGGGCGCCGCGGGGGCGCCGGACAACGAGCCGCGGCGGATCGGCATCGGCCTCGGGATGGCCGCCCCCACCGTGCTCCGGTACGGCACGCAGGAGCAGAAGGCCCGCTTCCTGCGCCCGCTGTGGACCGGGGAGGAGGTCTGGTGCCAGCTGTTCAGCGAGCCCGGCGCCGGATCGGACCTGGCGGGCCTGCGCACCAGGGCCGTACGCGACGGCGACGACTGGATCGTGACCGGCCAGAAGGTGTGGACGTCCAACGCCCACAACGCGCGTTGGGCGATCCTCATCGCCCGCACCGACCCGGACGTCCCCAAGCACCAGGGCATCACGTACTTCGTGTGCGACATGAGCACCCCCGGCGTCGAGGTGCGTCCGCTGCGGCAGATCACGGGTGAGGCCGAGTTCAACGAGGTCTTCCTGACGGACGTGCGGATCCCCGACGCCCACCGCCTGGGCGAGGTCGGCGACGGGTGGCGGGTGGCGCAGACGACGCTGATGAACGAGCGGGTCGCCATCGGCGGCACGGCGCTCCCCCGCGAGGGCGGGATGATCGGTACCGTCGCCGCGACGTGGCGGGAGCGGCCCGGGCTGCGCACGCCGGACCTGCACGACCGGCTGCTGCGGCTGTGGGTGGACGCCGAGGTCACCCGTCTCACCGGCGAACGGCTGCGGCAGCAGCTCGCGCTGGGCGCCCCGGGCCCGGAGGGCTCGGGCATGAAGCTCGCGTTCGCCTCGCTCAACCAGCGCATCAGCGGCCTGGAGGTCGAGCTGCTCGGCGAGGACGGACTGCGCTACGGCGACTGGACGATGACCCGCCCGGAGATCGTCGACTTCTACGGCCGTGACGCCGGTTACCGCTACCTGCGGGCCAAGGGCAACTCGATCGAGGGCGGGACGTCCGAGATCCTCCGCAACATCATCTCCGAGCGTGTCCTCGGCCTGCCCTCCGAGCCCCGTACGGACAAGGACGTCCCCTGGAAGGACCTGCCGCGATGAGTTCCGACCTGCTCTACTCCGACGTCGAGAACGACCTGCGCGCCGCGGTGCGCGCTCTGCTCACCGACCGGTGCGCGCCGGCGGACGTCCTGGCGCGCTGCGAGGGCGCGGAGCCGTACGACGCCGCGCTGTGGCGGACCCTGGCCCGCGAGGTGGGGGTCGCCGGGCTGCTGGTGCCGGAGAAGCTGGGCGGCCAGGGGGCCTCCGCGCGGGAGGCAGCGGTCGTGCTGGAGGAACTGGGGGCCTTCGTGGCGCCCGTGCCCTTCCTGGGCAGTGCCGTGCTGGCCACCACGGCGCTGCTGGCGAGCGGCACCTCGGAGGCCGACGCACTCGTGGCGCGGCTGGCGGAGGGCGAGCGGACGGCGGCGCTGGCCGTGCCGCTGCCCTCGGCGCCGGGTGCGGACCTCGGCCGGGCGGTGCGGGCCGACGCGGACGGCGTCCTCCGCGGGCGCGTGACCAGCGTCGCCGACGCGACCGCGGCGGACGTGCTGATCGTGCCGGCGACCGGTCCCGACGGGCCCGGGCTGTACGAGGTACCCACCGACGCACCCGGCGTCGCCCTGTCCGTGCCGGTGCCGCTCGACCTGACCCGGCCGATCGCCGACGTCGCCTTCGACGGGGCGGCGGCCCGCCGGGTCGCCGGGCCAGCGACGGCCGCGGCGGCCGTGGAACGGGCGCTGCTGTCGGGCGCCGGACTGCTGGCCTCGGAGCAACTGGGCCTGGCCCAGCGGTGCCTGGACGAGACGGTGGCGTACCTGAAGGAGCGTCACCAGTTCGGCCGGGTCGTGGGCTCCTTCCAGTCCCTCAAGCACCGGCTGGCGGACGTGTGGCTGGAGGTCGTCCAGTCCCGCGCCGCCGCGCGCAACGCCGCCGACGCGCTCGCGGGCGACAGCGCGGACGCCCCGGTCGCGGTCGCCGTGGCACAGGCGTTCTGCGCACCGGTCGCGGTGCGGGCCGCGGAGGAGTGCGTCCAACTGCACGGCGGCATCGGCATGACCTGGGAGCACCCGGCCCACCTGCGGCTCAAGCGCGCCAAGGCCGACGAGATCGCCCTGGGCACGCCCGGCCGCCACCGGGCCGCCCTCGCCGCGCTGGTGGACCTGCCGGCCGCGGCGGGCTGAGTCAGTCCCGGGGGCGGCCGGTCGCCACCGCGTAGAACGCGACGGCGGCGGCCGCCCCCACGTTCAGCGAGTCCACCCCGTGCGCCATCGGGATGCGCACCCACTCGTCGGCCGCGACCAGGGCACGGGTCGACAGGCCGTCGCCCTCGGCGCCGAGCATCAGCGCCGCGCGCTCCAGCCGGTGCGGGGCTGCCTCGTCGATGTCGGCGGCCTTCTCGTCGGGGGTCAGCGCGAGCAGCTTGAAGCCCGCCTCCCGGACCGTCTCCAGGTCCCGGGGCCAGTTCTCCAGCCGGGCGTACGGCACGGAGAAGACGGCGCCCATCGAGACCTTCACCGACCTGCGGTAGAGCGGATCGGCGCAGTCCGGGGAGAGCAGGACGGCGTCCATGCCGAGGGCCGCCGCGCTGCGGAAGATGGCGCCGATGTTGGTGTGGTCGTTGACCGACTCCATGACGACGATCCGCCGCGCGTCGCCCAGCAGGTCGGCGGCGACGGGCAGTTGCCTGCGCTGCATCGAGGCGAGGGCGCCGCGGTGCACGTGGTAGCCGGTCACCTGCTCGGCGAGCTCCGGGCTGACCGCGTACACCGGCGCCGGGACCTCGTCGATGACGTCCCGCATGACGTCGACCCACTTGGCCGACAGCAGCATGGAGCGCATGCGGTAACCGGCCTGCCGGGCGCGCCGGATGACCTTCTCGCCCTCCGCGATGAACAGTCCCTCGGCGGGCTCGCGGCGCCGGCGCAGCTCCACGTCCGTCAGGGACGTGTAGTCGCGCAGGCGCGGGTCGTCGGGATCGTCGATGGTGATGAGCTCAGCCACAGGGTGATACTGCCTTGTCCGAAGTGCGGTGCCAACGGCACCGACGTCACTGGTTACCGCCGGTTACGCGATCGCCCACGGCGACGACCTCGCCGATGACGATCACCGCGGGCGGCCGGACGCCCTCCACGGCCACCCGCTCCCCCACCGTCGCGAGCGTCGCGTCGATCCGGCGCTGGGCCGCCGTCGTGCCCTCCTGGACCACCGCGACGGGGGTGTCCGCGCCCCGGCCGTGCTCCACGAGCGCGGCCGCGATCGGGCCGATCCGCTCCACGGCCATCAGCAGCACCAGCGTGCCGCGCAGCCGGGCGAGGGCCGCCCAGTCCACCAGCGAACGCGGGTCCTCCGGCGCCACGTGACCGCTGACCACCGTGAACTCGTGGGCCACGCCCCGGTGCGTGACCGGGATGCCGGCGGCGGCCGGAACGCTGATGGAGCTGGAGATCCCGGGCACCACGGTGCAGGGGATGCCGGCTTCGGCCAGCGCCTCCGCCTCCTCCATGCCGCGCCCGAACACGTACGGGTCCCCGCCCTTGAGCCGCACGACCGCCTTGCCGGCCTTCGCGTGCTCGATCAGCGCCGCGTTGATCGCCTCCTGGGCCATCGCCCGGCCGTACGGGATCTTGGCGGCGTCGATCACCTCGACGTGCGGGGGCAGTTCGTCGAGCAGGTCGCGCGGGCCGAGGCGGTCGGCGATGACCACGTCCGCCTCCGCGAGCAGCCGGCGGCCGCGCACGGTGATCAGGTCCGGGTCGCCCGGGCCGCCGCCCACCAGCGCCACCCCCGGGGTCCTCCCCCGGTGCTGCGGCGCCGCGAGCGAGCCGTCGCGCAGGCCCTCCACGATCGCGTCCCGCACGGCCGCGGATCGCCGCGGGTCCCGGCCGGTCAGGACGGCCACCGTCACGCCCTCGGTCCGTCCGGTCGCCGGGGTCCACGCGGTCGCCGCGTCGGCGTCGTCGCTGCGCACGCACCACACCCGGCGCTCCTCCGCCTCCGCGGAGGCCGCGGCGTTCGCCTCGGGGTCGGTGGTGGCGATCAGCGCGTACCAGGCGTCCGCGAGGTCGCCGGGCCGGTAGCGGCGGCGCTCCCAGCGGATCTCGCCGGCGGCGGCCATCGCGTCCACGGACGGCGTCGCGGACGGGGAGACCAGGACGACGTCGGCCCCGGCCGCGACCAGCGGGGGCAGCCGTCGCTGGGCCACCTGGCCGCCGCCGAGGACGACCACGCGCCGGCCCGTGAGGCGCAGTCCGACGGGGTAGGCGGGTGCGGGTGGGTCGTTGCGGTCCTCGGCGGCGGTCATGGCGGTGCGGCTCCTAGGGTGTGCCTCGCGGCGCTTGCGTCGCGGCGCTTGCCTCGCGGCGTGACGGGGTGGGGTTGCGGGGCGACCCTGCCCCGCACCAACCCTACGGTGCGGTGGGGCTGGGGCGCAGCGCCCAAGATCACACCTGCGGCGCTACCCGGGGTTCATGGTTGCGGCCTGTTGTTGTGTGCGGGTTGTTTGCGCCTGCGGGCGGCTGCGCCGGGCTGCCCGGTGGTTGCGTGCGGGTGCGTTGTGGGTTCTGTTGGGGGTTCTCCCACCCTCCCGCCCGATTGCCCGGCGCGATTGGTGCGGGTCTCGCACGTTGTGTTGGGGTCGGCGCCGCGCCGGCGCACGTCCTCAACGCTCGCGGTTTACGCCCACATCATTCCGCGCCGGGTCCACCGCTCGTCGTTTCCGGGCGCACCCCGACACACCCCCTCCTGTTGTGTGGGCGCACAACGGCCGGTGGGGGGTCAGAAGGCAATCCGGGGCGCCCCGAACCGCTCACTTGCCCCACGGCCCCACGGGTTCAGCCCGCATCATTCGGCACCGGGTCCGCAGCTCGTTTCCCCCGGCCTTCGGCCAGGGGGAGCCCCCCGACACACCCCCTCCCGCCGTATGGGCGCACAACGGCCGGTGGGGGGTCAGATAGGCAACCGGCGTGACCCGAACCTCTACGTGGCGCCTCACGGCCCCGCGGTTTCAGCCCGGATCGTTCGGTGCCGCTGCTCGGCTCCCCAGCCTTCGGCCAGGGGGAGCACCCCGCCACACGCCCTCCGGCCGGTTCAGGCGCATGACGGCCGGTGGGGGCGGTAGGGCACCCGGGGTGACCCCGGACCGCCCTGCGACCGCACAGCCCCGCTGCCCATCTCCCCGGTCAGGGGCAGCTGGGGAACCGGGGTGCGCCGGACCGCCTTCGAACCCCCCACCGGCCGTTGGTCGCCGTCGATAGGGAGGGGGTGGGGGAGTTGGGGGCACCCCCGGCCGAAGGCTGGGGGAGGGTGGGCGTTCTGGACGCTGACGTGTATTTGATGTGCGGCATCCCGGGTGACCAAGCGCAGGTGCCCGCCATGCACATAAATATGCGGTACAGAATGCCCATCCGGAGGCCCCGCCCCCGGCCCACCCATGCACAGAGCGCACGCCCGCACCAACCATGCCGGATGGGGGTCCCCCCGGCCGAAGGCTGGGGGAGGGAGGGTGGGTGGGCGAAAAAATCTGCGCCCACCACGACCCCCCGCGTCAGGACTTCTCGGTGACCCCGGCAGAGTCGAACGTCGCCACCTCGTGCATCGCCCGCGCAGCACTCTGCACCAGCGGCAGCGCCAGCAACGCCCCGGTGCCCTCGCCGAGCCGCAGGTCGAGTTCGACCAGCGGCCGCAGGCCCAGCTTGGTGAGCGCCGCCCGGTGGCCGGGCTCGGCGCTGCGGTGGCCGGCGATGCAGGCCGCGAGGACCTCCGGGGCGATGGCCCGGGCCACCAGGGCGGCCGCGCCGGCGCTGACGCCGTCGAGGATGACCGGGGTCCGCAGGGAGGCCGCGCCGAGCAGCAGGCCGACCATGGCCGCGTGCTCGAGGCCGCCGATCGCCGCGAGGACCTCGGTCGGGTCGGACGGGTCGGGCCGGTGGAGTTCGAGGGCGCGCCGCACGACGTCGATCTTGCGGGCGTGCATCTCGTCGTTGATGCCGGTGCCGCGCCCGGTGACCTCCGCCGGGTCGACCCCGGTGTAGACGGAGATCAGGGCCGCGGAGACAGTGGTGTTGGCGACCCCCATCTCCCCGGTGAGCAGCGCCTTGTTGCCCGCGGCGACGAGGTCGCGGGCGGTCTCGATGCCGACCTCGATCGCGCGCAGGGCCTCCTCGCGCGACATGGCGGGCCCGGCGGTCATGTCGGCGGTCCCGGGACGGATCTTGCGGGGCAGCAGGCCGGGGGTGCTGGGGAGGTCGGAGGCGACGCCGACGTCCACCACGCACACCTCGGCGCCCACCTGGTTGGCGAAGGCGTTGCACACGGCCCCGCCGCCGAGGAAGTTGGCGACCATCTGGCCGGTGACCTCCTGGGGCCAGGCGGTGACGCCCTGGGCGTGCACCCCGTGGTCACCCGCGAAGATCGCGACGGCCGCGGGCTCCGGGATCGGCGGCGGGCACTGCCGGGACAGCCCGCTGAGCTGCGCTGAGATGATCTCCAGCATGCCGAGCGCGCCGGCCGGCTTGGTCATCCGCTTCTGCCGCTCCCAGGCCTCGCCGAGCGCCTTGGCGTCCAGCGGGCGGATGCCGCGCAGGGTCTCCTCCAGGAGGTTGTGCGGCTCCTCGCCGGGCAGCGCCCGGTTGCCGTACTCCTCCTCGTGGACGACCCAGGACAGCGGGCGGCGCTTGGACCAGCCGGACTGCACCAGTTCGGGGTCCTCGGGGAACTCGTCGACGTAGCCGACGCAGAGGTACGCGACGACCTCGAGGTGCTCGGGCAGGCCGAGTTCGCGGACCATCTCCCGCTCGTCGAAGAAGCTGACCCAGCCGACGCCGAGGCCCTCGGCGCGGGCGGCCAGCCAGAGGTTCTCCACGGCGAGCGCCGACGAGTACGGGGCCATCTGCGGCTGGGTGTAGCGGCCCAGCGTGTGGCGGCCGCCGCGGGTCGGGTCGGCGGTGACGACGATGTTGACCGGGGTGTCGACGATCGCCTCGATCTTCAGCTCGCGGAACTGCTTGGCCCGGCCCTTGGGGAGGGACTTGGCGTACGCGTCGCGCTGCTGCATGGCGAGTTCGTGCATGCGCTCCCGGGTCTTGGCGGAGCGGATGACGACGAAGTCCCACGGCTGGGAGTGGCCGACGCTCGGCGCCGTGTGGGCCGCCTCCAGGACGCGGATCAGCACCTCGTGCGGGATCGGGTCCTTGCGGAAGCCGTTGCGGATGTCGCGGCGCTCGCGGATGACGCGGTGCACGGCGTCCCGGACCGCGGGGTCGTAGCCCTCGGCGGCGGGCAGCAGCGGCTCCGGGTCCTGCTCCTCTTCGGCCTGCGGCGCCTCGGGCTCCTCGGCGGCCTGCGGTTCCGCGGGCTCCTCGGGCGCCGCCTGCGGCTCGGGCTCGGGCTGCGCCTCGGGCTCGGGCTGCGGCTCCGCGGCGACGGCCGGGGGCTCCTCCACCACGACCGCGACGGGGGCGAGGGCGGGAGCGGGTTCAGGTTCGGCGACCGGTTCGACGGCGACCGGCTCCTCGGGCACCGCGACGGGCGCGGGAGCGGGCTCCACCGGGGCCTCGACGACGGGCTCGGGCACCACGACCGGCTCCGGCGCCACGACGGGCTCGGGCACCTCCGGGACGACCGGTGCCGCGGGCACCTCGGCGGCCGGCTCCATGCCGAACGGCAGGGGCTCGTCCGGGGTTTCCAACGGCGGCACGGGCACGGCCACGGCCACCGGCTCGGGTTCCGGCACGGCCACCGGCTCCGGCGCGGCCACGGCGGCCACCGGCTCGGGTTCGGGCTCGGGCGCCGCGGCTGCGGGCACGACGACCTCGGGCGCGACGACCTCGGGCGCGGCAGGCGTCTCGTCGCGGGGGATGTCCAGGTACTCGGGGCCCACGGTGGGCGGCCCGGACTGGCGCAGGGGCGCGGCGACCGGCTGCGGCACGGGCGTGGGGGCGGCCGGGGTGGCCGGGGTGGCCGGACCGCGGTCGGCCAGGGAGCGGACGATGCCGCCGCCGTTGGACGGGTCCGGGATCGGGGGGCCCATGTGGAGGGGGCGGCGCGGCGGTACGGGGGCGGCCGGGGCCTCCTCCTGCACCTGTGCCTGCGTGGGCACATGGGGCTGCGGGGCCGGCTCGGCCTCCAGGACCGGGTCCTCGGCGGGCTCGGGCTGGGCGAAGGGCTCCGCCGCCACGGGCACCGTCTGCTCCGCCGCGAAGGGCGCGGGCTGTTCGGCCGACACCTGCTCAGGTACCGGGGCCCCCGGTACGAGCGGCACCTCGGTACGGACCGCGGAGTAGTCGAGGGAGACGGAGTCGCGGCCGCCGCTCTCGTGGGCGTCGTGCTCGACGCCCACGGGCGCCGCGGGCATCCCGTGCGGGATGTGCTCGACCGGAACGGCGACGGGGGCGGGGGCCTGCGCCGGGACCGGCACGGGCGGGGCCGGCGGAGCGGGAGCCGGAACGGGTGCGGCGACCTGGACCGGCGGCGGGACGGGCTGCGGGTCGGCCCAGGACCCCTGCAGACCCGGCATCAGCAGCATCTCCTCGTCCTCGTCGACCGGCAGGACGCCGGACGGCTGGTCGAGGTACTGGTACTCGGGGGGAACCGGCGCGGTGAGCGGATCGACGTCCCACGAGGGGACGGCGTGCTGCTGCGCGCCACTGCCGGGAAGGTCGGCGTGCGGCTGCAGAACCGCTTCTTCGCCTGCGTTCTCCGGCAGTCCCTCACCCGGGACCTGGCCGGTGTCAGTCATGCGTGCCCCTCGCCCATCGGTTTCGCTCCTTCCATCGCTGCGCCGAGCACACTGCCCACAGAGAGAACGAGCGTGGGCGGCAACCGGCACGACGACGGCGATTGACCGGTACTGATCATTACTGATCAGCCCTCACGCGACGTCAATGCGCGACGACGGCACAGCGGTCAGTCAGCCTACCGTGCGTGTGCCCGCACGCGCCCAGGGGGGTTCACCTCAAACCGGTGCCAATACGGGCGCAACCCACCGGCTCACCTGCGGTGTCCGAGGAGCGCGAAGACCACCGTGCGCTCCCGCTCGGACCACTGGTCGTTCAGCTCCACTGCCTGCAACAACGCGCGTTCCACGGTGTATCCGCCCTCGTCCAGGGCGCGACTGACGGCTTCGGCCTCGTCCCGGTTCGCGGCGCTCGCGGCGATTCGCTCCGGCCGGCGTGCGGCGCAGGCCGCGACGACCTCCGCTCCGCCGCCCCCGATGCGCACGATGTCCGGTTCCGGAAGGTCCTCCAGCACGTGCGGCGCACGGCCGTGGACGACGCGCACCTGCACCCCGAAGTCCCGTGCGGTGTCCTCGATCCGCTCGCACGCCGCGGCGTCGGCCTCGACCGCGATGACGGCCGCGCCGAAGCGCGCCGCCTCCACGGCGACGGCCCCGCCGCCGGCGCCGATGTCCCAGAGCAGGTCGCCCGCCCGCGGCCCGAGCCGGGCCAGTTGCAGGGCACGCAGCTGCGCGGGGCCGTCCTCGGGCGCGTAGCGCTCGGCGGGCAGCGCCCAGCCCCGTACGCGGTCGGACGAGTCGGGGTCCCCGCCCGCCAGCCAGGCGGACCGCGCGGTGGCCGGGACGGGCACGGGGCCGGCGGCCGGGGCGGCGCCGACGACGAGGACGACGTTGGGGTCCCGCCAGGTGTGGTCGGCCACCTTGTCGGAGGTGAGCACGGTGACCTGCTCGTGCTCGGTGCCGAGGGCCTCGCAGATCACGAAGGTGCGGTGCTCGTCGCCGAGGAGCAGGGCGAGTTCGGCGGGTCCCGCGCCGGGCGCGGTCAGCACGGCGACCTTGGGGTGGGCGCGGCAGACGTTGACGGCCCGGCGCAGGGTGCGGGTGTGCGCGACGACCACCCGGGCGTCGTCCCAGGGCATGCCGGCCCGCGCGAAGGCCTGGGCGACCGAGGAGACGCCGGGGACGACCTCGACCTCCAGCCCGTACTCGGGGGTGCGCAGGGCCCGCACGACCCCGAAGAAGCCGGGGTCGCCGTCGGCGAGGACGACCGCGGTGCCGCGGTGCCGCGCGATGCGGCGGGCGGCCAGGTCGATGCTGCCCAGTACGATCCGCTCGGCGTCCTCCGGCACGAAGGGCAGTGCCAGGTGGTGCCGGGTCCCGGCCACCAGCGTGGCGGCCGACAGCGCGGAACGCGCCGCCTCGCCGGGTGGTGAGCCGTCCCACCCGATCACCGTGACACGGTCGGCCATCGTCGTCCTGCCTCCTGGGCGCGTCGCGGTGTGGTGCCCGGGTGAGGTGATCCCGGGGTGTGCACAGTACCCCGGCCAGGATCTTGCGCCAGCGGGTGCTCACTGCCAGTCGGCGTACGCCCCGTAGTCGGAGCCGTCGGCGGACTCCTCCGAGAGGCCGTCGAGGTCCTCGGGAAGCAGGCTCCACACGATCAGGTCGGTGCGGATCTCCTCCCAGCGGCCGTCGGCCTCCCCGTCGGGGCGGGTGCGGACCAGGCCGGCGCCTCGCAGTACGCCCTCGCTGATGCAGCCGATCTTCTGCGCGACCTGCTGGGAGGCGGCGTTGTCGGCGGCGGTGCGCAGTTCCAGGCGCTCGAACTTCTGGTCGTCGAAGAGCCACTGGGCGGCGGCCTGGACGGCCTCCGCGGCGTAGCCCTCGCCGCGCGCCCAGGGGGCGATCAGGTAGCCGGCCTCGCTGCTGCGGATGCGCCAGTCGGTGCGCTGCAGGTGGACGGTGCCGACGAGCCGCTGGGTGAGGAACTCGGTGACGGCGAGCACGATGCCCCGGCCCTCCGCGCGCTCGGCGGGGGCGAACTCGGCGATGAAGGAGCGGGCGTCCGCCTCGGTGTACGGGTGCGGCACGGAGGTCCAGGCGATCACGGACTCGTCGTTCATCATCTCCGCCAGGGCGGGGACGTCGGACTCCTCGTACGTGCGCAGCACCAGCCGCTCCGTACTGATGGAGATCTCCGGGAAGCTGGTCATTCGACGCTCCGTAGCCAGGGCATGTGTGAAGTGCACAGCATGCAGCATCCACCGGTTCACCCGCAGGACCGGGTCGCTGCGGGGGCCTGCGCGGCCGTCGCCCCAGGGTACGTCCAACCATCGGCACGACGGGAGCAGTTGGTGTGCTGTTCCCCGGCTTTTCCGCAGGTCCGCCACGCCCGTGGTCATGGGGTCCTGCTACCGTCTGCCCGCGTGACGGTGCACCACGCAGCAGGAGTCGGATATCAGCGGGCCGCGGGTGTGTACGAGCGGTCGCGGCCCTCGTACCCCATGGCGGCCCTGGCCGAGTTGGCGGACGCGCTGCCCCTCGAGGCGGGCCGTACGGTGGTCGACCTGGGCGCCGGCACCGGCAAGTTCACCCGTCTGCTGGCCCTGACGGGCGCGGAGGTGATCGCGGTCGAGCCGGTGGCGGAGATGCGGGAGCGGCTCGCGGAGCTGCTGCCGGGGGTGCGGGTGACGGGAGGGACGGCCGAGGCCACGGGCCTGCCGGACGGGTGCGCGGACGCGGTGGTGGCGGCGCAGTCCTGGCACTGGTTCCAGGAGGAGGAGGCGCTGGCGGAGGTCGAGCGGCTGCTGCGGCCGGGCGGTTCGCTGGCGCTGGTGTGGAACACCTACGACACCTCGGTCCCGTGGGTGCGCGACTACCAGGACATCGTCTTCCGGCTGGCGCCGCGTGACCTGCCGAGCCCGCTGGACGGCGGCTGGCGCAAGGCATTCACCGGCCGCGCGGGCTGGTCGCGGATGCACGAGCGGCACTGGCCGAACCTGCACTCGACGACGGTGACGGACGTGGTGGAGCGCATGACGTCCTCCAGCCACATCGCGGTGATGGACCCGGCCGAGCAGGAGCGGGTGCGGGCCGAGGTCGAGGCGGTGCTGGCCGGGCACGACGCCACGCGCGGCAAGGACGCCGTGGAGATGCCGTACACCACGGACGTGTACTGGGTGCGGCGCCGCTGAGCGGTCGCCCCCGCTGTCGGTGGGGCCCTGTTGAATGGGCGCATGGACGCGGACCGGCTCAGGGGTCTCTGCCTCGCCTTCAACGGCGCCGTGGCGGAGAACCCCTTCCCGCGTGACCCGGAGGTGACCGTCTTCAAGGTCGGCGGGAGGATCTTCGCCATCAGCGCGCTGGGGGGCGAGCCGCTGAAGGTGAGCCTGAAGTGCGACCCCGACCTCGCGGTGCGGCTGCGGGCGGAGCACCCGGCGATCGTGCCGGGATGGCACCTGAACAAGCGCCACTGGAACACGGTGACGCTGGAGGGTTCGCTGCCCGACACGATGGTGCGGGAGCTGGTCGAGGACTCCTACGACCTGGTGGTGGCGCGGCTGCCACGCGCGGAGCGGCTGCGGCTGGACTGGCCGGGTGAGGCGGGGGACGGGGCGCGCTGAGCGCGCTGTCCGGCCCCCGCCGGGGCCCGGTGGCTCAGGAGGGGATGACGGAGCCGGCGTACGTGTCCTCGATGAACTTCTTCACCTCGGGCGTGGTGAGCAGCTTCTTCAGCTTGAGCACACGCGGGTCCTTCTCGTTGCCCTCCTTGACGGCGAGGAAGTTGCCGTAGGGGTTGTTGTCGGCGGACTCCAGCACCAGGGCGTCGTCGGCGGGCTTGAGCCCCGCGGAGATGGCGTAGTTGCCGTTGATCACGGCGGCGTCGACGTCCTGGAGGGAGCGCGGCAGCTGGGCGGCCTCGAGCTCCTTGAACTTCAGGTCCTTGGGGTTGCCGGTGATGTCGGCGGGGGTGGCCTCGTTGCCGACGCCGTCCTTGAGGGTGATCAGGCCGTTGGCGGCGAGCAGCTTGAGGCCGCGGGCCTCGTTCACCGCGTCGTTGGCGACGGCTATCGTCGCACCGTCCTTGATCGCGTCCGCGGACTTCAGCTTGTCGGAGTACAGGCCCAGCGGCTCCAGGTGCACCGTGACGACGGGCACGATGTGGGTGCCCTTCTTCTTGTTGAAGTCGTCCAGGTAGGGCTGGTTCTGGAAGTAGTTGGCGTCGACCGAGCCGTCCTCGGTGGCGGTGTTCGGCGTCACGTAGTCGCTGAACTCCTTCACCTCGAGCTTGAGCCCGGCCTTGGCCGCCAGCTTGTCCTTGACGAAGTTGAGGATCTCCGCGTGCGGGACGGGGCTCGCGGCGACGACGAGCGGGTCGCTCGCGCTGTCCTTCTTGGTGCCGGAGTCCCCGCCGCAGGCGGTCAGGCCGAGGGTGAGGCCGGCGGCGGCGAGGACGGCGGTCGTGATCTTGATGCTGGTACGCACGAAAAGTGCCTTTCTGGAACGGTGTTGCCTTGCGGTGTCAGGAGGCTTCGGGGGTCGCGGCCGGGCGCAGGAGGCGCAGCCGGGGCGCGGTGGAGGTGCGGCCGCGGTGCGAGGCGGCGCGGGCGGCGAGGTCGCCGGCGAGCTGGACGACGGTCACGATGACGATCAGCACGCCGATCGTGACGAGCATCAGCGAGGTCTCGAACCGCTGGTAGCCGTAGCGGATGGCGAGGTCGCCGAGGCCGCCGCCGCCGATGGTGCCGGCCATGGCGGAGTAGCCGATGAGCGCGATCACGGTCGTGGTGAGCCCGGCGATCAGGGAGGGCAGCGATTCGGGCAGCAGGGCCTTGCGGACGACGGTCCAGGTGCTGCCGCCCATGGCCTGGACGGCCTCGACGAGTCCGCCGTCGACCTCGCGCACGGAGGTCTCCACCAGCCGCGCGAGGAACGGTATGGCGCCGATGGAGAGCGGGACGACCATGGCCTCGGCGCCGATGGTGGTGCCGATCACCCAGCGGGTGAAGGGCAGCACGGAGATCATCAGGATGAGGAAGGGCAGTGAGCGGCCGAGGTTCACGACCGCGCCGACGGCCTTGTTGACCGGGGCGTTGCGCAGCAGTCCGCCGCGGTCGGTCAGTACCAGCAGGACGCCCAGCGGCAGTCCCCCGGCCAGCGCGATCAGCGTGGACCAGCCGACCATGATCAGGGTTTCCCAACAGGCCTGCGACAGCAGCGGCTGCATCTGCGACCAGGTCACTTCGCGGCCTCCTCGACCAGCTCGTGACCGGCGGCCGGGGCGACGTCGACCTGGAGGCCCTTCTCGCGGAGGAAGCCGATCGGCACCACGTTGTCCTCGAAGGCGCCGGGCAGCTCGATCCGCATCCGGCCGACCTGGCGGCCGCCGATGGTCTCCAGGGCGGCGCCCAGCACGGAGATGTCGATGTTGTAGGTGCGGGAGAGCTGGGAGATGACGGGCTCGGTGGCGGCCTCCCCGTGGAAGGTGAGGTCGACCACGGTGCGGCCCTCACCGGACGGCTCGCCGCCGACCGGGAAGAGTTCGTGGGCCAGTTCGGAGCCGGGCGTGGCGAGCAGGTCGGTGACCTTGCCGGATTCCACGATGCGGCCTCCCTTCATCAGCGCGGCGGAGTCGCAGACGGCCTTGACGACGTCCATCTCGTGGGTGATGAGCAGGACGGTCAGGCCGAGCTGCTGGTTGAGGTCGCGCAGCAGTTGCAGGATCGAGCGGGTGGTCTCGGGGTCGAGCGCGGAGGTGGCCTCGTCGGAGAGCAGCACCTTGGGGTCGCCGGCCAGGGAGCGGGCGATGCCGACGCGCTGCTTCTGGCCGCCGGACAGCTGCGCCGGGTAGGCGCGGGCCTTGTCGGCCAGGCCGACCAGGTCGAGCAGTTCGAGGGCCTTGCGGCGGCGTTCGCGGCCGCTGACCCCGAGGATCTCCAGGGGCAGTTCGACGTTGTCGCGGACGGTGCGCGAGGACAGCAGGTTGAAGTGCTGGAAGACCATGCCGATGCCGGTGCGGGCGGTGCGCAGCGCGGAGCCGGCGCGGTCGGAGCGGCCGGCCAGCGCGGTCAGGTCGCGGCCGGCCACCTCGACGGTGCCCGAGGTGGGCCGCTCCAGCAGGTTCACGCAGCGGATGAGCGTGCTCTTGCCCGCGCCGCTGCGTCCGACGACGCCGTAGACCTCGCCCTCGCGGACGTGCAGGTCGACGCCGTCGAGGGCCACCGTCTCCCGGTCACGGGAACGGTAGACCTTGGTCAGGCCCGTTGTGGTGATCACTGGATTTCCGTCACTGTCGAGTGCGCGGCGGACGAAAGCCGCACACGGGGCGTATGGACCGCGGACATGGCATGGCTCCGCCCCTCGGGGGGCGCGGGAGGAGGTCAGCAGTGGGTGCCGGGCGGCTGGGGGTCGTGCGCCAGCCGGCAGCGGCGGAAGGTCTGCTGCGATTCCGTGAGCATGGAGGTGTGCGGTCCGTTGCAGGAGGGGCGGGTCTCGCTTCGGGGCACGAGACTCAGATGGCGTGGGCCCTCAGCGTGCACACATTCGACACATACGACGAACACCGGGCGTCATCGCCTCGGTCGCGCGGCAGCGGCGGTTCGTCGTGGTCATGGGCCCAGTAAAGCAGACGGCCGAGCGGTGTACCAATATCCGGTCCGGCAGTCCGGAATGTGGACAACCAGGGGGCCGCGGACCGCCGGCTCCGGCCCGTAATAGAGTCGCGCCATGCTCGACGCGCTCACGATCGTGGTCTCGGCCACGGCGCTGCTCCTGGCCGCCTGGTGCGGCTTCGCGGCCTTCCGCGACCAGCCGACCAAGGACTGGCACTTCATCGGCATGGTCCTGGTGGCGGTGCTCGCGCTCGTCCAGCTGGTGATAGGTGTGGTCAAGCTCACCGGCGGCGAGAAGCCGGTGGACGGCACGACGATCTTCGTGGCGTACCTGGTCGGCGCCGCCTGCACCGTCCCGGCGGCGGGCTTCATGTCGCTGACCGAGCGCACCCGCTGGGGTTCGGCGATCGTGGCCGCGGGCGGGGTGATCCTGGCCGTGCTGGAGGTGCGGCTCCACGACATCTGGGGAGGCGTCAGTGCCTGAGAGCACGAAGGACACCGCAGCGCCCGCGACCGCCGGGCCCGGCATCGGCCGCGGGCCGGGCAGGCTGTTGCTCTCCCTGTACGGCGTCTTCACCGTCGCCGCGCTCTCCCGCGCGATCGTGCAGATCAGCATGCAGTTCGACGAGGCGCCGCTGGCCTACCTGCTCTCCCTGCTGGCGGGCGTCCTCTACGCGGTGATCACGGTGGCCCTGTGGCGGGGCGGCGAGGGTGCCCGGAAGGTGGCGCTGGTCAGCTGCGCGCTCGAACTGGCAGGTGTGCTGACGGTGGGCACCCTGACGCTGGTCGACTCCGGGGCGTTCCCCGACCAGACCGTGTGGTCCGACTACGGCATGGGCTACCTGTTCCTGCCCGTCGTCGTGCCGGTGACCGGCCTGCTGTGGCTGCGCCGGCAGGCGCGGCCACAGCAGGCCTCCGAGCAGGACCCCGCGTCCTGACGCGAGGTCAGGCGCTCGCGGCGTAGGTCTCGGGCCGGGCGGCCGGCTTCTCCATGTGCACCAGGCTCAGCTGCCGGGTGACCGGTTCGACGCTGCCGACCTGCGCGTACCCCAGCTTGCGGTACAGCCGCAGGTTGAACTCGCTGCGGTGCCCGGTGAACAGCCGGTACCGCTTGGCCTCGCTCTCCTCGGCCAGGCGCTCCTCGATGGCCCGCAGCAGACGGCCGCCGAGTCCGTGCCGCTGCATGCGGGGGTGGACGATCAGCTTGGCGATCCGCGCGGTGCCGTCCTCGTCCACGGAACCGCGGACCGAACCCACCACCTCCTCGCCCAGCCGGGCCACCACCACGATCCCGCCCTCGAGTTCGGCGCGCAGCGCCTCGAGGGTCTGGGTCAGCGGTTCTATGCCGTAGTCCCCGTACAGTGCGGCTTCGTCCTGGTAGCAGAGGTACTGCAGTTTGAGGATCTTCTCGGCGTCGTCGCCGGTAGCCGCAGAGATGGTCACGCTCATGCCCATGTGCGCTGGCCTCTCCTTCGAGTCCGCCCGGGCCGCGGGGGGTGAGGGTGCGGCGCGGGACGTTGCCCTGAATCGTTTCCGGAAGGCGGCGCGGCCGTGCACAAGCGTCCATACGCCGACTGTTTACGGTGCATTACCCCGTCGTACGGGTGATGCAACCCCGGTTCCGAGGATCGTACGCAGGCAACTCAGGCACCGGGAACGCATCGGGCCGAGGCTGCCCTGTGAGATACCCAACTCCCGGGAGATTTCCCGGTACGTGGGGTCGGAACGGGAGATCAGGGCGGACACCAGTTCCGGGCAGCGGCCGGGCAGCCGGCGCGCGGCGGCCAGCAGGGTGCGGCGCTGCTCGGCGGCGAGCACCTGCTGTTCGGTGCTCGGCAGGGCCTCGGCGGCCAGGTGGCGGCCGGGGCCGTACGGCGTCTCCCGGCGGGCCCGGCGCACGGCCAGGCGGGCCTCGGCCCGCACCGCCCGGCGCAGCCAGCGGGCGGGGTCGGCGGGCGGCTCGGGGAGCTCCAGCAGCCGCAGCCACACCGACTGCTCGAGGTCGGCCGCCTCGACGCAGGCGGGGACCGCCTCGGCCGCGGCCTCGGCGGCGAGCAGCGGGCGGATGGCGGTCAGTTCTTCGTGTCGTACGCGCGGGGTCATGCCCGCCGGGACACCCGTGCCGCGCCGGGTGGTTGCCCCCTGGCGGGGGAACCACCCGTGCGCGGGAGGAGGATCACCCGGTGTTGACGATCACCTCCGGGCGAGGAACTCCGCGCGGGCCAGGAGCGCGGTGTCGCAGTTGTCCGAGAAGATGCCGTCGATGCCCTGCTCGAAGTAGACCTTGAAGGCGCCGAAGGCGTCGCCGTAGGCGTTGGGGTCCGTGCCGACCCGGAAGTCGGCGGGCAGGAAGCTGTTCTCGTTGCGCATCGTGTAGGGGTGCAGGATCAGCCCGGCCTTGTGGGCGTCGCGCACCAGGGTGGTGGGCTTGCCGAGCTTGCCGGCCGCGTCGCGCGGGATGATCAGGTTCAGGGTGGGGCCGATGCCCTGCGCGAAACCGGCGATCCACTTCAGGCCGGCCGGGGTGACCAGGTCGGCGACGGTGCGCGGGTCACCGGCGGCGACGAAGTCGTACGGGCGGGTGGTCGCCGCGTCCAGCAGGACGACCTTGGGGTTGCGCAGGCCGAGCGCGCCGAGCCGCTGGATGCTGCCGGGCTCGAAGGACTGCAGGAACAGCGGCGAGTTGCGCTTGTCGCGGCCGTAGCGGCGCAGCAGCTTGGCGAGGCGCTCCTCCAGGCCGAGGCCGATGCCGCGGAAGTAGGTGGGGTGCTTGGTCTCGACGTGCAGCCACACCGCCTTGCCGCGGCGGCGGCCCTGCTCGTCGGCCCAGCGCAGCACCTCCTCGAAGGTGGGCACCTCGAAGTGGCCGTTGTAGAGGGTGTTGTGCTGCCGCTGTGCGGGCAGGCGCTCGACCGCGCGCAGGGTCTTCAGCTCGGCGAGGGTGAAGTCCTCGGTGAACCAGCCGGTGGTGGCTACCCCGTCGATGGTCTTGGTGGTCCGGCGGGCGGCGAACTCGGGGTGGTCGGCGACGTCCGTGGTGCCGCCGATCTCCGGCTCGTGGCGGCAGACGAGGTGGCCGTCCTTGGTGGGGACGACGTCCTGCTCGATGACGTCCGCGCCGAGGTCCAGGGCGAGCTGGTAGGAGCCGAGGGTGTGCTCGGGGCGGTAGCCGCTCGCGCCGCGGTGGCCGACGACGGTCGGGACCGGCAGCGGGAGGACGGGGACGGAACCGTGCGAGGAGCCGTGCGAGGAGTTCCGCTCGCCGGCCGCGGCGGTGCCCGCGCCGCCGAGCACGGTGACGCCGGCGCCGAGCGCCGCGGCCCCGATCAGCGCCCGGCGCCCGGGCCCCCTGCCCTGCTCCCGGCCGGCCTGCTGCTCGTGCGTCATGTGCGCTCCCTCGTGTCGGGCCGAACGTTCGTCCGGAACCTGCCAAGCGACGGGCGCATCGTAGGCGGGCCCGTGTTGCCCGCGGGCGGCGAGCGACGGAACGTGACGGGAACGCACGTCAACAATGCGTACCGGTCGTGTGAACCCGGTGTGCGTGTCGCGCCGTGGCGGAAGTATCGTCCTCACCGGGGGAGGCGCACACTGGTGAGCGAAACCCCGCGGGCGTCCGGCCGACTCCCGCCGACCACGACCGGAGGACCCGTTGTTCCGCATCATCCTCAAGGCACTGCTCGGAGTACTGATGCGCGTACTGTTCCGCCCCAGGGTCGAGGGCGCGGAGCACATCCCGGGCGACGGACCCGTGATCCTCGCCGGCAACCACGTCACCTTCATCGACTCGATGTTCCTGTCGCTGGTCGTGAAGCGTCAGGTCTTCTTCATCGGCAAGGACGAGTACGTCACCACCCCCGGGGTCAAGGGCCGGCTGATGGCGGCCTTCTTCACCTCGGTCGGCATGATCCCCGTGGACCGCGACGGCGGGCACGGCGGGGTCGCCGCGCTCATGACCGGCCGTCGCATCCTCGACGAGGGCCGGGTCTTCGGCATCTACCCCGAGGGCACCCGCTCCCCCGACGGCCGCCTCTACCGCGGCCGTACGGGCGTGTCACGGCTGGCGCTGATGACCGGGGCGCCGGTCGTCCCGTTCGCGATGGTCGACACCGACCGCATCCAGCCCGGCGGCGCCGGCGTCCCGCGGCTGCACCGCTTCACCGTCCGCTTCGGCAAGGCGCTGGAGTTCTCCCGCTACGAGGGCATGGACCGCGACCGCTACGTGCTGCGCGCCGTCACCGACGAGGTGATGAGCCATGTGATGCGGCTGTCCGGCCAGGAGTACGTCGACATCTACGCGACGAAGGCGAAGGCGACCAAGGCCGGGGACCACGCGACGGCGGCGTAGCCGCCACCGTTTCCGCCGCACCCCCGCGCGCGACCGCACCGCCCCCTGCCCCGCTCACAGACGCGGCATCCGGCCGGCCGGCCCGTTGCCGGCGGGCGTCCGCGCCGGGGTGAGCGCGACCTCTCCGCGCGGGCCCCGGGAGATCTGCCCGATGCTCGCGGACAGGTCGGCCTCCATCCCGCCGGGCAGCTTGAGCCGGATCAGCACCGGCAGCAGGAAGCCGACCGCGATGAGGCCGGCCAGCACCGGGGTGAGCGTCGTGAGCATCACGGCGGTGACGTGGTGCTTCCACAGGAAGTCCACCCAGGCCGCGCCGAGCACGGCGGTCGCCACCAGCACCAGGACCGCGCTGCTCAGCCGGCTCCCCCGCGCGGCCCTGGCGTCCTCCTCCAGCAGCCGCAGCGCCCGCTGCGCGTCCTGGTGCGCCGGGTCGAGACGGCGGCAGCGGGTCAGGAAGCGCTGGGCCCGGCGCCGGTGCAGCAGTTTCAGCCGGACGTCGACGGTCTGCGTGCCCAGGCGCTGCTCCACGACGCCCGCCACGAAGTGCGGTTCGGCCTCGCGCTCGGCCAGCCGGATGGCGGCGCGGGCCTCCTGGCCGGCGTCGCGGTAGCGGTCGGCGTCCTGCTCGGCGTCGCCGGCCTGCACCAGCAGGCGCGCGAGGGCGAGCCGCAACTGCCAGGCCGGCTGGTCCCGCACCCCGGGCCGGGCGAGCACCCGCCGCAGTTCCTCCTCGGCGGCGCCGAGGTCACCGGTGCCCTCCGCCAGTGCGACGGCGAGCCCGAGGGCCGCGCTGCCGCTGTCCGGGTCGACCGCGACGGCCCGGCGGAACTCGCCGGCCGCCTCGGCCGTCGCCGCCGCGCCCCCGCCCTCCCGGGCCCGGTGCAGCGCGAGGCTGCCCAGTTCGACGTGGGCCTGGACGTCGTACCAGTCCAGCCCGACGGCCCGGCGCAGCACGGTCTCCGCCTCCGCGTACCGGCCGAGCTGCACGAGGAGGGCGCCCAGTTCGGTGTGCGGGCGCCCGTACGGGTCCAGCTCGACGGCGCGGGTGAAGTGCCGCTCGGCGGCGGCCGGTTCGCCGCGCCGGTGCGCGATCAGCCCGAGGCAGGTGTGGGCGGCGGCGCTGCGCGGGTCCTCCCGGGCGACCGCACGGCAGTGGGCGGTGGCGTCGGCCAGGCGCGCCTGCGCCTCGGGGGTGCCGGGGCCGAGGTCCGCCAGGCGTACCAGCGACCAGGCTCGGCCGATCCGGAAGTCGTGGTCGTGCGGCCACTCCCGCAGGACCTCCGCGAAGGCGTCCGCCGCCTCCAGCGGCCGCTGGTCCATCAGCGCGACCCAGCCGGTCGCGGCCCGGGCCTCCGCCCGCCCGAGGGGGCCGGAGGCGGATTCGAGGAGTTCGTCCAGGACCTGCCGGGCCGCGCCGTGGTCGCCGCGCTCCGCGTGCACCGCGGCCAGCTGGAACCGCAGCGACACCAGGTGCGGGCGGGCGCGGGTGAACTCCTCGGCGCGGCTCTCGGCCTCGTCCAGGCTGCCGCATTCGCGCAGGGTGGTGACGTGCTGGTCGTGGGCGGCCACGCTGTACGGGGCGTCGGCCACGGCGCGTTCGCACTGGGCCAGGGCCTCGTCGTACCGGTGCCGGGCGCGGAGCACGGCGGCGAGCCGGCACCGCACGGACGTCGCGTCCGGGACCCTGCCGAGCAGCGCCTCCGCGGCCTGTTCCGCCTCCTCGAAGCGGCCCAGCGCGGCGAGGGTGTCGACCAGCAGCCGGGTCGCCCACTCGTGCCGGGGGTCGAGCTGCAGGGCCCGTCTCAGGTGCGGCAGGGCCTCCTCGCGGCGGAAGGTGTCGGCGAGCACCTGGGCGGTCGCGACGTGCGCGGCGGCGATCTCCGGACGGCTGCCGCGCGCCTGGCGGGCGACGGCCTCCGCCTCGCTCCAGCGCCGCAGCGAGCACAGCACCTCCACCTTGAAGGTCAGCGTACGGACGCGGTCGGGCCGCAGGGCGAGGGCGCGGTCCACGCTCTCCAGGCACTCCGTGTCCTTGTCCTGGTCCCAGAGGCAGTAGGCCAGGTCCATGTGGGCGTCCGGCGCCGTGGGACGCCGGTCGGCGACGCGCCGCAGCGTCCGCTCCGCCTCGTCCCAGCGCCGTGACCGGCGCAGCAGCCAGCCCAGCAGGTCGACGGCGTCGGGGCCGTCGTCGGTGAGTTCCGCGGCGCGCCGGGCGAACGGCAGGCCCTCGCCGGGGCGTTCCATCGCGGCGTGGAGCCGGCCGACGGCGATCAGCACCTCGGGGTCGTCGGGCCGGAGCCCGGCGGCGTCCCCGGCGGCCCGCTCGGCGTCCTCCCAGCGTCCGAGCGCCCGCAGGGCGGCGAGCCTGCCGAGCAGCGCGTCGCGGTGGTCCGGCTCGCGCCGCAGCGCCTCCTCGTACGCCTCGCACTCCTCGGCCCTGCGGTCCTGCTCGCCGAAGCACTGCGCGAGCAGCGTGGGCCCCGCCCCCGAGCGGGGCGCCGCGGCGGCGGCCCGGCGGGCGGCCACCTCGGCCGCGGGCCAGTCGGCACGGCCGACGTGCGCCGTGGCGATCAGCTCCAGCGCCTCGTCGTCGTCCGGGCGCAGGCGCAGGCACTCCTCGGCCGCGGCGAGGGCCGCGTCGTGGTCGTCCCGGCCGAGGGCCGTCCTGGCGCGCTGGACGGCCACCACGTCGGCGGGCACGCCCCGGCGTACGGCCTCCTCCAGGGCGTCATCGGCCTCGCTCCAGCGTGCCGCCGCCCGGAGGCCGTCGAGCCTGGCGACGTGGGGCTCCAGTGCGTGGGCGTCGAGTCGCAGGGCGCGGTCCACGACCGCGAGTGCCTCGTCGGTGCGCTCGGCGGCGAACAGGACCGTCGCCAGGAGCGCGTGCGCCCGGGGGTCGTCGGCGGCGGCGTCGACGCCCTCCCGGGCGGCGGCTTCCGCGTCGGCGAGCCGGCCGAGGGCGTGCAGGGAACGGACGCGCAGGCGGGCCGTGAAAGCGCGTCCCGGTTCCGCCCGCAGTGCGGCCTCGCACTCCTCCACGGCCCGGGCGTGATGCTGCCGCGCGAAGGACAGGCAGGCCTGCTCCTCCAGGAGCAGCCCTTCCAGGCGGCCCGTACGGTCGGCGGCGCGCAGCGCGGCGATCGACTCCGCCGCGTCGTCCCAGCGGTGGGCGCCGCGCAGCAGGGCCAGCGCACGCTCCATCAGGGAGGTGTCGGACGGGTCGAGTTCCCTGGCGCGCGTGACGGCGTCCAGCGCCTCGTCGTACCGGCCGGCCGCGCCCAGGACCCCGGCGAGGGCGGCCAGTTCCTCCGGGTCGGCGGGCCGCAGCGCGGCACTGTGCCGGGCGACCGCGACCGCCCCGTCCACGTCGCCGCCGCGCAGGAGCAGTTCGGCCCGGACGCTCAGCCCCCAGCGGGAGCACGGGTCGAGTGCCAGGGCCTCGTCGGTGAGGGCGAGGGCGCGGTCGAGCGCCCCGACGGCCAGTTCGGCGAGGGCGAGTTCCAGCCGGACGTCGGCCGCGTACGGGCACTCCCGCACCGCCCGCCGTCCGGTCGCGCGTGCGGCCTGCGGGTCACCGCCCCGTCGCTGGGCCTCGGCCCGGCACTCCCACGCGAGGTCGGCGCGGGGTGCGAGCGCCAGCGTCCGGTCGCAGGCCGCGACCGCCTCGTCCGTGCGTCCGAGGCCGATCAGGCGGCGGGCGTGTTCGACGTGCGCCTCGGGCCGTCGCGGGTAGCGGGCGACGAGGCGCTCGGCGGCCTCCAGCGCGGCCCGGGCGTCCCCGCGGCCGCTCTCGTACCGGACCTGCGCCGTCAGCACGGCGACGTCGTCGGTGTCGAGGGAGCGGGCGGAGGCCATTTTGGCGTCGGCGAGTTCGTTCCCGCCCCGGCCCGCCGCGATCCGTACGGCGGCGCAGCGGACCTCGACGGGGTCGGCGAGGGCGCGTTCGGCGTCCTCCAGGCCGCGCAGGGCGGCCGCGGTGTCGCCGAGTTCGACGCGGGTCCATGCGGCGCCGATCCAGCCCTCCGCCTGGCGCGGTCCGGCGGCCGTGGCCCGTTCGAAGGCCGCCAGTGCCTCGTCCCAGCGGCATGCCCGGTGGTGCAGCCAGCCGAGCGCCGTGTGGACGTCCGCGGCTTCCGGGAGCCGCGCCGCGGCCGCCGTGCCCTCGGCCAGGGCCTCGTCCCGGCGGCCCATGCGGTCGAGCGCCGCGACGCGCCACCCCGCGGCGGGGCCGCATTCCGGGTCGTGGCGCAGGGCCTCGGCGAACTCGTCCAGCGCTGACCGGTGTTCGTGGCGCCGCAGCCGCAACCGGCCGCGGGCGACGTGCAGTCGGGCCGTCCGCACCGGGTCGTCCGCCGCGCGGGCGAGTTCGGCGCCGATGAGCGCCTCGGCGTCCTCGTAGCGGCAGTCGAGGGTGAACTCCCTCAGGACGGCCAGGGCGTCGGTGTCCTGACCGGGCCGTGCGTCCGTGCTCATGGCGCTCCCTCCCCCGCGGCGGGTACCGGCAGCATACGGAGTCGACCGGGCGCCGTGCGGCCGGAGTCGGGGCCGGCGGCCGCCGCAACCCGCCGACCGGCGCGGAGCGTCCTCCCGGATGACGGATCCACCGGGGCGGGGGGGGACCTGTGCAGTACATAGAGGTCACGGAGCTGGCGGGGGTACGGTCGGCGGTCATCCGCTTCCGCAGCCGCGGGACGGCGCTGGTCTTCGAGCTGTACCCGATGATCCATCTGGCGGAGCCGGCCTTCTACGAGGCGGTGACGGCCCGTCTGCGCGCCACGTGCGACCTGGTGATCGCCGAGGGCGTCCGGGGGAGCACGGTGACGCGTGCCCTGACCCGGTCCTACCGCAGCCTCTCGGGCAGCGAGCGTCTCGGGCTGGTCGTCCAGGACATCGACTTCACGACGCTCGGTGTGCCGGTGATCTGCCCGGACATGAGGGGCGAGGAGTTCGACGAGCGGTGGCGGCGGCTGCCGCTGCGGGAGCGGGCGGCCATTGCCGCGCTCGTGCCCGCCTACGTCGCGGGCATGCGGCTGCTGGGCACCCGCCGTTTCCTCGCCCGGCACATGCGGCTGGAGGACCTGCCGGTCGACGACGAGGAGGAGACGGAGCTCCGGACGGACGACCTGGTGCTGCACCAGCGCGACCGCCTGCTGATCGACGCCGTGACCCACCTGCACCGCTCCCGCGCCGGCCGTACCGAGCCGTTCACGGCCGGGATCCTGTACGGCGCGGCGCACATGCCCGCGGTGACCACGGCGCTGATGGACCTGGGCTACACGCCCGCGGGCGGGCAGTGGCTGACGGTCTTCACCCTCGACGACCCCGGCGGCGGCTGAGCCGGCCCCGGGCAAGGAGCGGCGGCTCCGTCCGGGGCCGCCCGGCCCTCAGGGGCCCACCGGGACCCGCCGCTCGGCCAGCCGCTGGCCGCGCAGCAGGCGCCAGGCGGCGCCGGCGGCCAGCAGCAGGACGGCGCCGCCGGCCCCGGACGCGGCGCGCAGGCCGTCGGTGAAGGCGGCGGGGTCGGCCGCGGCGGGACCGCCGGAGATGCCGGTGACGACGGAGCCCAGGAGGGCGATGCCCAGGGCCGCGCCGAGTTCGTACGCGGTCTCCGAGACACCCGAGGCGGCACCGGCCTGCTGCGGCGGGACGCTGGAGAGGATGACGTCGGCCGTGACGGTGAACGACAGCCCGGCTCCGGCGCCGACGACCAGGAGCGCGGCGCCGAGGAGGAGGTACCCCGTGCCGGGGCGCAGGGCCAGGAGCGCGAGCAGGGCGAGTCCGGTGGCGACGAGTCCGCCGGCGGCGGCCACGCGGACCGACCAGCGACGCGCCACGGCGCCGGCGGCGAGACCGGTGGCGGCGGCGCCGAGGGTCGCGGGCAGTTCGCACAGGCCCGCCTGGAGCGGGGAGCGGCCCTGGACGAGCTGGAGGAACTGGGAGAGGAAGAAGACGCTCCCGGCGAGGCCGAGCACGGTGAGCAGGTCGGCCAGCACCGCGCCGGAGAAGCCGCGGTGCCGGAAGAGCCGTACGTCCAGCAGCGGCTTGGGCAGGGCGAGTTGCCTGCGGACGAAGGCGAGCAGGCAGGCCGCGCCGAGCAGGCCGGCGCCGGCCGCGCCGGGGCCGGGGCCGTGCACGGCGAGCTGCTTGACGGCGTAGACGACGCCGAACATGCCGACCAGCGAGAGCAGGACGCTGGGCGGGTCCCAGGGGCCGGGCGCGGGGTCGCGGGACTCGGGCAGCAGCCGGGCGCCGACGACGAGCAGCAGTGCCATGACGGGCAGGTTGATGAGGAAGACCGAGCCCCACCAGAAGTGCTCGAGGAGGATCCCGCCGACGACCGGTCCGAGGGCGGCGCCCGCGGTCGAGACGGCGCCCCAGACGCCGATGGCGAAGCTCCGTTCGCGCGGGTCGGGGAAGAGGGTGCGGATCAGCGCGAGCGTGGACGGCATGAGGGTGGCGCCCGCGACGCCCATGAGGGCGCGGGCGGTGATGAGCATGCCGGGGCTCGTGGCGTACGCGGCGAACACGGAGAGCGCGCCGAAGGCGGCGGTGCCGGTGAGCAGCAGCCGCTTGCGGCCGATGCGGTCGCCGAGACCGCCCATGGAGACGAGCAGTCCGGCGATGACGAAGGAGTAGACGTCGCCTATCCACAGCAGTTGGGTGGAGGTCGGCCGCAGGTCCGCGCTGAGGAAGGGCACGGCGAGACCGAGCACGGTGGCGTCGACGGCGATGAGCAGCAGCGCGAGGGTGAGGACGCCGAGGGCGAGCCAGCGGGCGGGGTGGCCGCGGTCGTCGTGGCGCGCGCCCGTGACGGGTGCGGCGGTGGTCATGATCCGCTCCGGGGGTGGCGCAGCATCCCGCCGAGCAGCAGTTCGGTGACCATGCGGGCCGAGTCGAGGCGGGCCGTGCGGCCGTCCTGGACGGACCAGGCGGAGGCGGCGATGAGCGCGTACAGCGCCTCGACGAGCCAGGCGGGGGTCAGGTCGTAGCGGAAGGCGCCGGTCTCCTGGCCGCGCCGGAAGAGGGCGGCGACCCGGGCGTCGATGCGTGCCCAGCCCTCGTTGATCTCGGCGAAGTCGTAGATCTGGTTCTCGCCGTAGAGGAAGGCGAGGAAGCCGGAGACGGGCCCGGCCTCGGCGATGAGCCGGCGGACGGCCTCGACGGGGTCGCCCTCCTCGATCCGCGCCGCGTCCAGGCGCTCCTCGGTCTGCTCGATGCCGAGCAGACCGAGGGCCCGCACGAGCGCGTCCCGGCCGGGGAAGTGCCGGTGGAGCGTGGCGCGGCTGACGCCGGCGGCCTTGGCGATCTCGTCCATGGAGGCGGTGGCGCGCCGCGACAGCAGGTCGGCCGCGTCCCGCAGGACCTGCTCACGATCGAAGCTCATGAGACAAGGGTAACCCGAATGAGACATTGATGTCTCATCCGAGAGGACGAAGAAGCCCGGCCGGGTGGACGGACCCGGCCGGGCTCCCCGACTGCGGGATCAGCCCTTGGCCTGTGCCCAGGCGAGCTGGACGGCCAGGTCCCGCTTGACCTCGGCGAGCTGGACGACGACCGCCGACGGCGCGGTCCCGCCGCGGCCGTCGCGGGCGGCCAGCGCGCCGTGGACGTCGAGCACGGTGCGCACCTCGGCCGTGAGGTGGGGCGAGATCTTCGCGAACTGCTCGTCGGTGAGCTGGTCCAGCTCGATGCCCTCGGCCTCGCAGACCTTGACGCACTCCCCCGCGACCTCGTGCGCGACACGGAAGGGCACGCCCTGCTTCACCAGCCACTCGGCGATGTCCGTGGCGAGCGAGAAGCCGGCCGGGGCAAGTTCCTCCATGCGCTCCCGGTTGACGGTGAGCGTGGCCATCATGCCCGTGAAGGCGGGCAGCAGGACCTCGAGGGTGTCGCAGGAGTCGAAGACCGGCTCCTTGTCCTCCTGCAGGTCCCGGTTGTACGCCAGCGGCAGCGCCTTCAGCGTGGCGAGCAGGCCGGTCAGGTTGCCGATGAGCCGCCCGGACTTGCCGCGCGCGAGTTCGGCGATGTCCGGGTTCTTCTTCTGCGGCATGATCGACGAGCCGGTGGAGAAGGCGTCGTGGAGGGTCACGAAGGAGAACTCCTTCGTGTTCCAGATGATGACCTCCTCCGCGATCCGCGAGAGGTCGACGCCGATCATGGCGGTGATGAAGGCGAACTCGGCGACGAAGTCGCGCGAGGCCGTGCCGTCGATGGAGTTGGCCACCGAGCCGTGCTCGAAGCCGAGGTCCCTGGCGACCGCCTCCGGGTCCAGCCCGAGCGAGGAGCCGGCGAGCGCGCCGGAGCCGTACGGCGAGACGGCGGTGCGCGCGTCCCACTGCCGCAGGCGCTCGGCGTCCCGGGACAGCGCCTGGACGTGGGCGAGCACGTGGTGGGCGAAGAGCACCGGCTGGGCGTGCTGCAGATGGGTGCGGCCGGGCATGGCGACGTCCCTGTGCGTCTCGGCCAGCCGGACCAGGGCCTGCTGCAGCTCGGCGATCAGGCCCCCCACGATCCGGGCGTGGTCGCGCAGGTACATCCGGAAGAGCGTGGCGACCTGGTCGTTGCGGGACCGGCCGGCGCGCAGCTTGCCGCCGAGGTCGGGGCCGAGGCGCTCCAGCAGTCCGCGTTCCAGGGCGGTGTGGACGTCCTCGTCGGCGATGGTCCCGGTGAAGGAGCCGTCGGCGACGTCGGACTCCAGCTGGTCGAGGCCGGCGAGCATGCGGGTCAGCTCGACCTCGCTCAGCAGGCCGGCCTTGTGCAGCACGCGCGCGTGGGCGCGGGAGCCCGCGATGTCGTACGGCGCGAGCCGCCAGTCGAAGTGGACGGACGCGGAGAGCTTGGCCAGCGCCTCCGCGGGGCCGTCGGCGAAACGCCCGCCCCAGAGCCGGACGTCGCCGCTGTTGGTGGTCACTGCTCTGCTCGCTTCCGTCGGGGGTGGATGTGCGGCCGCCTCCCCGCCACGGGGGCGGGGAGGCGGGCTGCCGTGGTCGAGGCTACGGGCTAGGCCAGGTCGCGCTTGGCCGCGATCTTCGACGACATGCCGAAGATCTCGATGAAGCCCTTGGAGAGGGACTGGTCGAACGTGTCGCCGGTGTCGTAGGTCGCCAGGTTGAAGTCGTACAGGGACTCGGCGGACTTGCGGCCGGTGACGACGGCGCGGCCGCCGTGCAGGGTCATCCGGATGTCGCCGGTGACGTGCTGGTTGGCCTCCTCGATGAAGCCGTCCAGGGCCCGCTTGAGCGGGGAGAACCACAGGCCGTCGTAGACCAGCTCGCCCCAGCGCTGCTCCACCTGCCGCTTGTAGCGGGCGAGTTCGCGCTCGACGGTGACGTTCTCCAGCTCCTGGTGGGCGGTGATCAGGGCGATCGCGCCCGGGGCCTCGTACACCTCGCGGGACTTGATGCCGACCAGGCGGTCCTCGACCATGTCGATCCGGCCGACGCCCTGGGCGCCCGCGCGCTCGTTGAGCTGCTGGATCGCCTGCAGCACGGTGACGGGCTTGCCGTCGATCGCGACCGGGACGCCCCGCTCGAAGCTGATGACCAGCTCGTCGGCCTCGCGGGGCGCGGCCGGGTTCTGGGTGTACTCGTAGACGTCCTCGATCGGGGCGTTCCAGATGTCCTCGAGGAAGCCGGTCTCGACGGCGCGGCCGAAGACGTTCTGGTCGATCGAGTAGGGGGACTTCTTGGTGGTGGCGATGGGGAGGTTCTTCTCCTCGCAGAACGCGATCGCCTTGTCCCGGGTCATCGCGTAGTCGCGGACCGGCGCGATGCAGGTCAGCTCGGGGGCGAGGGAGGAGATGCCGGCCTCGAAGCGGACCTGGTCGTTGCCCTTGCCGGTGCAGCCGTGGGCGACGATCGAGGCGCCGTGCTTCTCGGCGGCCGCCACCAGGTGCTTGACGATGGTCGGCCGGGAGAGCGCGGAGACCAGCGGGTAGCGGTCCATGTAGAGGGCGTTGGCCTTGATCGCCGGGAGGCAGTACTCGTCGGCGAACTCGTCCCTGGCGTCGGCGACCTCGGCCTCGACCGCGCCGCAGGCGAGCGCCCGCTTGCGGATGACGTCCAGGTCCTCGCCGCCCTGGCCGACGTCCACGGCCACGGCGATGACCTCGGCGCCGGTCTCCTCGGCGATCCATCCGATGGCGACGGAGGTGTCCAGTCCGCCCGAGTAGGCGAGTACGACGCGCTCGGTCACGGGTCTCTCCTTTGGTGCGCGAGGTCGAGTGCGTATGGCGGTGGTGATGATGCATACGCTGTTGGGTATAAGTATGCACTCCTCTGCATGCTTCGTCAATCGGCGATGTCCTCGCAGGTCACCGGCGTGTCGGCGGGCGGCCGCGGCAACCGTGCCGAGGACGCCGCCGACCGCCCCGGCACGGCCGCTCCCCGGTGCGCGCGGCAATACCACAACGGCGCGCGCCACATGGGGAGAACCCGGGCTTTGAGCGGCGGCGCGGGGCCGTGCGTACCCATGCGCATGGCGGCCACGACCACGATGATCCACAACAGCAGGGCGGGCAGGCGGCAGGCCATGCGCCGGATCCGGCCCCGCCGTTCCCCCGCGATCCCGCTGCTCCTCCTGGCCTGGGCGGGCGCCGCCGGGGTCGTGTGGCTGTGGTGGGGCAACACCCCCTACGTCCAGCCGACCGCGGCCGGCCGGCTCACCGCCACGGGCCGGATCACCGGGCTGCTCGGCGGCTACGCCATCGCCCTGGTCGTCCTGCAGATGGCCCGGGTCCCCGCGCTGGAACGGCGCGTGGGCAGCGACCGGGTGGCCCGCTGGCACGCGATGAGCGGCCGCTACGCCGTCTCGCTGGTCGTCGTCCACGTCGCGCTGATCCTGTGGGGCTACTCCGAGCAGTCGGGGCAGCCGATCGCGCAGCAGTCGGTGTCCGTGGTCATGGACTACCCGCGGATGATCGAGGCGACCGCCGGCACCGCGCTGCTGCTGGTCATCGGCTTCGTCTCGGCGGGGGCGCTGCGCCGCCGGATGCGCTACGAGACCTGGTACTACGTCCACCTGCTGACCTACGCCGCCGTCTACCTGACCTTCTGGCACCAGCTCGCCACCGGCGCCGAGTTCGCGGGCAGCGCCACCGCGCGCGGCATCTGGTACGCGCTGTACGGGTCGGTGACGGCGCTGGTGCTCTGGTACCGGGTGCTGGTGCCGGTCCGGCTCAACATGCGGCACCGGATGCGGGTCGCGGAGACCGTGGAGGAGGCGCCGGGCGTGGTCTCGGTGCTGATCACGGGACGCCGGCTGCACCGCCTCGGCGCCGAGCCCGGCCAGTTCTTCCGCTGGCGCTTCCTCGCCCCGCGGCTGCGCTGGAGCGCCAACCCGTACTCCCTGTCGGCACCGCCGCGGCCCGACCTGCTGCGGATCACCGTCAAGGCGGTCGGGGGCCACAGCTCCGCGCTCGCCTCGCTCGAACCCGGCACCCGGGTGTGGGCGGAGGGCCCCTACGGCGCCATGACGGCCTCCCGCCGCCGCGGCGGCAAGGTGCTGCTGCTGGCGGGCGGCGCCGGGATCACCCCGCTGCGGGCGCTGTTCGAGACGCTGCCGGCCGCGCCCGGCGACCTCACCCTGCTCTACCGGGCCCGCAGCCGGCAGGACCTCGCGCTGTGGGCCGAGCTGGAGGAGATCGCGGCCGAACGCGGCGCGCGCCTGGTGTACGCGGTGAACGGACCCGACGGCGCCCGCCCGGAGATCACCGCCCAGGGACTGCGGCGGATGCTGCCGGACATCGACCGGCACGACGTGTACCTGTGCGGCCCGCCGGGGCTGGCCGAGGAGTCGTACTCCGCGCTGCGCGAGGCGGGCGTGCCGGAACGCCGTATCCACCACGAGTCCTTCGAGATGTGAGGTCCGAGTGAAGAAGAAGCACCCGCTGCGCCGGATCCTCCTGAGCAGCGTGACGACCGTCTCCGGGGTCGTGCTGCTGCTCGCCCTGAAGCCGACGACGGCGCCCTTCACCTCGCAGGCCGGCGGCCCGGCGCAGCCGTTGCCGCCGGTCTCCGCGGCCCCCTCGCCCGCCGGCCCCGACCCGTCGGTCCCGGTGGCCTCGGCCCCCGCGGACGGCGGCGGCTCCGGCGGCGACGGCGGTGCGCGGAAGCCGGGCGGGCAGGACGGGCAGGGCGGCGCGCCCGCGCGGAGGACCGTCACCGGCGACGTCGCGCAGACCAGCTACGGGCCCGTCCAGGTGAAGATCACGGTCGAGGGCGGGCGGATCGTCTCGGCGGCCGCCGTCCAGGCGCCCGCCGGCACCCCCACCAGCGACCAGCTGACCGCCACCGCCGTCCCGGAGCTCAACCAGGCCGCGGTGACCGCCCAGAGCGCGCAGATCGACACCGTCTCCGGCGCCTCCTTCACCAGCGAGGGCTACCGGAAGTCGCTGCAGAGCGCCCTGGACAGGGCCGGTGCCTGACGATGCCCGAGAACCCGCCGCGCCTGCGGCACGTGGAGCACTGCATGGGGACGGTGTTCTCCTTCGACGTGCGCGGCGCCCGCGACCCGCGCGTCCGGACCGCCCTGGACGCGGCGGTGGCGGGCCTGCATGCGGTCGACGCGGTGTTCTCCACCTTCCGCGCCGACAGCGAGGTCAGCCGGCTCGGCCGCGGTGAACTCGCCCTCGCCGGCTGCTCCGCCGAGGTGCGGGAGGTCCTGGAGCTGTGCGAGGACGCCGAGCGCCGCACCGGCGGCTGGTTCACCCCGCGCTACGCCGGCCCCGGCACCGCGCCCGACCCCACGGGCCTGGTCAAGGGCTGGGCCGTGGAGCGGGCCGTCCGGACGCTCACGGAGGCGGGCGCCGGGAAGGTCTGCCTCAACGGCGGCGGCGACGTCCAGCTGACCGGCGGCCCCTGGCGGGTCGGCATCGCCGACCCGCTGCGGCCGGGCGGACTGGCCACGGTGGTCGAGGCGGAGGGCGGACTGGCCGTCGCCACCTCCGGGCCCGCCGAGCGCGGCTGCCACATCCTCGACCCGCACACCGGCGCCCCGCCCGCCGGGGGACTCGCCTCGCTCACCGTGGTGAGCGCCTCCCTCACCGAGGCCGACACCTGGGCCACGGCCGGGTACGCCATGGGCGGCCGGGCCCGCGAGTGGCTGGAAGCACTCCCCGATGTGGAGGCCTTCGCCGTCGTCCCCGACGGCACGACCTGGCACACCACGGGATTCGGGCGTTTCGTGGCGAAGTTGAGCGCTTGACGATCAGCTGTTCCCAGTGGCAAGAATGCGTCACATGGATCTGCAACTGAACGGCAAGGTCGTGCTGGTCACCGGAGGGTCCGACGGACTCGGCGCGGCCCTGGTCCGACGGCTGGCCGCCGAGGGCGCCAAGGTGGCGCTGTGCGGACGTGACCCCGAACGCATCGAGCACGTGGTGAAGGAACTCGGCGCCGGCGGCGCCGACGTGCTGGGCGTACCCGCGGACGTCACCCGTCCCGAGGACCTCGAGCGCTTCGTCGCCGCCGCCGACGGGCGCTGGGGACGGATCGACGCCGTGGTCAACAACGCGGGCCGCAGCGCGGCCGGTTTCTTCGAGCGCCAGGACGACTCGGTGTGGGAGGAGGACCTGCAACTGAAGCTGCACGCCGCGGTACGGCTGACCCGGCTGGCCCTCCCCCACCTGCGCGCCGCGGGGGGCGGCGGCGTCGTCAACACCCTCGCCGTGTCGGCCAAGGCGCCCGGCGCCGGCAGCACCCCGACCTCCGTCTCCCGCGCGGCCGGACTCGCCCTGACCAAGGCGCTGTCCAAGGAACTGGGGCCGGACAACATCCGCGTCAACGCCGTCCTCGTCGGCCTGGTGGAGAGCGGCCAGTGGACCCGGCAGGCCGAGGAGCGCGGCATCCCCCTCGAGGAGCTGTACGCCACGATGGGCCGCGACTCCGGCATCCCGCTGGGCCGGGTGGGCCGCGCCGAGGAGTTCGCCGACCTGGTGGCGTTCCTGCTGTCCGACCGGGCCGGCTACGTGACCGGCACCGGCATCAACTTCGACGGCGGCCTGAGCCCCGTCGTCTGACCGCACCCCGGGGAGCCCCCGGACACGGCGGTTCCACCGGCTTCCGGCCGGGGGAACCGCCGTACGGCCCGGGGCCGGCCTAGCTGCCCGCGGCCAGGCGCAGCAGGTGGTCGGCGACCGCCTGCCCGCCGGACGGGTCGCGGCTGATCAGCATGACCGTGTCGTCGCCCGCGATGGTGCCGAGGATGTCGTACACCTCGGCCTGGTCGATCGCGGACGCGAAGAACTGCGCGGCACCGGGCGGCGTGCGGACGACCACGAGGTTGGCCGAGGCCTCCGCGGAGATCAGCAGCTCGCCGGCGAGGCGGCGCATCCGCTCCTCCTTCACCGACTCCCCGAGCGGCGCCATGGGGGTGCGGAAGCCGCCCTCGCTGGGCACGGCGTAGATCAGCTCGCCGTTGTTGGTGCGGATCTTCACCGCGCCCAGTTCGTCGAGGTCGCGGGAGAGCGTCGCCTGGGTGACGCTCAGCCCGTCGTCAGAGAGCAGCTTGGCGAGCTGGCTCTGGGACCGCACCGGCTGCCGGTTCAGGATGTCCACGATCCGCCGGTGGCGTGCCATCCGGGTCTGCGGTACGGCGGCGGCTCCCCCGCCGGCCTGCTGCTGCGCCTCGCTCATCGTCGTGTCATTCTCCGGATCGCGGTTCCTCTGCGGCGTGTACGGCGTCGAGGACACCCGGCAGCGCCCTCAGGAACGCGTCCACCTCGGCGTCACCGAGGATCAGCGGCGGGGCGAGCCGCACCGTGTCGGGTACGGCGGCGTTCACCAGGAGTCCGGCGTCCTGGGCCGCCTTCTGCACCTGCGCGGAGAACGGCCCGGTGAGCACGATACCCAGCAGGAGGCCCGCACCGCGCACGTGATCGACCAGAGGGTGGCCCAGCGCCTCGACGCCCTGGCGCAGTCGCTCGCCCTGGCGCTTGACGTTCTCCAGCACGCCCTCCTGGGCGATGGTGTCCAGGACGGCGAGCGCCGCGGCGCAGGCGACCGGGTTGCCGCCGAAGGTGGTGCCGTGCTGACCGGGCGTCAGGAGGTCGGCGGCGGGGCCGAAGGCGAGGGTGGCGCCGATGGGCAGTCCGCCGCCGAGCGCCTTGGCGAGGGTGACGACGTCCGGCTCGACACCCTGCGCCTGGTGCTCGAACCAGTGGCCGGTGCGGCCGATGCCCGTCTGCACCTCGTCCATGACGAGCAGGGTGCCGGTGGCGCGGGTGATCTCCCGCGCGGCGGCCAGGTAGCCGGCGGGCGGCACGATGACACCGTTCTCGCCCTGGATGGGCTCGAGCATCACCAGCGCCGTCTCCTCGGTGACGGCGGCGCGCAAGGCGTCGGCGTCGCCGTACGGCACATGGGTGACGTCACCGGGCAGCGGGCGGAAGGACTCCTGCTTCTTGGGCTGGCCGGTGAGCGCGAGCGCGCCCATGGTGCGGCCGTGGAAGGCGCCGTCGGTGGCCACCATGTGGGTGCGGCCCGTCAGGCGGCCGATCTTGAAGGCGGCTTCGTTGGCCTCGGCGCCGGAGTTGCAGAACAGCACGCGGCCGGGGCGGCCGGACAGCTGGAGCAGCCGCTCGGCGAGGGCGACCGTGGGTTCGGCGATGAAGAAGTTCGAGACGTGGCCGAGCGTCGCGATCTGCTCGGAGACGGCACGGACGACCGCCGGGTGCGCGGTGCCGAGGGCGTTGACGGCGATGCCGCCGAGGAGGTCCAGGTACTCGTTGCCGTCGGCGTCCCAGTACCGGGCGCCCTCGCCGCGGACCAGGGGCAGCCGCGGGGTGCCGTAGTTGTCCATCAGGGAGTCCTGCCAGCGCCGTGTGAGCGCCTCGTTCCCCTGGTTGCCGGTGCCGGTCATGCCCGTCCCCCTCCGTTGCGCGATGTGGTGCCGCGCGCGGCGTCGGCGCCGTCGGGCAGCACCATGGTGCCGATTCCCTCGTCGGTGAAGATCTCCAGCAGGATGGAGTGCTGGACCCGCCCGTCGATGACCCGGGCGGTGTGGACGCCGTTGCGCACCGCGAACAGGCACCCCTCCATCTTGGGCACCATGCCGCTGGACAGCTCGGGCAGCAGCTTCTCCAGCTCGCTCGCGGTGAGCCGGCTGATGACCTCGTCGCTGTGCGGCCAGTCCTCGTACAGGCCCTCGACGTCGGTGAGGACCATCAGGGTCTCGGCCCCGAGCGCGGCCGCGAGCGCCGCGGCGGCGGTGTCGGCGTTGACGTTGTAGATGTGGCCGTCGTCGGCGCTGCGGGCGATGGAGGAGACGACCGGGATACGGCCGTCGTCCAGCAGGGCCCGGATGGCGCCGGTGTCGATCTCGGTGATCTGCCCGACCCGGCCGATGTCGACGGCCTCACCGTCGATCATCGGGCGGTGCCGGGTGGCGCTGATGGTGTGGGCGTCCTCGCCGGTCAGGCCGACGGCCAGCGGACCGTGCAGGTTGAGCAGGTTGACCAGCTCGCGCTGCACCTGTCCGGCGAGCACCATGCGGACGACGTCCATGGCCTCCGGGGTGGTGACCCGCAGGCCCGCCTTGAACTCGCTGACCAGGCCCTGCTTGTCGAGCTGCGCGCTGATCTGCGGGCCGCCGCCGTGCACGACCACCGGCTTGAGGCCGGCGTGCCGCAGGAAGACGACGTCCTGCGCGAAGGCCGCCTTGAGCTCCTCGTCGACCATCGCGTTGCCGCCGAACTTGATGACGACGGTCTTGCCGTGGTGCCGGGTGAGCCAGGGCAGCGCCTCGATCAGGATCTGCGCCTTCGGCAGGGCGGTGTGCTTGCGGGCGCTCATGAGCTGTAGGCGCTGTTCTCGTGGACGTACTCGGCGGTGAGGTCGTTGGTCCAGATGGTCGCCGTCTCGGTGCCGGCGGCGAGGTCGGCGGTGATGTGGACCTCGCGGTAGCGCATGTCGACCAGCTCGCGGTCCTCGCCGACGGAGCCGGACTTGCAGACCCACACGCCGTTGATGGCGACGTTGAGGCGGTCCGGCTCGAAGGCGGCGGAGGTGGTGCCGATCGCCGACAGCACCCGGCCCCAGTTGGGGTCCTCGCCGTGGATCGCGCACTTGAGGAGGTTGTTGCGGGCGATGGAGCGGCCCACCTCCACGGCGTCGTCCTCGGTCGCGGCGTTGACGACCTCGATCTTGATGTCCTTGGACGCGCCCTCGGCGTCGCGGATCAGCTGCCGGGCGAGGTCGGCGCACACCTGCTCCACGGCGGCGGCGAAGGGCCCGGCGGCGGGGGTGACGCCCGAGGCGCCGGAGGCCATCAGCAGCACCGTGTCGTTGGTCGACATGCAGCCGTCGGAGTCGGCCCGGTCGAAGGTGGTGCGGGTGGCGGCGCGCAGCGCCCCGTCCAGGGCGGCGGAGTCCAGGTCGGCGTCGGTGGTGAGGACGACCAGCATGGTGGCCAGGCCCGGGGCGAGCATGCCCGCGCCCTTGGCCATGCCGCCGACGGTCCAGCCCTCGCCCTCGTGCACGGCGGTCTTGTGGACGGTGTCGGTGGTCTTGATGGCGATGGCGGCCTTCTCGCCGCCGTGGGCGGAGAGTTCGGCCGCCGCCTTGGCGACGCCCGGCAGCAGCCTGTCCATCGGCAGGCGCACGCCGATGAGCCCGGTGGAGCAGACGGCGACCTCCCCCGCGCTGTGCTCGAGGGCGTCGGCGACCGCCTCGGCGGTGGCGTGGGTGTCCTGGAAGCCCAGCGGGCCCGTACAGGCGTTGGCGCCACCGGAGTTGAGGACCACGGCGGAGACCCGGCCGCCGCTGACCACCTGCTCCGACCACAGGACGGGGGCGGCCTTGACGCGGTTGGAGGTGAACACGCCGGCCGCGGCGAGCCGCGGACCGTTGTTCACCACGAGGGCGAGGTCCGGGTTGCCGTTCTCCTTGATCCCGGCGGCGATGCCCGCCGCCGTGAACCCCTGTGCTGCCGTGACGCTCACTGTGTCGTCTCCTTGTGCGCTTCTGGGCCGGCGCACCGCAGGGGCGCGGCCTTCGCCGTGATGTCGGTGTGCGGGCCGGTCACCGGGGCCGTGCCGTGCCCGTCGGCGCCCGCGTCGCAGGGCGCGGCTCGCGTGAGCAGTTCGGCGACGGCACGGCGGGCGCGGGCGGCGGAACGGGGCGTCATGGCGCGACCCCCGCGGTGCTCAGGCCCAGCCCCTCGGGGAGGCCGAGCGCGATGTTCATGCTCTGTACGGCGCCGCCGGCCGTCCCCTTGGTGAGGTTGTCGATGGCGCTGACGACGACGACCCGGCCGGCGGCCTCGTCGTACGCCACCTGGATCAGCGCGGCGTTGGAGCCGTACACGGCGGCGGTGGCGGGCCACTGGCCCTCCGGCAGCAGGTGCGCGAACGGCTCGTCGGCCAGCGCCTTCTCGTAGGCGGCGCGGACGGCCTCGGCGGTGGTCCCGGGCGTGGCCTTGGCGTTGCAGGTGGCGAGGATGCCGCGGGGCATCGGCGCCAGCGTCGGGGTGAAGGAGACGGAGACCCGCTCGCCGGCCACGGCGGAGAGGTTCTGGACCATCTCGGGGGTGTGCCGGTGCGTGCCGCCGACCCCGTACGGGCTCATGCTGCCCATGACCTCGCTGCCCATCAGGTGCGGCTTGGCCGCCTTGCCCGCACCGGAGGTACCGGACGCGGCGACGACCACGACCTCGGGTTCCACCAGGCCCGCGGCGTACGCCGGGAACAGCGCGAGCGAGACCGCGGTGGGGTAGCAACCGGGCACCGCGATGCGCTTGGACCCCTCCAGCGCGGCACGGGCACCCGGCAGTTCCGGGAGGCCGTACGGCCACGTGCCGGCGTGCGGGGAACCGTAGAACCGCTCCCAGTCCGCGGCGTCCTTCAGCCGGAAGTCGGCGCCGCAGTCCACGACGAGCGCCGTGTCGCCGAGCTGCTCGGCGACGGCGGCGGACTGCCCGTGCGGCAGCGCGAGGAAGACGACGTCGTGGCCGGCCAGCGCCTGCGCGCTCGTGGCCTCCAGGACGCGGTCCGCCAGCGGCAGCAGATGCGGCTGCAGGCCGCCGAGGCGCTGCCCGGCGTTGGAGTTCCCGGTGAGCGCGCCGATCTCGATCTCGGGGTGGTTCAGCAACAGGCGCAGGATCTCCCCGCCCGCGTACCCGCTCGCTCCCGCCACCGCTGCCCGGAATGCCATGGACCCTCCTCTTCGATGGCATGACTATACGGCCCTCGGAACTTTTATGCAATGATTCCCGCTCCGACACCCTGCGGGATCATTCTCCTGCAGTCGACGCACGGGCCGTCGCGTCCCGCGGAGCCCCTCGTCGGATGCTCCATGAAGCTTCTGTGCCCTCCCGGGAACCGGGTCCTCCGGCCGGTGGGCCACGTGCACGGTCCAGGCGGCAGGGAAGGGACGGGCTCGTAGGTGAGGAGAACGGCGGAGCGCGGTGGTCGCCGGTGGAGCGGCGATCGTGTTCACGGGGGTGGCGGCGGTTCCGGTGCGGGCGGCGGAGGGCGGGGGCTCCTTCACCCTGGTCACGGTGAACGACGGGAAGCCGATCGTGATCGGGGACAAGGAGGAATGGCGGTACATCGACCCGCGGTATCCCGGCTTCGGGAACGAGGACGCCGGTGGCTGGAAAACTGCCGCTCGGCTCTTCCTTTCCGGTGACGCCCACGACACCGGCGGCGAGAACCTGCCGTTGCAGATCGCGTTACGCCGCGACCTTCTGACGCGCGGTGAGCGTCGGCCGGATCCGGGCAGCACGGTCCGTACCAGCAGCACCGCGTCCTGATCGACGCCCTCGGAGCAATCCACGACGGGGATTCCGGAGACCGCCCCGACCCCCCGACACGGCCTTCGAGCAGTGCGTCCCGTCCTGCGTGAAGAGCCGCCGGACTGTCATGGCGGAGGTGCCATCCCCCCGGTCACGATCGCCGGCGGGGCTTCCCGCGCTTCGCGGTGGGCCGGGGCGTCTTCGTGGACGCACGGCCGGACGACTTGGCGGTGGCGGGTTTGCGTCGCGCCGCCCCCTCCTCCGGGCGCTGCTTGCTCGACTGCGCCTGGGGCTGGGTTCGGCCGCGCGTGCTGTTGACGGTGCGGCCGCGCACGATGCCGATGAAGTCCTCGACGTGGTCGGTCGTCGTGTCCTCGCGCCAGGACAGGGCCACCCGCGACTGCGGGGCGTCGCTGACCGGGCGGTAGGTGAGGTCCCGGCGGTGGTGCAGGCGCGCCAGCGACTGCGGCACGACCAGCAGCCCCACGCCCGCCGCGACGAGTTCGACCGCGTCCCCGGTCGTGGCGGGCCGCTCGACGGCGGGCCGCCCGGGGAACGCCGACTCCGCCCAGTCCAGGGTGTCGTCGAGGGGGTGGAAGACGACGTCCTCGGCCAGGTCCGCCAGGGACACCTCTTCGGCCGCCGCCACGAGGTGGTCCTTGGGCACGACGACCACCGTCGTCTCGGTGTACAGGGGGATGGCGCTGAGGTCCGTCCGGTCGATCGGCAGCCGTACGAGGCCCGCGTCCGCGTCGAGGCCGCGGAGCTTCCCCGGGGCTTCGGCGGCCGTGACCATCACGAGCTCCAGCGGGACGTCCGGCAGCCGCTCCTGCCAGATCCGCACCCACTTGGCGGGGGTCACACCCGGGACGTAGGCGAGGCGGAACGAGGAGGGAGCTACCGAGCCGGTCATCCGGCCAGGCTACCCCGGCGCCGGTCGGGGGCCGCGCCGGCGCTCGATATCCTTGGGGCATGACGTCGCACCACTCCACCCAGACCATGAAGCCCGCCACCGCGGCGAAGAAGCTGGGTGTGTACCTCGAGGCCACCCCCACCGAGTTCAGGGAGGGCGTCGTCTCGCGCGACGAGCTGAACGCGCTCCAGGCCGACCCGCCCGAGTGGCTCCGGGAGCTCCGCCGCGACGGCCCGCACCCGCGCCCGGTGGTCGCCGCGAAGCTGGGCGTCTCCATCTCCGGCCTCGCCCGCGGCGGGGTCACCGAGGCGCTCACCACGGAGCAGATCGAGGCGCTGAAGCAGGACGCCCCGGAGTGGCTGCAGAAGGAGCGCGCCACCCAGGCCGAGGTCCGCAAGGAGACCGCCCGCCTCAAGGAGCGCGACGCCGAGCGCGCCCGCCGCGACGACGCCTGACGCCCCCCGCGACACCGCAGGCCGTCACCTGGGCGCGGCGACGCTTGGTCCGCTCCTTGGTGACGTGCCGTGCGCGGCAGCCGTTCGGAGTGGGAAGCGGCGCCGTACGCAGCGTGGCGGGCCGCCGTGTGCCGCCGGGCGTGCGGTGCCGCGCGGTGATCAGCGCGGCTTCGCGAACACGCCGACGCTCCGAAGCACCCGCACCGGCACGCAGCCGTCCGTCGCGCACGGCGCCGCAGGCGCCGGCGGCCCCTCGCGCCGCCTCCCGCACGCTGTGGGGCGAGGCTTTGGCGTCGCCGCAGGCGTCGGCCTTACCGACGGGGACAGGACACGCCGCCCCGGACTCGGCGCACAGCGGCCGGGCCCGGCGCCAGAACCCGTGAACGGCAGGAGTTCTGCGCGCGGCCGGTAGGCGCGCGCCGTGCCCGACCCGCAGCACGGCGGGTCCGCGTCCCGCAGCCGAGCCACGGAGCCGCGACAGCGTCCGCGACCTCCGCCCCGCACTCCCTCCCCCCGCTCCCCCGCACCCCCGCTCCCCGTGCACAAAGCGCGTCCCGGTCCGTTGACAGCTCGGAGGGCGCGTCGCAGACTCAGTGCCCGAACGGTCGATGAACGATAGTTCACTGTGCGAACGCAGATGTTCGCGCGCCAGAACAGGGGCTGCCATGACCATCTCCCGCGAACTGCTGATCGGCGGCAAGGACGTCCCGGCCGTCTCCGGACGCACGGCCGAGGACGTCAGCCCCTTCACCGGGGAGGTGTACGCGACCGTCGCCGCCGGGGGCGCCAAGGACGTCACGCGGGCGGTGGACGCCGCCGAGGCCGCGTTCCCGGAATGGGCGGCGCTCAGCCCGTTCGCGCGGCGCAAGATCTTCCTGACCGCCGCCGACCTCCTGGAGGCCCGCACGGAGCAGGCCGCCGGGATCATGGCGCTCGAGGCCGGGGGGACGCGTCCCTGGGCGTACTTCAACGTCGGGCTGGCCGCCAACATCCTGCGCGAGGTGGCCGCCGCCATCACCGCGCCGCGCGGCGAGGTGCTGAGCGCGCAGGAGGAGGGCGTCCTCGGCATGGCGGTGCGCGAGCCGGTCGGCGTCGTCGGCGCCTTCGCACCGTGGAACGCCCCGCTGATCCTCGGGGTGCGCGCGGTCGCCGCTCCGCTGGCGGCGGGCAACACGGTCGTGGTGAAGCCGAGCGAGGACGCCCCGGTGGCCTGCGGGCTGTTCGTCGCGGACGTGCTGCGCGAGGCCGGGCTGCCGGACGGCGTGCTGAACGTGGTGACCAACGCCCGCGAGGACGCCGCCGAGGTCGCGGAGGCGCTGATCGCCGACCCGAGGGTCCGCGTCGTCAACTTCACCGGCTCGACGGAGGTCGGCCGGATCATCGGCACGCACGCGGCGCGCCACCTCAAGCCCGCCGTGCTGGAGCTCGGAGGCAAGAACGCGATCGTCGTGCTCGACGACGCCGACGTGGACTACGCCGTCGACGCGGCCGTCTTCGGCGTCTTCCTCAACTCCGGGCAGATCTGCATGTCCGGTGACCGCGTCCTGGTCCACGAGAGTCTCGCCGAGGAGTTCACGGCCAAGTTCGCCGCCAAGGTAGGCACGCTGCCCTCGGGCGACCCCTCGCACCCGCACACCGTCATCGGGCCGCTGGTGAGCGAGGCCTCCGCGCGGCGCGTCGCCGCGCTGGTACGGGACGCCGTCGCCAAGGGCGCCACCGTGCTGACCGGTGGCGGCGAGCCGGAAGGCGCGGTGCACCCGGCCACCGTGCTGCGGGACGTGCCCAAGGACGCGGAGATCTACTACGGCGAGGCCTTCGGCCCGGTCGTCACCGTGACCTCCTTCGCCGACGACGACGAGGCCGTGGCCCTGGCCAATGACACCGACCACGGTCTGACCGCGGGTGTCATCACCGAGAACGGCACCCACGGGCTGGCCGTCGCCCGGCGGCTGCGCACCGGCATCGTGCACGTCAACGACCAGTCGGTGGCCGACGAACCGCAGGCGCCCTTCGGCGGCTTCAAGGCCTCGGGTCACGGCCGCTTCGGCGGCCGCTGGGGCCTGGAGGCCTTCTCCAACACCCGCTGGGTCACCCTGGCCACCCAGCAGGCGCACTACCCGTTCTGAACCCGCTGCGGAGGGCGTAGGGTCCGCGCATGGAAGATCCGCTCGGCGCGGCCCGCGCCCTTCTCGCCGACCGCTTCCCCGACGCCCTCGCCGGCTTCCTGGGCGGGTCGACCGCCCGCGGCGAGGGGACGGCGACGTCCGACCTGGACGTGGTCGTCGTCCTCGGCCCGCCCGCCGGGTGCCACGCGGAGTCGTTCGTGTGGGGCTCCTGGCCGGTCGAGCTCTTCGTGCACACCCCCGAGTCGGCCCGGGCCTTCATGGGCTGGGACCGCGACCGGGGCAGCGGCACGATGGCGTTCATGTGCGCGCGCGGCGCCGTCCTGCTCGACCGCGACGGGACCGCCGCCCGGCTGCGCGACGCCGCGGAGCGGATCCTCGCCGCCGGGCCGCCGGCGGTCACGGACGCGGCGCGCGACCACCGGCGCTACTCCGTCACCGACCTGCGCGACGACCTGCTCGGCGCGCGGGACGAGGACGAGCTCCTCGCCGTGGCCGCCGCCCTCCTCGACGGTGCCGCCGAGCTCCTGCTCGTCACCCGCGGCCACTGGCGCGGTGGCGGCAAATGGCTGCCCCGCCGGCTGCGCGAGGCCGACCCCGAACTCGCGGGCGTGCTGCTCGGCGGCTACCGCGACCTCGTCCGCGGCGGCCCGCCCGAGGAGTTCGCCGCGGTGGTGGACGTGGTGCTGGACGCCTGCGGCGGCCCGCTGTGGGCGGGCTACCGGCGCACCCCGGACCCGCGCGTTCTGGCGGAACTCGGCCTGCGGCCGGCCTGAGCCCCGGCCCGTTCCCGGGGGTGCGGAGCGGACGCCCGAACCTAGACTGGAGGGGCAAGGGCTGCGGACCGCCGAGTTCTCAGGAGGTCGACCGATGCACGCGAACAAGGGTGACCGGGTCAGGCAGCACGGGCGGGTCGTCGGCCAGCACGACAAGGTGGCCGAGATCGTCGAGGTCATGGGGCAGGGCGGCGAGCCGCCGTACCGGGTCCGTTACGACGACGGGCACGAGTGCATCCTGTCCCCCGGACCGGACTCGACGGTGGAGCACGGGCGGGGCGCGGCCCCCACCCGCTGAGCCGTCCCGTACGCGATCGTGCGGACCGCGGCCGTCGCTCCGCGCGGCCGCGGCCACAGGCGTGCGCTCCTACGCCCCCGGCCCCCGGCCGGGGGTGCGGACGCGCGTCGGGTAGTGGTCGGCGACGACCCGGGACATCGCCCCGATGGGGTCGGCGGCGACCTCCTTGGCGGAGAAGAAGACGTTGCCGAGCACCTGGGGATGGTCGCGGTCCAGGTCGAGGTGGCGGGAGAGCTCCCCCGGGTCCCGCCAGGCCGCCGCCTCGCCGGCGCCACCCGCGCGGTACAGGGCCTCGCCGATGTAGAGCTGGACGCCCGTGCCGTCGACGACGTCGGCCCACCAGGGCACGAGTGTGGCGTAGTCGGCCACGTCGAAGCCGATGTGCCAGTACACCTGCGGCACGACGTAGTCGATCCAGCCCTCGCGGACCCAGCCGCGCGTGTCGGCGTAGAGGTCGTCGTAGGTCTGGACCCCGCCGCGGGTGGCGGAGCCGCGGGGGTCCGTGCCGCGGTTGCGCCAGACGGCGAAGGGGCTGATGCCGAAGCGGGTGGCGGGGCGGAGCTCGCGGACGCGTGCGGCGGTCTCGCTGACGAGCAGGTCGATGTTGCCGCGCCGCCAGGACGCGAGGTCGGCGAAGTCCGCCCCGTACCGGGCGAAGGCGTCGTCGTCGGCGAAGTGCTGCCCTGCGACGGGATAGGGGTAGAAGTAGTCGTCCCAGTGCACGCCGTCGACGGGGTAGCGGCGGACGGCGTCGAGCATGGCGTCCTGCACGAAGCGACGGACCTCGGGGAGCCCGGGGTTGTAGTGGAGCTTGCCGCCGTACGCGACGGTCCAGTGGGGGTTGAGGCGGGCCGGATGGTCCGGGGCGAGGCGTCCCGGGTCGTCGTGGGTGGCGACGCGGAACGGGTTGAACCAGGCGTGCAGTTCCAGCCCCCGCGCGTGCGCCTCCGCGACGGCCGTGCCGAGCGGGTCCCATCCGGGGTCGCGCCCCTGCACCCCGGTCAGGTACTCCGACCAGGGCTCGTACGGGCTCGGCCAGAACGCGTCGGCGGTCGGCCGGACCTGCATGACGACGGCGTTCAGCCGTCGCTCGACGGCGAGGTCGAGGTAACCGAGGAGTTCGGCGTGCTGCTGACGGGCCGACAGCCCGCGGGCGGTGGGCCAGTCGCGGTTGGCGACCGTCGCCAGCCACATGCCGCGGAACTGCGCCGGCGCGCCGGGACCGCCCGCCGCCGCGGCCGGCGCCCCGGCCGTCCCCGCCCTCCCGGCCGTTCCCTCCGCCGCCCGCGCGGCCCCGCCGGCGGCCACCGTGCCGATCGCCCCGGCGGCGCCCGCGGCGAAGGTCCTGCGTGAGAGTCGGCGCACGGCTGTCCCCTGATTCCCCGTCATATCCATGTTTCGCCGATACTGGGTCGAACCGGCCCGTCCGGCAACCTACCGGGGCCGGAAGGGCCCGGGCGCGCGGCGGACGCGTCCGTCCCGTACGGCTCCCGCGTCGCCTCCGGCACACGGGTGTCACCGGGCGGCGCAGGACCCGGTCAGCGGGCGTCCGTGGCCGGCCGGGCGGCCCTCGCGGGGACCCGGACCGGTAGGCCGGCCGGGTGTAATGTCGAGCGGGCTGGTCCGGACCTCACGACGGTCCGGGTCTCCATCTCGCGATCAGGGAGAGGCTGGGCGTTGAACGACGACATCCGTTGTGTCGGTGTGGTGGGCTGTGGCCAGATGGGCGCGGGTATCGCCGAGGTGTGCGCCCGGGCCGGACTGGACGTCCGGGTGGCCGAGACCACCGGCGAGGCCCTGGAGCTGGGCCGCACCCGGCTGACGAACTCGCTGCACAAGGCGGCGGAGCGCGGCAAGATCACCGAGGAGGAGCGCGACGCGACGCTTGAGCGCCTCACCTTCACCACCGACCTGGGCGACTTCGCCGACCGCGACCTCGTCATCGAGGCCGTCGTCGAGAACGAGCAGGTCAAGACCGAGATCTTCCAGGTGCTCGACCAGGTGGTGACCCGGCGCGACGCGATCCTGGCCTCGAACACCTCCTCCATCCCGCTGGTGAAGCTCGCCGTGGCGACCTCCCGCCCGGAGCAGGTCATCGGCATCCACTTCTTCAACCCGGCGCCGGTGCAGAAGCTCGTCGAGCTGATCCCCGCCCTCACCACGGACGGCCAGACGCTGGTGCGCGCCGAGAAGCTCGTCACCGACGTGCTGGGCAAGCACCCGATCCGCGCCCAGGACCGCGCGGGCTTCGTGGTCAACGCGCTGCTCATCCCGTACCTGCTGTCGTCGATCCGGATGTTCGAGACCGGCATCGCCAGCCGTGAGGACATCGACAACGGCATGGAGATGGGCTGCGCCCACCCGATGGGGCCGCTCAAGCTCTCCGACCTGATCGGGCTGGACACCGTGGCCTCGGTCGCCGAGTCGATGTACGAGGAGTTCAAGGAGCCGCTGTACGCCGCTCCCCCGCTGCTCCAGCGCATGGTCGACGCGGGCCGGCTGGGCCGCAAGAGCGGCCACGGCTTCTACGACTACGTGTAGTTCGGCGTCCGCGCCGTCGTCTCCCGCCGCGCGTCGAGCCGGGCCAGTTCCGCCCTGGCCCGGGCCTCGACCGGGGCCGCGCCGACGGCGGAGCTGATCTCCAGCGCCTCGACCAGGGCGCCCCGGGCCGCCGCCGCCCGCCGCGGACGGCGCTCGGCGGCGCCCAGCACGATCAGCGTGCGGGCGAGGTCGATGGGCAGCGAACGGCCGCGCAGCCGCTCCGCGGCGGCCTGGATGCGGGTGACGCCCCGCTTGGAACGGCCCAGTACGCAGTCCCGCAGCCCCTCGGCACGGTCCAGGGCCGACAGCACGCTCGCGGAGGGCCGGACCCCGGCACGGCGGCGGGCCGCCCGCAGCACCTCGGCGGCCGAGTCCGTGTCACCGAGGATGACGGTCGCCTCGGCGAGGTCCCCGTACCAGCGCAGCATCACCGGGTCGGCGATGCCCATCGTCTCCCCCAGCCTGCGCACCTGACGCAGCGTCTCGACCGCGGACGTGGTGTTCTCCCGCCCCCCGGCCAGGAGTTGGGCCCGCCCGCGGACGCCCAGGGCCCGCAGCAGGAAGAGCTGGTCCCCGTCGGTCATGCAGGCCCGGATCGTACGGTCGGTGAGCTCCAGCGCGCGCTCCAGGCGCCCCCCGGCGGTCTCGGCGAGCGCGGCGGCGTACAGCACGGGCGGGGAGTCGTTCCCGGCCCGGACGGGCAGCACGGCGCAGCGGGCGACGTTGTCCAGGGCCTCGCGGCACCGTCCGGACCGCACCTGGATACGGACCAGTGCCACCAGCGTCGCGGCGGTCTCCTCAACGGAGGCGTACTCGCCGGTCCTGCCGAGGAGACGGGCCATCTCGTTCTCGGCGTCGGTGATGCGGTCGGCGTCGGCCGCCAGGATCGCCCGGGTGCGCACCAGTTCCCGGGCGCCGGGCCCGTCGGGCGGCACGGGGAGGGCGAACGCCTCGCCGAGCGCGGCCTCGGCGGCCTCCGCCTCGCCGTGCAGCGCGTGCAGCCGCGCGAGCAGCGCCAGGGCGGCCACACGGGTGTCGACGGCGTCCGGCCGGACCGCCATGTCGGCGGCGCGGCGGGCGTGGGCGGAGGCCTGCGCGGGCCGGCCGCCGATGAGGTGGCGCAGGGCGGCCCACTGGTGCAGCCGGGCCTCCAGTTCGGGGTGGCCCTCGGCCTCCACCAGGCCGTCCGCGATGAGACGGCCCGCGGCGGCCAGCGCCTGACCGGCGTTGCCCAGCATGGTCAGCCGGGCGAGCACGCGCTGCCGTGGCGAGGCGGCCTCGGCGAGCACGGTCTCCGCGGCGCGGTCGGCGTCGCCCCGCAGGCCGGCGTCGCTGGCGTACTCGGCGGCGGCCAGCAGCCGGTCGGCGCGCTCCTCCGGCCGGTCCTCGGGGGTACGGCGGGCCGCCAGGGCGGCCAGTTCGGCGGCGGTGGCGGGGGCGCCGCGGCGGCGGGCGGAGCCGGCGGCGGCCGTAAGCGTGGCCGCGGTGGTCTCGTCGGCGTGCGGGTGGGCCAGGGCCAGGTGCCGGGCCTGCTCCACGGGCTCGGGCACGACCTTGGACAGCAGCTTGTGCGCGGTGCGCCGGCCGTGCTCGGGGGCGTCGGTGTACACGGCGGCGCGGATCAGCGGGTGCTGGAAGCGAATCGTTCCCTCGGCGTCCGCCACGGCGACCCCCAGGGTCTCCGCGGTGCCCAGGTCGCCCTCCGGGTCCGGGACCCCCGCGGCCGCGAGCAGCGGCAGCGTGGGGCGGGCGGCGGCGCTGGCGACCAGCAGCGTCTGCCGTGCGGAGGCGGGCAGCAGCCGTACCCGGTCCAGCAGCAGGTCGCGCAGCCGCGGCGGCACGGAGAGCACGTCCCCGGCCTCGAACGGCGTGCCGTCCCGCAGCAGGGCGCGGCCGAGCTCCAGGGCGTACAGCGGGTTGCCCGCGGCCGTGTCCTGGACGGCACGCACCGCACGTTCGGGCAGCTCCGCCCCGGCGCCGTCCAACGCGAGCAGCAGCTCGGCCACGTCGCCGTCGGACAGCGGCGGCACCGGCAGCGCCGCGGTGCCCGGCGGGCAGCACCGCAACCCGAGCGGCTCCTCGCCCTCCACGACGCGCTCGGCGGCCAGGAACCGTACGTCCTCGCCCGGCGGGAGGCGGCGCAGCGCGAGCGACAGCACCTCGGCGCTCGGCGTGTCGAGCCACTGGAGGTCGTCGACGACGATCAGCACGGGGCCGGCCGCCGCGAGCGCCCGCAGCAGCTCCACGGCCGCGTCGCGCACGGCGAGCCGGCTCTGCGTCGCGACCGGCTCGTGCCCCCGCAGCAGCGCCGCCCGCAGCGCGGCACGGGGGCCCGCGCTCAGGGCGTCGACGTACGCCTCCGGCACGCGGGCGAAGAGGTCCATCAACGCGACGAAGGGCAGCTTGGCGTCCTCCTCGACGGGGACGGCCCGCAGCGCGAAGCCTTCCGGCGGGACCTCGTCGGCCAGCACCGCGAGCAGGGCGGACTTGCCGATCCCGGCCGCTCCGTGGAGCAGGACGCCCGGACCCGCGGTCAGCTGTGTCCGGGCTTGGTCGAGGATCTCCCGACGCCCGATGAGGGACGGCATATGCTCATGACAACGTTTGGCCAACTGCCTTGTCAATGGCCGCGTGTTCGGCTGCGCCGTGCCGCCCGGTGGTTGTGTGCGGGTGCGTCGTGGTTTCTGTTGGGGCTCTTTCCCGCCCTCCCGCCCGATTGCCCGGCGCGATTGGTGCGGGCCTCGCACCTCGTTGTGGGGTCGGCGCCGCGCCGGCGCACGTCCTCAACGCTCGCGGTTTACCCCCACATCATTCGGCACCGCACTTAACCGCTCGTCGTCTCCGGGCGCACCCCGACACACCCCCTCCCGAGGTATGGGCGCACGACGGCCGGTGGGGGGGGTATGGGGGCGGTCCGGGGTTGGCGCACGTGACTTGCTGAACCCCCACAGCCCCGCCGCTCAAGCCCACGTCACCGGGTCCGCCGCTCGTCCTTCCCCGGCCTTCGGCCAGGGGGAGCACCCCGACACACCCCCTCCCGTCGTATGAGCGCATCACGGCAGGTGGGTGGTCAGAAGGCAGTCCGGGGGCACCGCGTGCGCAGTCTGAACGCCTCATCGGACGTCATGCATCAGCACAGGGCGGGTTAACGGGGGGGGAGGTGCTGCTTCTCCGGCCGAAGACTGGGCGACGCGAGCGGCGGACCCAGTGCTGAATGATGCGGGCTTGCGCCGTGGCGTCGTGGGGTCAGAGAACGGTTCGGGGCGCGCTGGACCGCCCCCATACCCCCCCACCGGCCGTTGTGCGCGCAAACCGGCCGGAGGGGGTGTGGCGGGGTGCGCCCGGAAACGACGAGCGGCGAACGCGGCGCCCAAGGATGTGGACGTAAACCGCGAGCGTTGAGGACGTGCGCCGGCGCGGCCCCGACCCCAACACAACGTGCGCAGGCCCGCACCTACCGCGCCGGGCAAACGGGCGGGAGGGTGGGGGAGAAACCGCAACCCCAGCCACAAACAACCCGCACACGACAACGGGCCGCAACCACGGACCCCGGTCAGGCAACCCCGTCGGGGTCGGGCAGGAGCACCACACGGTGCGCCTCCACCCCCGCCCCCACCCCCCTGTCGCACGCCGCGACGACCGTGATCCCCGCCGCCGCCACACGCCGCAGCTCGCTCCACGCGCCGCGGCTGATGACGGTCGTCGTGACGGAAGGGCCCCGGCTCCACGGCGCGTTGTTGAGGGCGAGCTGCAGCGCGGACCGCTGCGGCCCCGGCGGCCCGACCACGGCGATGAGTTCTCCGGTGGGCGTGGACAGTTCGGCTCCGGTGACGGTGGGGGTTGCCATGCCTGCCCCTCTCCTCGTTCTGGCCGGTATACGAGCAATGGGTGTTTTGCTCGGAGTCGATCCAGGTTTACCAAGGATTGGGCGCCATCAAGGGCGCGGCACTCCGGGAACCCCGGTTGCGGTACGGGCGGGGTCGGCCTGAACGCAGGCCTGGGCGGGCACCCTCGGGGCGTCCCGGTGGAGCACGAGCAGCGCCATGTCGTCGGTGAGCCGCCCCCGCGTGTGCCGCAGGAACGAGGCGCGCACGGCGTCGACCAGGGCACGCGCCGACAACGCGCCGCCGTGGGAGGCCGTCCGGGCGGCCCCTTCGAGGGCCGGCAGCAGGGGGAAGAACTCCCCGGCGCCGTCCCGGCCGTCCATCACGCCGTCGGTGTGCAGGAACAGCGCCTGGCCGGGCAGGAGTTCCCCGCAGGGGACGGCCTTCGCGTCGGGACCGGGGTCGAACAGGCCGAGCGGCGGGAACGGTTCGCCGGCCTCCAGCGGAAGGGCGCTCGGCTGCCCGGGGCGGTCGGGGCAGAGCCGGTACGGCTGCGGATGGCCGCAGTTGATGACCTGGACGCCGCAGTCCTCGTCCAGTTCGAGCAGCATCAGCGTCACGAACTCCTCGGCGGCGTGCGGCCGCCCCAGCAGGTGCCGGTGGAGCGCGCGGTCCAGGCGGTGGAGCACGCCACCGAGTTCCGGTTCGTCGTGCGCGGCCTCGCGGAAGCTGCCGAGCAGCGCGGCGACGGTGCCCATGGCCTCCAGGCCGTGGCCGCGTACGTCGCCGATGACCGCGCGCGTCCCGTAGGGCGTGGCGAGCACCTCGTACAGGTCGCCGCCGACGCGGGCGCCGCGGCTGGCGGAGAGGTGGTCGCCGGCCACCGCGAGGCCGCCGACGCGTGGCGGCAGCGGGGGCAGGAGGACGTGCTGGGCGGCGACGGCGACCTCCCGGGTGCGGTCGAGTTCGGCGGCGAGGCGGCCCCTGCGGTCGGCGAGCCGGAAGGAGACCACCAGGACGGCGAGGACGGCGACCTCGGTGCCGAGCCGCTGCCCGGTGTCCGGCACCGCGACGGCCGCTACGGCGAGACCGCCGCCGGCGAGGACGCAGCGGCGGCGTCCCGTGCCGGCGCAGGCGATCACGGGGGCCGCGACCGCGGCGGGCGCCCACTGGACTCCCCCGGGCATCGCGTACACCAGACCCAGCACCGCGGCCACCCACAGACCGGGAAGCGACAGGATCGCCAGCCCCCGTGCCCTGTTGCCGCTCCGGCGGATCACCGCCCTGGGTCGGATCATGCCTCGGGGCTCCCCCTGAAGCCGTTGACGCGGTGGGCGACGACACAGCCCCCGCGTCGAGTGGGCCCTGGTTCCGATCGATTGTGGCGACTCGGCGCGACGAACCCGATACCCAGCGGAATCATTTCACCCGATCGGACTACGTGACCGCCGGAACGCCGAAGGGGCGCCCCCGGCGGACCGGGGACGCCCCACGAGCGAGGCGAGGGCTCAGGCGCCGCGCAGGGCCGCTCCCGTGCGCTCCGCAGCGGCGGCGACGGCCGCGTCCCGGGCCGCGGAGGCCTCCTCCGCGGTGAGCGTGCGGTCCGGGGCGCGGAACCGCAGGCTGTACGCCAGCGACTTCCTGCCCGCGCCGATCTGCTCACCCGTGAAGATGTCGAACAGCCGCAGCGATTCGAGCAGTTCGCCGGCGCCGGAGCGCAGGGCGCCCTCCACCTCGGCGGCCGGGACGGCGGCGTCCACGACCAGGGCGACGTCCTGGGTGGCCACCGGGAAGGCGGACACGCGGGGCGCGACGACCGGGCCGCCGGAGGCGCGCTCCAGGCGGTCGAGGTCGATCTCCATGGCGGAGGTGCGCTCCGGCAGGTGCAGTGCCTTGGTCACCCGGGGGTGCAGCTCGCCGGCGTTGCCGACCAGCACCTCCTCGCCGTCGACGACCGCGAGGAGCGCGGCGCAGCGGCCCGGGTGGAAGGGGGCCTGCTGGTCCTGGCGGACGATCAGCTCGACCCCGGCCTCGCCGGCGACGACCCGTCCGGCCTCGACGGCGTCGGCCCACTGCGTGGGACGGCCCTGGCCCCACCAGCCGGCCTGCTCACGGGCACCGGCCAGGACGACCGCGACGCGCCGCGGCTGCCGCGGCAGGGCGGCGTCGAGCGCGGCGATCTCGGCGTCGGTCGGGCGCCGGTCGACGGGCAGCCGCGGGGGCGCGGGCTCCTCGCCGCTGGGGCGGAAGACCAGGCCGGTCTCGAAGAGCGCGAGGTCGTGCGCGCCGCGTCCGACGTTGCGGCGCAGGGCGCCGAGCAGGCCGGGGAGCATGGTCGTGCGGAGCGCGGGCTCCTCGTCCGACAGCGGGTTGGCCAGCTTGACCGTGATGCGGCGCGGGTCGTCCGCGTCGAGGCCGAGCTGGTCGAAGACGGCCTCGCCGAGGAACGGGTAGTTCTGCACCTCGACGTAGCCGGCCCCGGCGAGCGCCCGGCCGACCCGGCGGCGCAGCTTCTGCGACTCGGTCAGACCGCGGCCCGAGGGCAGGTTCGGCAGGGTGGAGGGCAGGTTCTCGTAGCCCTCCAGCCGGATGACCTCCTCGGCGAGGTCGTTGGGGTCGCGCAGGTCGGGCCGCCAGGACGGCACGGTGACGATCAGCTCGTCGGCGCCGTAGACGTCGCAGCCCACCTGCTGCAGCCGGCGCACCACGGTCTCGCGGCCGTACGCCATGCCGGCCACCTTGTCCGGGTGGTCGGCGGGGATCGTGATGGTGTGCGGCGCGGAGGGCGCGATGACCTCGGTGACGCCCGCGTCGGCGGTGCCGCCCGCGAGCAGCACCAGCAGGTCGACGGTGCGCTGCGCGGCCGCGGACGCGGCCTGCGGGTCCACACCGCGCTCGAAGCGCTTGGACGCCTCGGAGGAGAGCTTGTGGCGGCGCGCGGTGCGGGCGATGGCGACCGTGTCGAAGTGCGCGGCCTCGATGACGACGTCGGTCGTCGAGGCGCCGGTGTCGTCGATCTCGGTGTTGGCGCCGCCCATGACACCGGCCAGGCCGATCGGCCCGCGGTTGTCGGTGATCACCAGGTCCTCGGCGTCGAGGACGCGGACCTGGCCGTCGAGCGTGGTCAGCTTCTCACCCGGCTGCGCCCGGCGGACGCCGATGGCGCCCTCGATGCGGTGCCGGTCGTACGCGTGCAGGGGCTGGCCGAGCTCCAGCATCACGTAGTTGGTGACGTCCACGGCGAGCGAGATCGGGCGCATGCCGGCCTTCTGCAGCCTGCGCTGCAGCCAGATCGGCGAGCCGGCCTCCGGGTCCAGCCCGGTGACGGTGCGCGCGGTGAAGCGGTCGCAGCCGACGGGGTCGGAGACCTTCACCTCGTAGCCGTAGGAGTTCGGGCCGGGCACGTCGAGCAGCGCCGGGTCGCGCAGCGGCAGGCCGTAGGCGATGGCTGCCTCGCGGGCGACGCCGCGCATCGACAGGCAGTAGCCGCGGTCGGGGGTGACCGCGATGTCGAGCACCTCGTCGACCAGTTCCAGCAGCTCGACGGCGTCGGTGCCGGCCTCGTGCTCCGGCGGCAGGACGATGATGCCGTCGTGGTCGTCGCCCATGCCGAGCTCGCGGGCGGAGCAGATCATGCCGTGCGAGTTGCGGCCGTAGGTCTTGCGCGCGGAGATCTCGAAGTTCCCGGGCAGGACGCCGCCGGGGAGGATGACGACGACCTTGTCGCCGACGGCGAAGTTGGTCGCGCCGCAGACGATCTCCTGCGGCTCACCGGTGCCGTTGGCGGTGCCGACGTCGACGGTGCAGAAGCGGATCGGCTTCTTGAAACCGCTCAGCTCCTCGATGGTGAGCACCTTGCCGACCACCAGCGGGCCCTTGAGGCCGGCGCCGAGCTGCTCGACGGTCTCGACCTCGAGACCGGCGGAAATGAGCTTGGCCTGGACGTCGCGGCCGGACACGCCGGCGGGCAGGTCGACGTACTCCCGCAGCCAAGAAAGCGGGACCCGCATCAGATCTCCATCCCGAACGGAAGGGTGAAGCGCACGTCACCCTCGACGATGTCTCGCATGTCCTCGACGTTGTGACGGAACATCAGCATGCGCTCGATGCCGAAGCCGAAGGCGAAACCGCTGTACTTCTCCGGGTCGACGCCGCAGGCGGTGAGCACCCGGGGGTTGACCATGCCGCAGCCGCCGAGCTCGATCCAGCCCTCGCTGCCGCAGGTGCGGCAGGGGCGGTCCGGGTCGCCGACGGACTCGCCGCGGCAGACGTAGCAGACCATGTCCATCTCGGCGGACGGCTCGGTGAAGGGGAAGTAGTTCGGGCGGAGCCGGGTGGTGATGTCCTCGCCGAAGAGCGACTGGACCATGTGGTCCAGGGTGCCCTTGAGGTCCGCCATGGTCAGGCCCTCGTCGACGGCGAGCAGCTCGACCTGGTTGAACACCGGGGTGTGCGTGGCGTCCAGTTCGTCCGAGCGGTAGACCCGGCCGGGGCAGATCACGTAGACCGGCGGCTCGCGGTCGAGCAGGGAGCGGATCTGCACCGGGGAGGTGTGCGTGCGCAGCACGACGCCGCTCTCCTCCGGGCCGGAGCCCGCGGGCTTGTCGCCCTCGACGAAGAAGGTGTCCTGCATGGTGCGGGCCGGGTGGTCCGCCCAGATGTTGAGGGCGTCGAAGTTGAACCACTCCGCCTCGACCTCGGGGCCCTCGGCCACCTCGTAGCCCATGGCCACGAAGACGTCCTCGATGCGCTCGGAGAGCGTGGTCAGCGGGTGCCGGGCGCCGCGCGGGACACGGTCGTACGGCAGCGTGACGTCCACCGCCTCCTCGACCAGCACGCGCTCGTCGCGCTCGCCCTCCAGCACCTCCTGCCGGGCCTTGAGCGCCTGGTTGACCGCGCCGCGGGCCTGGCCGACGCGCTTGCCGGCGTCCGCCTTGGCGTGCGGCGGCAGTGCGCCGATCTCACGGTTGGCGAGGGCGAGCGGCGAGCGGTCCCCGGTGTGGGCCACCTTGACCTCGCGCAGCGCGTCGAGGTCGGCGGCCTCGGCGATCGCGGCGAGCGCCTCGTCGCGCCGGCGCTCGATCTCTTCCGGTTTCAGTGCCTCGACCTCGACAGGGTCGTACGACTTGTTCGGTGCCGACATTTCTTCCCGTTCCGATGTGGGTGGTGGCGTGGCCGACCTGCCTGCCCGACCGCTGAATGCCAAGGGTCGAGTCTATCGGGGCCACGGGGAAAGGCTGGTCACGCCCGTCGGGGCCGGTGGATCACCACGCGATGCTCAGGCCGTGAAGGCCGGCGCCCCGACGGGCAGGGTAAATCGGAACTGGGCGCCCTTGCCGGGCGCGCGGCCCACGGTGATCGTGCCGCCGTGGGCCTCGACGATGCCCTTGACGATGTAGAGCCCCAGGCCCGTGCCACCGCGTTTGCTGCCCCGCCAGAAGCGGGTGAAGACGCGGTTCATGGACTCCTCCGGGATGCCGGGTCCCTCGTCGCTCACGGTCACCGCCGTTCCGGACCATCCGCGCTCGCGCGGCGACGACGAGGGTGCTACGTCAATGGTGACAGTTCCCTCGCCGTGGCGCACGGCGTTTTCCAGCAGGTTCCCCAGGATCTGGTCGACCTTGTCGGGGTCGGCCCACAGCGACGGCAGTGCCCCCGTGACCCGTACGGCGAAGCGGTCCGCGGGCTGTCCTGCGGCGACGAGGGCGTCCACGTGGCGCCGCACCGCCGCGGCGATGTCGACGGGCTGGCGGCGCACCTCCAGGCGGCCGGAGTCGATGCGGGAGATGTCGAGCAGTTCGGCGATCAGCCGGGTGACGCGGTTGGCGTCGGCGTGCACGGTCTCCAGCATGAGCTTCTTCTGGTCCTCGGTGAAGCGTTCCCACTTCGCCAGCAGGGTGGCGGTGAAGCCCTTGACGGAGGTGAGCGGGGAGCGCAGCTCGTGCGCGACGGTGGCGATGAGCTCGGCGTGGCTGCGCTCGGTGCGCCGCCGCGCCTCGGTGCCGCGCAGCGCGACGACCAGCCGGCGCACCGGCCCGGTGGGGTGGTCGCGGACGTACCGGGCGGAGACCAGCACCTCGCGGCCGCCGGGGAGCAGCAGGTTGCGCTCGGGCTGCCCGGTGCGGGTGGCCAGTCCCCGGTACGGGTCGGTCAGCTGCCACCAGCGGCGTCCGTCCAGGTCCTCCAGGGGCAGCGCCTGCTCGATGGGGTGGCCGAGGACGTCGGCGGGGTCGAGCGCGGTGATCCGGGCGGCGGCGGCGTTGAAGCAGCGCACGAGGCCCTGCTCGTCGGCGACGACGAGGCCGTCCGGCAGCTCGTCGGCCGTGACGCCGAGTTCGGTCAGGACAGTCGGCCAGCCCTCCGGCGCGCTCGGCGGCGTACCGCCGGTCGTCCTGACGTCCATCCCCGTAACCCCCTCTCCAGGGCGGTCCCCGAGGGCGTCACATTACTAGCTCAGTGTCACGGAGCGGCACCCTCCGGGAGCACGCTGCGCGCGGGCGGAGGCGTAGAGGCACACGGCGGCGGCCGTGGCGAGGTTGAGGCTCTCGGCGCGGCCGTGGATGGGGACGCGCACCACCTCGTCCGCGAGTGCGCGGGTCTCCTCCGGCAGGCCCCAGGCCTCGTTGCCGAAGATCCAGGCGGTGGGCCCGCCCATGGTGCCCTCGTCGAGTTCGGCGTCGAGGTCGCGCTCCCCCGCGCCGTCGGCGGCGAGCAGCCGCACACCGGCCGCGCGCAGGCCGTCCACGACGGTCTCCATGGGGACGCCGACGGCGACCGGGAGATGGAAGAGGCTGCCGACGGAGGCGCGCACGGCCTTGGGGTTGTACAGGTCCACGGAGGCGTCGGTGAGGACCACCGCCTCCGCCCCGGCGGCGTCCGCGCAGCGCAGCACGGTGCCGGCGTTGCCGGGGTCGCGTACGTGGGCGAGGACGGCGACGAGCTTCGGCCGGGCGCGCAGCACCTCGTCGAACGGGGTGTCCAGGAAGCGGCACAGGCCGATGATCCCCTGCGGGGTGACGGTGTCCGACATCTCGGCGACGACCTCGTCGGTCGCGGTGAGCACGGGCACCCGGGCGGCACGGGCCGCAGCGACGATCCCCTCGTGCCGGGCGGCGGCCTCGGGGGTGACGTAGACCTCGACCAGGTGGGCCATCGCCTCGCGCACGGCCTGCGGTCCCTCGGCGAGGAAGCGCCGCTCCTTGCCGCGGAAGCTGCGCCTGGCCAGGCGCCGCGCGGCGACGACGCGGGGGGATCGCAGGGAGGTCAGCTCGGGGCCGGGCATGGGGGGTGCACTCACTTCGGGTCGTGGTCCGGCCGGAAGCGCGGCGGCGGCGCTCCGGAACACAGCACGGACCCGCAGGCACGGGGCCTGCGGGTCCGGAGGAGCGTGGGTCAGGCCGCCTTGGGGGCGTTGACGTCGCTCGGCAGGGCCTTCTGGGCCACCTCGACCAGCGCGGCGAACGCGTTGGCGTCGTTCACGGCCAGCTCGGCGAGGATCTTGCGGTCCACCTCGACGTTGGCGGCCTTCAGACCCTGGATGAAGCGGTTGTAGGTGATGCCGTTGGCGCGGGCAGCGGCGTTGATGCGCTGGATCCACAGCTGACGGAAGTCGCCCTTGCGCTTCTTGCGGTCGTTGTAGTTGTAGACGAGGGAGTGGGTGACCTGCTCCTTCGCCTTGCGGTACAGGCGGGACCGCTGGCCGCGGTAACCGCTGGCCTGCTCGAGGATCGCCCGGCGCTTCTTCTGGGCGTTGACTGCCCGCTTGACGCGTGCCACTAGATAACTCCTTCTAAGGGACCGTGGGGGTGCTCACACGGCCCGAAAACGAATGGGTCCCGGTCCAGCATCGCGCCCCCTGGGGAGGGGGCGTGACGTCACTTGCCGAGAAGCTTCTTGATCTTCTTGGCGTCGGGCTTGGCCAGGACGACAGTGCCGGTGAGGGCACGGGTCTTCGTCGACGGCTTGTGCTCAAGCAGGTGGCGCTTGCCGGCGCGCTCGCGGACCACCTTGCCGGAGCCGGTGATCTTGAATCGCTTGCTCGCACCGCTGTGGGTCTTGTTCTTCGGCATGCGCCGTAGTCTCCTCGTCGCTGGCCCTCCCGTCCGCCCGGGGGCGGACGGAGAGCGTCAGTCCTTCATTGCGTCACCCGGAGGGGAACTCCGGGTCCTGGCAACGCCGTCAGACGGCGTCAGCTGGCATCGGCGGGAGCGTCCTGCTCGTCGTGCTCGAGGTCGTCCCCGAGCTCGTGCTCCTGCTCCTGCTCGTCGGGGTCCTTCGGCAGGCGACCGGCCTTGCGGGCGGCCTGCGCCTCGCGGGCCTCGGCCATCGCCTCGGTCTTCTTCTTGTGCGGACCGAGAACCATGATCATGTTTCGGCCGTCCTGCTTCGGCGAGGACTCCACGAAGCCCAGGTCCTGGACGTCGTCGGCGAGCCGCTGCAGCAGTCGGAAGCCCAGCTCCGGGCGCGACTGCTCACGACCGCGGAACATGATCGTGATCTTGACCTTGTCGCCCTGCTTGAGGAACCGGACGACATGACCCTTCTTGGTGTCATAGTCGTGCGGATCGATCTTCGGCCGGAGCTTCATCTCCTTGATGACCGTGTGCGCCTGGTTCTTGCGCGCCTCACGGGCCTTCATGGCCGACTCGTACTTGAACTTGCCGTAGTCCATGAGCTTGCAGACCGGCGGGCGTGCGGTCGCCGCCACCTCGACCAGGTCGAGGTCGTACTCCTGCGCAAGCTCCAGTGCCTTGGCAAGCGGCACGATGCCGACCTGCTCGCCACTGGGACCGACGAGTCGCACCTCGGGGACGCGAATCCGGTCGTTGATGCGGGGCTCGGCGCTGATGGGGCCTCCTCGGTAGCACCACGCGACTGACTGGATCGACAGCCGCGCAACGTCTGAAACTTGGTCCGGCCCGTGAGGAGGCGTGAAAAAACGCCCCATACGGGTCACAGGCGGATGCTCCTCACAACCGGGAGCACCGCCGCGGAATTCCCGCGGGGCGCGTCGGGAGCCGCGTCCTCGTCCGGGGACACGGCACCTGACCGGTGACCCGCCGCCCTCGGAGGGGCCGGCAAGGTGGGAGATCGGAGCCTCCACTTGTGGGCTGGAGCGCTCCGTTTCCATGACGTCCACGGGGTGTCCAGCCGGTCGATCGTCAAGCATACCAGTGTCCGACCGCAGACCGTAATCGGACGACGTGGGCCTATCGTGTGATGCATGAGTGACGCCAGCCCCCAGCACGAGTCCCCTTCCGCGGACCGCCCCGACTTCGACACGCTGACCCGCGACATCGCGGACGTCCCGGCGGTCGAGGTGATCACCACGGTCGCGGTGCACCTGATGAGCGCGGCGGCGGTGAACCTCGGCCTCGCGGAGGACGGCGAGCGGCACAAGGACCTCGACGAGGCACGCAAGCTGATCACCGCGCTGGCCGGCCTGGTCACCGCCGGTGCGACCGAGATCGGCTCCTACCACGCCGCCCCGCTGCGGGACGGCCTGAAGTCGCTGCAGCTCGCCTTCCGCGAGGAGTCCGTCGTCCCCGACGCCCCGGGCGAGGGACCGGGCGAGAAGTTCACCGGTCCCGTCCACGGCTAGGACCCCCGCGGATCCCCGCGCCCGTACACGTGCTGACGGCGTCGCCCCGGTGGGGCGGCGCCGTCAGCGCGTGAAGAGCGGTTCGCCGGGGAGCCGGGTGTCGGCGGGGAGCAGCGCCAGTTCGATGCCGCGCACCAGTGCGCCGCGCAGCACCTCGTCCGCCGCGAGCGTCGCCGAGACGCGCTGTGCCACCTGGCGCACGTCGGCGTCCGGGTCCAGGACCAGCCCCAGCGTGCCGTCCGCGTCCGCGGAGGGCACGAGGTGCGCGCGGACGACTTCCGGTGCCGCCCCGGCCGCGGACCGCAGGGCCTCGCGGACCGCGGGGTCGGCCAGCGGGTCGGCACCCGCCCGCCCCGACGCGACGGCGCGCAGCGCGGCGCCGGTCAGCGCGTACGGCACGGGCCCGGCCATGTCGATCAGCAACGTGCCGGCCTTCTCGTGCGCCAGCGCCTGCAGCGCCTGCCCCAGGGGAACGGCCACCGGCCGCGCGTCCGGCCGCCAGCGGGCGAGGGCCTCGGTGGAGGTGAACGCGGGGAGCGCCTTGCGGCCGTCGGCGGCCTGGATGGTGGGCACGGCCATGTCGCTGGTCTTCTCGCGGCGCAGTCCGTCCGGGCCCTCCTCGACCTCACCGAGCAGCGCCACCACCGGCACCAGGAAGCGGGCGCCCGGCAGCGCCGCCAGCACCTCGGGTTCGGCCGACGGATCGGCGTCGTAGGCGGCGAGCGCCGCGGCGAGCCGGGGGTCGGCGCTGCCGTCGTCGTCGGAGAAGCCGGGGTCGGGGATGTTCTTGGGAGCCACCTCCCGAGGGTATCGGGGGTGCCGGGCGGCGACTTCCCACGCCCCCTTCATCCGCTTCTCACCGGCCGCGCAGTTTCCGTCCCTGGCTTGCCTGGGCATGGCTTCCGAGAACCCCGCCGCACGGCCTCCCGGCCGTGCGGGCGTCCCCGGCCGTGTCCACCGTGCGCCGCGCGGCGTCGTGCGCGGTGTGACCGCGACCGCGCTGCCGGCGTGCGCCGTGCTCGGCACGGTGACGTACGGGGCCGCGGCGCCGCCGCGCACGGCGGCGGTGACCCCGGTCGTGGCCGGCCAGGCGGCGGTGGGAAAGGTGAGCGAGGAGCCCCGGATGGTGTGGAGCGAGGTGCTGGCGACGGCGCTGCGGGACGTGTCCGGGGACCCCGGGGCGCGCTACTCGGTGGCGGTCCTGGACACCGCGACGGGCGCCAGGGCGGTGCACGGCGACGGGCCGTACGACACGGCGAGCATCGTCAAGGTCGACATCCTGGCGGCGCTGCTGCTCAGGGCCCAGGACGCGGGCCGGGAGCTGACGGCCCGGGAGGAGTCCCTGGCCGCGGTGATGATCGAGGAGAGCGACAACGCGGCGGCCAGTGTGCTGTGGCGGGCGATCGGCCTGGGCCCCGGGCTGGACGCCGCCAACCGCCGCCTCGGGCTCACCGCGACCACCGCCGGCGGCGGGCTCCTGTGGGGGCTGACCCGGACCACGGCCGCCGATCAGCTCACCCTGCTGCAGCGGGTGTTCGGCACCGGCGGCGCCCTCGACGAGGCGTCCCGTGCCTACGTGCGGCGGTTGATGGGCCGCGTCACGGCCGCCCAGGCCTGGGGCGTGCCCACCGCGGCCGACGACGGCTCCTTCGAGGTCAAGAACGGCTGGCTGCAGCGGAGTACGACCGGGCTGTGGGTCGTCAACAGCATCGGGCGGGTCCGGGCGGACGGCCGGACGTACCTGGTCGCCGTGGTCTCCCGCGGCAGTACGACGCAGGCGGCGGGCATCACGCTGGTGGAGCGGGCCGCGCGGGCGGCGGTGGCCGCGTTCAGCCGCGCCGCCGGCCGTTCCGGGAGTTCGTGAGCCGGGGCCGCAGCCACAACAGCGCCGCCGCCGCGACCAGTCCGGTGCCGGCGACCGCGAAGGCCACGGCGATGCCGTCGCCGAGGGTGTCCCCGTCGGCGGCCGCGGCCGTCTTCACCGCGTCGGGGCCGGCGCCGAAGTACTTGCGCGTGGAGGGGACGGCGCGCGGCACGGTGCCCTCGGGCTTCAGCTTCGCCGCCGCCTTCAGCGCGGCCGCGGGGTCCACCAGGCCGTGGCCCACGGCGTCGTCGCGGCCGCCGCTCGGGGTGCTCCGGGCGGTGTCCGCCAGCAGCCGCTTCACCTGCGCGGGGCTGAGCCGGGGGTAGGCGGAGCGGACGAGGGCGGCCGTGCCCGAGACGTACGCGGAGGCGGTGCTCGTGCCCCAGCCCTCGTAGTAGCGGCGGTTGGGGTCGGCGATCACGACGTCGACGCCGGGCGCGGCGACCGTCGCGTACCAGCGGCGGGTGGAGAAGGCGGCGCGGGAGCCGTAGCGGTCCACGGCGGCCACCGCGATGACGCCCGGGTAGGCCGCGGGGTAGGAGGCCCGGTTGCCCTGCTCGCCGCCGTTGCCGGCGGAGGCGACGACGACCACGCCCTTGCGCAGGGCGTACTGGATGGCGTCGTCCTCCTGCGCCTCGGGGTGAGCGGTGCGGCTGTCGTCGCCGAGGGAGAGGTTGATGACGTCGGCGCCGTGGTCGGCGGCCCAGCGGATGCCGTCGGCCAGGGCGCTGCCGCGGGTGGTACGGGCCTTCTTCCGCTGCGGGTCCTTGTCCTCCAGGATCACCCGCACCGGCAGGATCCGGGCCTCGGGGGCGATGCCCAGCACGCCGTCGGTACCACCGGGTCCATGGCCGTGGCCGGCGATGATCCCGGCCATGCCGGTGCCGTGCCGGGCCCATGCGGCGTCCCCGCGGCGGGCCCCGAAGCCGACCATGTCCTTGCCCTCCAGGACCTGCCCCGACAGGTCCGGGTGGGTGGCGTCCACGCCCGTGTCGAGGACGGCGACGGTGACGCCCTCGCCCTTCGTCCGCTGCCAGGCCTCCTGCGCGTGGAGGGCGTCCAGCGCCCAGTCCGCGTCGCGCACGGCGTCGGCTTGGGCCGGGACGACGGGCAGCAGGGCGAGGGCCGCGGCGGCCGCGGCGGTGGCCACGCGCCTCATCCGGAACCTCCCGTCGGGGTGGCGGTCAGCGAGCGCGCGGCGGCGCGGGCCCGGCTCTCGACGGCGTCGGCCAGCGCGTCCGCATCGTGACCGAGTCCGGCCTGGGCGGGCGCCGCCGTGGCGCCCGCGGTGACGGCCGAGGCGGCGGGCTGCGGGACGGCGACCTCGCGGCCGTCGGCGAAGCCGCTCACCGCGTACACGACGACGGGCAGGTCGGCGGCGACGCCGACCGTCCAGCTGGCGCGCTGGCGGTCGCCGAAGCCGTCCGAGACGGTGCCCGGGAACGCCACCGGACGGGGCATCAGATCCCCGCGTGAGCCGAGGCGTTCGGTCGTCCAGCGGTCGTGCAGCTTACGCATCGCGGGAGCGTCGGCCTTGGTGACGAGCAGGCCGACGGTGGTCACGGCACTGGACGTGGCGTCGGCGTAGGTGGCGCGCAGGAGCTTCACACAGCCGGCCGGGGCCAGCACCTTCGCCAGCAGCGGGTCGAAGGCCTCCCGGCAGTCACCGGCCGGTGCCACGCCGACCCGCGTCCAGGTGCGTTCGGCGCCTCCCGGGCCGAGCCCCTTGCCGTGCAGGGTGGGCGGGAAGAGCGTGTCGACGGGCGTGCTGTGCCACAGGCCGCGGGCTAGGGCGAAGTCGCGCCTGCCGGCCTCCGCCGCCGTGGGCGTGGGGGCGGCCGGTTCGTGGTTGATCCACACGCCGGCCCCGGCGCCGCCGAGGAGGCCGAGGCCCAGCACCAGGCACAGGGCGGCGGCCGCCGTGCGGGGCCGCGCCTGGGCGGCGTGCGAGGGGGTGTGCGGCGGCCGGGGCGGGTACGGCGGCGGCGCGGAGTGCGGTACGGGCGAGGTCCAGGCCGCGGCCGGGGGGTGCGCGGGCGCGGGCGGGACACCCGGAACGGCGGCGGGCGGCGGGGGCGGCACGGGCCCGGCCGGGTAGGCGACGCCGACAGGGCCCCGTTCGCCCGCGGGACGCGGGTACGGCGCCGTCGGCGCGGGGACGGTGCCGTACAGCTCCGGGGGCAGCCCGCCCTCCGGCTCGCCGCCGGCGGCGGGGCCCGCGGCGGCCCAGGGCACGGCCGCGCGGCCGGGGGCGGCGCCGGCGGACCGGTGGGCGGGCGCGGAGGTGTGCGGGACGGGGGCGTGGGGCGGCGGTATCGGGCGCGGTGGGGACCAGCTCGGCCGGGGGGTCGCTCCCCCGCTGTCGAAACCGGCGCTCACCCGGTGCCCCCTCACGGCCGCACGGCGGACGGCCCGTTCACGCGATGGACTGCGGCGTCACTCTACTGGGCGCGGCGACGTCACGACGCGTCAGTACGGATCACTTGCCCCTACCGCTCGGTAGGGGCATTCTGGCAAGCTTCGCGCATGTCTGATCGCGGAGCAGCCCGCGCCCGGTACGACCGGGCCACCGCCCACCTCGACGCGCCGGTGGCGATCGTGGACCTGGAGGCGTTCGACGCCAACGCGGACGACCTGGTCCGCAGGGCGGGCGGCAAGCCGGTCCGGGTGGCGTCCAAGTCGGTCCGCTGCCGTGCGCTCCTGGAGCGCGTGCTCGAGCGGGACGGCTTCGAGGGGATCATGTCGTTCACCCTCGCCGAGTCGCTGTGGCTGGCGCGCTCGGGCTTCGACGACGTCCTGCTGGCGTACCCGTCGGCGGATCGTTCCGGCTACGCGGAGCTGGCCGCGGACCCGAAGCTGGCGGCCGCGGTGACCGTCATGGTCGACGACGTGGCGCAGCTCGACCTCGTCGACTCCTCGCGCGCGGGCGGCTCCGAGATCGTCCGGGTCTGCCTGGAACTGGACACCTCGCTGAGGATGCTGGGGGGCCGGCTCCGCATCGGGGCGCTGCGCTCCCCGCTCCACCAGCCGGAGCAGATGGCGACGCTGGCCCGCGAGGTGTCCCGGCGACCCGGCTTCCGGCTGGTGGGGATCATGGCGTACGAGGGGCACGTGGCCGGCGTCGGCGACTCGATCGACGGCCGGCCGCTGCGCTCGCGCGCGGTGCGGCTGATGCAGGCGACGGCGCGCCGGGAGCTGGCGGCGCGGCGCGCGGAGGTCGTGCGGGCGGTGCGGGAGGTGGCGCCCGGGCTGGAGTTCGTCAACGGCGGCGGCACGGGCAGCGTGCAGAGCACGGCCGCCGAGGACGCGGTGACGGAGATCGCCGCCGGGTCGGGCCTGTACGTGCCGCGGCTCTTCGACAACTACACCTCCTTCCGGGGCCGTCCGGCGGCGCTGTTCGCGCAGCCCGTGGTGCGGCGCCCCGGGGTGGGCGTCGTCACCGTCCTCGGCGGCGGCTACCCGGCCTCCGGCGCGGCGGGCCGGGACCGGCTGCCCGTCCCCTACCTGCCGGAGGGGCTGCGCTACGACGCCCAGGAGGGCCCGGGCGAGGTGCAGACGCCGCTGGTCGGGTCGGCCGCGGACGACCTGCTGATCGGCGACAAGGTGTGGTTCCGGCACGCCAAGGCGGGCGAACTGTGCGAGCGCTTCGACACGCTGCAACTGGTCGAGGGCGACCGGGTGGTGCGGAGCGTGCCGACCTACCGCGGCGAAGGCAAGACGTTCCTGTGACGCGCGGACGCCCCGGCCGGACGGACCGGACCGGGGCGCCCGTGGACGGGGTGCGCGGTCACACGCCGGTGCCGCCGCCGGAGCCCGCGGCCTTGATCCCCTCGGTGATGTCGTCCATCACGTCGGGACCGGGCGCCTTGGGGTTGATGTCGAAGCCGTAGCGGACCAGGACGAGCCTGTCCGGGTCCGACGGCGAGGGGAACACCAGCGACTGGACGTAGCCGTCGTCGCCCCGCTGGGTGACGACCTTCCAGCGCACCAGGTAGCCCTGCTCGCCCGCGACGGTGACCTTCTTCGACAGCAGCTGCGTGTGCGAGGTGATGTCGCCGTAGATCTTGCCGCCGTAGGCGCCCTCGGCGTTGCCGGCGATGTCCTCCTTGGCCGCGGCCTCGGCGGTGGTGGACTTCAGCTTCACCGACGCGGCGGGCATCGAGAAGACACCGCCGCGCAGGCAGTTGCTGGAGGTGTCGCCGGGGCAGGCGTACTCGCCCACGGTGAGCTCCGCGAGCCCGTACCGGCTGGTGGCGCCCTTCCAGCCGTCGGGCACGGGCAGGCTGATGCCGTCGACGAGGTCGAGGGCGAAGCCGGGTTCGCTCTTGGGCACGTCCGGCAGGCCGCCGTCGCCGGGGCCCCCGCCGTCCGGGCCCGCGTCCTCGCCCTCCCGGTCCGGCCCGGGGGCCGTGACGGAGGGGGCGGGGCGGGCCGAGTCCGTGCTGCCGCCGCTGCTCCTGCCCAAGGCGACGACGCCTCCGACCACCGCGCCGGCCACCACCACCGCGGCCACCACCGCGATGGCTATCAGGCCGCCGCGCCGCTTGCGGGGGGCCGGGGGGAACGCGCCGGGGTACTGCGGGAGGCCCGGCGCCCCGGCGCCGAACGCCGGGGCGGGGGGCTGGGCGGTGCGGGTGTACTCGGTCCACTCGGTCCCGTCCCACCAGCGCTCCAGGGCGGGCCCGTTGCCAGTCTGCCCGGGTTCTGGGTACCAGCCGGGCGGGGTCGTCATCGTCACGGCGTCACCCTAAGGCCCCGACCTTAAGATTCCCGTCAGACCACCGGTCACAGAGGGGTCACGTACGCCCCCGCGATCCCTCCGTCGACCAGGAACTCCGCGCCCGTGATGAAGGACGCGTCGTCGCTGGCGAGGAAGGCCACGGCAGCGGCGATCTCCTCCGCCTCCGCGAAGCGGCCCACCGGGATGTGCACCAGACGGCGGGCGGCGCGCTCGGGATCCTTGGCGAACAGCTCCCGCAGCAGCGGGGTGTTCACCGGCCCCGGGCACAGCGCGTTGACGCGGATGCCCTCCCGGGCGAACTGCACGCCCAGCTCGCGGGACATCGCGAGCACGCCGCCCTTGGACGCGGTGTACGAGATCTGCGAGGTCGCCGCGCCCATGACGGCGACGAAGCTCGCGGTGTTGATGATCGAGCCCTTGCCCTGGCGCTGCATGTAGGGCAGCGCGGCCTTGCAGCACAGGTAGACCGACGTGAGGTTGACCTCCTGCACGCGGCGCCAGGCGTCGATGCCGGTGGTGAGGATCGAGTCGTCGTCCGGGGGCGAGATGCCCGCGTTGTTGAAGGCGACGTCGACCGAGCCGTAGGTGTCGTACGCCGCCTTGAACAGCGCCTCGACCTGCCCGGCGTCGGTGACGTCGGCCTCGACGAACAGCCCGCCGGTCTCCTCGGCGGCCGCCTTGCCCGCGGCCTCGTCGATGTCGGCGCACACCACGTTCGCGCCCTCGGAGGCGAGCCGGCGGGCCGAGGCGAGCCCGATGCCGCTGCCGGCGCCGGTGACCACCGCCGTCCGGCCCACCAGGCGGCGGCACACCACTGCTTCTGCTTGCGTCATTGCCGGGATCACTCCTCCGTGCTGATGAAGACGTTCTTGGTCTCGGTGAAGGCGGCCAGCGCGTCCGGGCCGAGCTCGCGGCCGAGCCCGGACTGCTTGAAGCCGCCGAACGGTGTCCAGTAGCGCACCGAGCTGTGGGAGTTGACCGACAGGTTGCCGGCGGCGGTGCCCCGGGCCAGTCGCAGGGCGCGGCCGACGTCCCGGGTCCAGATCGAGCCCGACAGTCCGTAGGGGGTGGCGTTGGCCAGGCGCAGCGCGTCCGCCTCGTCCTCGAAGGGCAGGACGACGGCGACCGGGCCGAAGACCTCCTCCACCGCGACGCGCTCGGCCGGGTCGGCGGGGGTCAGCACGGTGGGCGGGTACCAGAAGCCCTTGCCCTCGGGGGCGGTGCCGCGGATCGCGACGGGCGCGTCCGGCGCCACGTAGGCGCGGACCCGCTCCCGCTGCACGGCGGAGATGAGCGGGCCCATGTCGGTCGCGGGGTCGGCGGGGTCGCCGACCCCGACGGCCAGGACGGCGGGCTCCAGCAGTTCCATGAAGCGCTCGTAGACCTGGCGCTGGACCAGCACGCGGGTGCGGGCGCAGCAGTCCTGCCCGGCGTTGTCGAGGAAGGCCATGGGGGCCGTCGCGGCGGCCTTCTCCAGGTCCGCGTCGGCGAAGACGATGTTGGGCGACTTGCCGCCGAGCTCCAGGGTGACCCGCTTGAGCGTGCCCGCGCACGTGGCCATGATCTGCTTGCCGACGCGGGTCGACCCGGTGAACACGATCTTCGCGACGCCCGGGTGCTCGACCAGGGCCGCCCCCGCGACGGGGCCCTCGCCCGGCAGCACCTGGAAGAGGTGCTCGGGCAGGCCCGCCTCCAGCGCCAGGTCCGCCAGGCGCAGCGCGGTCAGCGGCGTGGTCTCGGCGGGCTTGAGGATCACCGCGTTGCCCGCCGCGAGGGCCGGGGCGGTCCCCCAGGCGGCGATGGGCATGGGGAAGTTCCAGGGCGCGATGACGCCGACGACCCCGAGCGGTTCCAGGAACGTGAGGTCGATCCCGCCGGGCACCGGGATCTGCCGGCCGCTGAGCCGTTCGACCCCGCCCGCCGCGTAGTCGAGCAGGTCGCGGACGTTGCCGGCCTCCCAGCGGGCGTTCCCGGCGGTGTGCCCCGCCTCGCGGACCTCCAGGGCGGCCAGTTCCTCGGCGTGGGCGTCCACGGCGGACGCGAAACGGCGCAGCAGCCGCGCCCGGTCGGCCGGGGCCAGGGCCGCCCAGGCCGCCTGGGCGCGGGCCGCGCGGGCGACGGCCGCGTCCACGTCCTCCCGGCCCGCGGCGGGGACGGTGGCGACGACCTCCTCGGTGGCCGGGTTGAGCACGTCCAGCGTTTCGAGCGGTTCGGGGGCTTCGAGCGGTTCGGGTGCTTCGGGGCGTGCTTCGGGCACTCGCTGCCTCACATGCGTTCGAAGGAGCGGTAGCGCTCCCAGTCGGTCACGGCGGTGTCGTACGCGTCCTGCTCGACGCGGGCCATGTTCAGGTAGTGCTCGACGACCTCGTCGCCGAAGGCCGCGCGGGCGATCGGGCTGGCCTCCCACAGCTCGGCGGCCTCGCGCAGCGTGGCCGGCACGTGCGCCACGCCGTCGCTGACGTAGGCGTTGCCCGTGACGGGCTCGGGGAGGGGGAGCTTCTGCTCGACGCCGTGCAGGCCGGCGGCGATCATCCCGGCGACGGCGAGGTAGGGGTTCACGTCGCCGCCCGGGACACGGTTCTCCAGGCGCAGCGCGGAGGGGCTGTGGCCGACGACGCGCAGCGCGCAGGTGCGGTTGTCCGGGCCCCAGGCGACGGCGGTCGGCGCGAAGGAGCCGGGCCGGAAGCGCTTGTAGGAGTTGATGTTGGGCGCGTACAGCAGCGAGAAGTCGCGCAGCGCGGCGAGCTGCCCCGCCAGGAAGTGCCGCATCGTCTCCGACATGCCGCCCGGCTCGACGCCGGGTCCGCCGTGGGCTCCGCCGCCGGGTCCGCCGCCGAGTCCGCCGCCAGCCCCGTCGTCCGCGAAGACCGGCTGACCGTCCTCGTCGCGGAGCGAGAGGTGGATGTGGCAGGAGTTGCCCTCGCGGTGGTCGTACTTCGCCATGAACGTCAGGGCGTAGCCCTCCTGCGCGGCGATCGACTTGGCGCCGGTCTTGTACACGCTGTGCTGGTCGCAGGTGACCAGGGCCTCGTCGTAGCGGAAGGCGATCTCGTGCTGGCCGAGGTTGCACTCGCCCTTGGCGGACTCCACGCGCATCCCCGCCGCGCCCATCTCGTTGCGGATGCGGCGCAGCAGCGGCTCCACGCGGCCGGTGCCGAGCAGGGAGTAGTCGACGTTGTACTGGTTGGCGGGGGTCAGGTCGCGGTAGCCGTTCGTCCAGGCCTGCTCGTAGGTGTCCTTGAAGACGATGAACTCCAGCTCGGTGCCCGCGTACGCCGACCAGCCGCGCTCCGCGAGCCGCTCGGTCTGGCGGCGCAGGATCTGCCGGGGCGAGGGCGCGACCGGGGTGGACCCGTGGTCCAGCAGCCGCAGGTCGGCGATGACGAGCGCGGTGGCGGCGTCCCAGGGGGTGACCCGCAGGGTGCCGAGGTCGGGGTGCATCGCGAAGTCGCCGTAGCCCCGCTCCCAGGAGGACAGGGCGTAGCCGTCCACGGTGTTCATGTCGGCGTCGACGGCGAGCAGGTAGTTGCAGCCCTCGGTGCCGTGCTCCAGGACGTCGTCGAGGAAGTGCCGGGCGGCGAAGCGCTTGCCCTGGAGGCGCCCCTGCATGTCGGTGAAGGCGACGACCACCGTGTCGATCTCGCCGGAGTCGACGTGTCGTCGCAGGTCGTCGGTGCTGAGCGGGGCTGTTCGGTGCACCACGGGTGATCACCTCTCCTACCGTCCGACAGGTGATCCAAAAGTACGGGCCCGGGGCCCAGTTGGGTACGGTGCAAGAAGAAATCCGCGCGTCGCAGGAGGCTCCCGTGGCCCGTCCGCTGATCGGTGTCAGCACCTACTGGGTCGACTCGGCCCGCTTCGGCGGCTGGGACCTGCCCGCCGCCCTGCTCCCCGCCGGGTACCCGCTGCTCGTCCGCCGTTCCGGCGGCCTCGCCGCGCTGCTCCCGCCGGACGACCCCGCCCACGCCGCGGAAGCCGTGGCCCGGCTGGACGGGCTGGTGGTCTCCGGCGGGCCCGACGTCGAGCCCTCCCGGTACGGTGCCGAGCGCGACCCGCGCACGGACCCGCCCGCGCGCGAGCGCGACGCCTGGGAACTGGCCCTCATCGACGCCGCCCTCACCGCCGGGGTGCCCCTGCTGGGCATCTGCCGGGGCATGCAGCTGCTCAACGTCGCCCTCGGCGGGACGCTCGTGCAGCACGTCGACGGGCACCGCGGCCCCCGGGTGGGCGTCTTCGGCGGCCACACCGTCAAGCCGGTCCCCGGCACGCGCTACGCGGACGCGGTGCCGGAGGCGATGACGGTGCCCACGTACCACCACCAGGCGGTGGACGCCCCCGGCCGCGGGCTCGTGGTCGCCGCCCACGCGGAGGACGGCACGCCGGAGGCCGTGGAGCTGCCGGGCGACCACTTCGTGCTGGGGGTGCAGTGGCACCCCGAGATGGACGCGGACGAGCGGGTGATGCGGGCGCTGGTCGCTGCCGCGGCGGTCAGGGCTGCGGGCGGGGCCACGGTCAGAGCTGACGTTTGAAGCCGACGTGCGAGGCGGTGAAGCCGAGGCGCTCGTAGAAGCGGTGCGCGTCGGTGCGGGCCCGGTCCGAGGTGAGCTGCACCAGCGTGCACCCCAGCCGGCGGGACTCCTCGACCGCCCACTCGATCATCCGGGTCCCCAGGCCGTCCCCGCGGGCGTCGCGGTGCACCCGTACGGCCTCGATGACGGAGCGCGTCGTGCCGCGCCGTGACAGCCCCGGTATCACCGACAGCTGCAGCACGCCGGCGAGGGCGCCGTTCCGCTCCGCGACGACCAGGTGCTGGCCGGGGTCGGCGATGACGCGTTCGTACGCCGCGTAGTACGGCTCCAGGTCGTCCGGGGTCTCGCGGTTCCGTCCGAGGCCGTCGTCGGCGAACATCGCGACGACGGCGGGGATGTCGGGGCGGGTGAGGGGGCGGATGTGGAGGTCGCTCATGCGTGCAGCGTAGATCGTTGTGTGCCTGGTGGGTTGTGTGCGGCGCCGCTGTGGTTGCTGTTGGGTTCCTCCCCCACCCTCCCGCCCTCCCCCAGCCTTCGGCCGGGGGGACCCCCATCCGGCGCGGTTGGTGCGGGCCTCGCACCTCGTGTTGGGGTCGGGGCCGCGCCGGCGCACGTCCTCAACGCTCGCGGTTTACGTCAACATCCTTGGGCGCCGGGTCCGCCGCTCGTCGTTTCCGGGCGCACCCCGCCACACCCCCTCCGGCCGGTGTATGCGCACGACGGCCGGTGGGGGGTAAGGAGGCAGTCCGGGGCGCCCCGAACCACTCTCTGACCCCCACGGCCCCGCGGTTCCAGCCCCGCATCATTCGGCACCAGGTCCGCCACCCGTCTCCTCCGGCCTGCGGCCAGGGGGGGTACCCCGCCACACACCTCCCTCTTGTGCGGGCGCAGGGTGTCCAGTTGGGGGTACGTCGGACAGGTGCGGTGCCCCCGCACTGCCTTCTGACCTCCCACCGGCGGTTGTGCGCCCATACGACGGGAGGGGGTGTGTCGGGGTGCGCCCGGAAACGACGAGCGGTTAAGTGCGGTGCCGAATGACGTTGGCGTAAACCGCGAGCGTTGAGGACGTGCGCCGGCGCGGCCCTGACCCCACAACGACGTGCGCAGACCCGCACCAACCGCGCCGGGCAATCGGGCGGGAGGGCGGGGGAGAAACCCAACAGCAACCACAACGCACCCGCACACAACCACCGGCCGCAACCACACCCGGGCACATTGACAGTGGCCCGGAGGGCTCCCTAGGCTCGCCGTTCACAGGATTGAAACGTATCAATAACTCACGCACGCGGATTGAAACGTTTAAACCTCGCCGAAAGGTGCCCATGAAACGGCGTCCGCCCCTCCCCCGTCCCCTCCCCCGCCGCCTCACCCTCCTCGCCCTCTCCCTCGGCCTGACGCTCGCCGCCGCCGCGCCCCAGGCCTACGCCGACCACACGCCCCGCAACCACGCCCCCGGCGCGCCCACGGGCCTGACCGTGGACGACCGGACCGACCCGCTCGCCCTCGACGGCGCACCACGCTTCGGCTGGCTGCCGCGTGACGCCGACTCGGACGAGGTCCAGACCGCCTACCAGGTCGTCGTGCGCACCCCCGGCGGCCGCACCGTCTGGGACAGCGGCAAGGTCCGCGGTTCCGGGCAGTCCTGGGTGCCGTACGGCGGGCACGCGCTCACGCCCGGGACCGTGTACCAGTGGAAGGTTCGGACCTGGGACCGGGCCAGCGAGGCCTCCCCCTACTCGGCCGGCGCCTCCTTCGGCACGGGCCTGACGGACCAGGACTGGTCCGGCGCCCAGTGGATCCGCCGTCCCGCCACGGGCAACGACGCCAGCAACGAGTGGACGGCGGCCCGCAAGGTCGTACGGGTGTCCGCGGGCAGCCCCGTGGTCGGCGCCCGGGTGTACGTCGCGGCCTCCGGCGACTGGCAGGTCGACGTCGACGGCAGGACCGTGCAACGCAGTTCGTCCTACGAGTACGCCGGTGAGGGCTTCTACGACGTCGCCGCCCTCAAGGGCGTCAAGGCGGGCCGGGACCTGGCCGTGGGCGTGCTGACGCACTACTGGTCCTGCAAGTGCCAGGGCCGGGCCAACGGCCCGAACGCCCCCGAGGGGCCCTCCGGCCTGCTGGTCAAGGTCGTGGTGGAGCACGCGGACGGCACCCGTGACGTGGCGGTCTCCGACGGCAGCTGGAAGGTCCACCGCTACGAGCCGCAGCGGGTCGACACCCTGACCTACCGCAACGGCGACGCCGGCGACCGCGTGGAGTACTACGACGCCACCGCCGAGCCGACCGGCTGGAACACGTCCGGCTACGACGACTCCGCCTGGGCCCCCGCGACCGTCGTCGGCGCCCACCCGCGGCCGAACCCGGACAACTGCGCGCCCTACGAGGGCGCTTCGTCCCCGTGCGCCTTCACCCACCTGTCGGCGCTGCAGGCGCACCTCACGCAGGAGACCGTCCACCCGGTCTCCCTGCTGCACCTGCCCGACGGCACCGTCCTGGCCGACTTCGGGAAGGTGTACGCCGCGGTGCCCTCGGTACGGCTGCGTTCCGGCACCGCCGGCCGGCAGTTGACGTTCACCACGAGCTACCGCCGCAGCAACTCCACGCTGACCGCCGCGGTGCGCACCGGGGACACCTCCGTGACGCTGGTGAACACGGCGAACGTCCACGCGGGCGACGAGATCGTGGTCGACGCCCCCGCCACCGGTTACGGCGCCGGGCGTCCCGAAACGCGCACCGTCGAGGCCGTGGACGGCACGGCCGTGACCCTGGACCGTCCCCTGCGCGAGGACCACGCCGCCGCGACCTGGGTGGAGAACTCCCGCGCGGGGACGTCTGGCCTGGACACCCAGGGCAGCAACATGCGCTTCTTCTACACCGAGAAGGACGGCCCGCAGACCGCCCGGGCCTTCACCTACTGGGGCTGGCGCTACCTGCAGATCAGCGATCCGGGCGAGAAGCTGACCGCGCGCGACGTCAGCGCCGTCGTCCAGAACACCGACGCGGCGCACCCCGCCACGTTCCGCAGCAGTGACAACACCCTGGACCAGGTCTTCTCCCTGATGCAGCGTTCGGCGCTGCAGTCCGCGCAGAACGTCTTCCTGGACACGCCGACCCGGGAGAAGGGCCAGTTCCTCGGCGACACCGTCGACGAGTCCTTCGCGACGATGGCCGCGTCGGGCGAGCGCAGCCTGACCCGCCAGGCCATCGTGTCCTTCATGAACTCCCAGGCGCGCTACTGGCCGAACGGCGCCCTGAACTCCGTCTACCCCAACGGCGACGCCAAGCGGGACATCCCCGACTACACCGAGATGTTCCCCGAGTGGGTGATGCGCTACTACCGCACGACGGGCGACCGTGAACTGCTCACCCGGGCCCTGCCCGTGATGCGCAACGTCGCCGACTACGTCTCCGCCGCGGTGGACGACCGCGGCCTGGTCGCCGACCTGCCCGGCGGCAGCGGCGCCTACCTGCACGGCATCATCGACTGGCCCTCGCCGATGCGGTACGGCTACGTCACCGACGGCAACGTGAACCGCACCGTCGTCAACGCGCTCGGCGTCGGCGCGATGCGCTCGGTCGCCGAGGCCGCCGAGGCGCTCGGCGACCACGCCACCCGGGACGTCTACGCCGGCCGCGCGGACGAACTGACGGCGGCGATGCGCGAGCGCCTGCGGGACGGCACCGGGCTCTGGTCGGACGGGCTGTCCGCGGACGGCGCCCTGATCGCGCACCGGAGCGAGCACGCGCAGAGCTTCCCGCTCGCCTACGGCGTCGCGGAGCCCGCCGAGTACGCCGCGCTGGGCGCGGAACTGTCCCGGCAGGGGATGCGGCAGGGGCCGATGACGCTGCGGACGCTGCTGGAGGCGCTGCGGGTGACCGACCGGCCGGACACGCTGGTGCGGATCCTCACCGATCCCTCCGCGGACGGGCCGGCGCAGGTCCTCGCCGAGGGCGGCACCTTCCTGTGGGAGCAGTGGACACCGGGCTGCGCGAGCAGCGACTGCGCGCCCGGCCAGGTGTCGCAGAGCAGCAGCGAGAGCATGTCGCACGGCTGGGGCGGCGCCGGTGTCGTCGGGGTGCTGGAGGGTGTCCTCGGGATCACCGTGACCAGCCCGGGCGGCGCGTCGGTGCGGATCGCCCCGGCGGACGCGGGCGTGAGCCACGCCTCGGGCAGCCAGTGGACCGAGCACGGCACCGTCGGCGTCGACTGGCGGCGGAACCGGCACGGGGTGGACACGACGGTCGAGGTGCCGGTCAACGTGACGGCGACGGTCGCGCTGCCGGTGGTGGCCGGCGGCCACTACTCGGTTGCCGGCAGTGACGCCACGTACCTGGGCGTCGAGGACGGGCGGGCCGTCTACCGGGTCGGTTCCGGACGGACCGTCTTCAAGGCCGCGTCGCACGGCTGACCCGGCCCGCTCCCCGGCGTACGCGGTGGCTCCGGCCCCGCGTACGCCGGGGTGCGTCCGCGGTGGGGGCCGTCCGGCTCAGCCGCCGCGCCGGGCGGGGGCGGGGCCTGCGGGGGCCGGTGGGGCGAGGGCGGCGGCGAGCACGGCCGGCGCCTCGGCGAGGGAGGGGCCGTACCAGGTGAGGTGACGGCCGCTGACCAGGGCCGCGGGTATGTCCGGGAAGGCCTCGGGGCCGTCGTCCGCGGTGAAGCGGTACGGCTCGTCCGGGAGCACGACGAGGTCCGCGCCGCTCCCGGTGAGGTCGTCGACGGGCACCCGCGGGTACCGCTCCTGGTGGCCGCCGTAGACGTTCTCGACGCCCAGCCTGGCCAGCAGGTCGCCGGCGAAGGTGTCCCGGCCGAGCACCATCCAGGGGCGGCGCCAGACGGGGACGAACGCCGTGCGGGGGCGGGCGACGGGCGGCAGCGACGCCCAGGTCTTCTCCGCCGCGTCGAGCCAGGCCGGCCGCGGCAGCCCGCAGGCCTCGACGACCACGCGGTGCAGTTCCCGGAAGGCCTGCGGAAGGCTGCGCACCTCCGTGACCAGCACCGTCAGCCCGGCCGCGCGCAGCGCCGCGAGGTCGGGCGCGCGGTTCTCCTCCTCGTTGGCGATGACCAGGTCGGGAGCGAGCCGGACGATCTCCGCGATGTCGGGGTTCTTCGTGCCCCGGACCCGCGTGACGCGCAGGTCCGCCGGCTGGTTGCACCAGTCGGTGGCGCCCACGAGGAGGGCGGGCGCCGTGGTCGCCACCGCCTCGGTGAGCGAGGGGACGAGGGAGACCACACGCCGTGCGGGTCCGGAGTCGCGACGGGTCATGTCTCCACCGTATCCATCCCCGCCGGGCGGGGAGGGCCGGACGGCGCGGCTCCGGCACCAGGGAGGGGAAGTGCCGGGCGCCGCGCCGTCCGGGGCGGGGGGCCGGTCAGCCGACCGGGGCGAGCCGGTCCGTGAGGCCGGGGTGGGCGTCGAGCCAGTCGCGGACGCCGTCCTGCTCACGGCCCTGGCCGGCCTTGTGCACGGCGCCTTCCAGCCCGGTCAGTTCGTCCTCGCTCAGCTGGAAGTCCCGCAGCCACTTCGCGACCTTCGGCTCGTCGCCGGCGAAGCCGTCGCGGGCGAGGGTGTGGATGCCGTCGCCCTTGCCCCAGGCGCCGAGCGGGTCCTTCAGCTTCTTCAGGCCGTGCTCGTCGTAGGCCCAGTGCGGGGACCACAGGGTGACGACGACGGGCTCCTTCGCCTTGATGGAGCGGTCGAGCTGGGCGAGCATGCTCGCCGTCGAGCCGGTGGTGACCTGGTACTCGCCCTCCAGGCCGTACTTCTCCAGGACGGTGTCGTTGAGCATCTTCATCATCCCGGCGCCGGGCTCGATGCCGATGATCCGGCCGCCGAACCGCTCGCCCTTGCCCTTGAGGTCGGCCAGCGAGTCGATGCCCTTGACGTAGGAGGGCACCGTCAGTTCGAGCGAGGTGGAGCCGTACCAGGAGCCGTAGTCGTCCAGCTCGTTCTTGTACTTCTCCCAGTACGACCGGTGCGTGACGGGCAGCCAGGAGTCGGTCTCGAAGTCGACCCGGCCCGCGGACATGCCGGTGTACAGGGCGCCGACGTCGTACTGGGTGACCTTCGGCCGGTAGCCGCGCCGTTCCAGCAGTTCCTTCCACAGGTAGGTGGAGGCGACGCCCTCGTCCCAGGGGATGTAGCCGATGTCGACCTGGCGGCCCTTGCCGACGTCGTCGGCCTCGGGGACGGATGTGCCCTCGTCGCCGCCGGCGAGGACGCCCGTCCCGCCCGCGACCAGGGCGAGGGCGACGATGCCGACGACGGCGACGGAGGTCTGCGGGCGGTACTTCCACAGCTGCAGACCGCGCGGGGAGGCCGCGGCGGCCGCGGCCACGGCGCGCCGGCCGAGCGGGGAGACGCGGGTGCCGAGGGCGCCCGTGACGCGGTCGAGGTACATGGCGAGGATGACCACGGACAGGCCCGCCTCGAAGCCGAGGCCGATGTCGACCTGGCTGATGGCGGTGAAGACGGAGGCGCCGAGACCGCCGCCGCCGACCATGCCGGAGATGACGACCATGGACAGCGCCAGCATGATCACCTGGTTGACGCCCGCCATGATCGTGGGCAGCGCGAGGGGCAGCTGCACCCGCAGCAGGGTGCTGCGCGGGGCGGTGCCGAAGGCTTCCGCGGCCTCGACGAGCTCCTCGTCGACCTGCCGGATGCCGAGCTCGGTCATGCGCACGCCCGGCGGCAGGGAGAAGACGATGGTGGCGATGATGCCGGGCACCTGACCGACGCCGAAGAAGAAGATGCCGGGGATCAGGTAGACGAAGGCGGGCATCGTCTGCATGAAGTCCAGCACCGGGCGCAGGGCCGCGGAGACGGTGCGGTTGCGGGCCGACCAGATGCCGAGCGGCACGGCGAGCACGATGGTGATCACGGTGGCGACCAGCACCAGGGACAGGGTGTCCATGGCCTCGTCCCACTGCTGCACGGAGACGACGAGGGCCAGGCCCGCGAAGGCGAGCACGCCCGCGGTCAGTCCGCGCAGCCACAGCGCGACGATCGCGAGCATGCCGGCGAGCAGCAGCGGGGCGGGGGCCCGGAGCACGGCGTCCAGGCCGTCGTACATGCCGGAGACGACGGCGCTGATGACGTCGAAGAGCGGACCGAAGTGGTCGCGCAGGTAAGTGACGGCGCTGTCGGTCCAGTCGCCGAGCGGCAGCCTAGGCACGCGCCGCCTCCTTCCGCGGCCCGCCCGGCACTCTGGGCGCGGCTCCCTTCGCGGGCGAGGGGTCGGCGGCCCGGACCGGTTCGTCGGTGCAGGGCGTCACCGAGCCGTCGTGGTCGCCGAGGGCGGCCAGCAGCCCGTCCTTGGCGATCACGCCGACCACGTCGCCCGCCTCGTCGCGGACGGCCACGGGGTGCGGGACGCGCGCGCTGACCGGCAGGACGTCGGCGAGCGGGGTGCGCGGGGTGACCGTCTCGCAGCGGCACTCGCCCGCGTCGGGGCGGTGCGGCGGCCGCATGACGGTGCCGGCGGTCAGCACGCGGGAGCGGTCGACGTCGTGCACGAAGGAGCTGACGTAGTCGTCGGCGGGGCGCAGCAGGATGTCCTCGGGGGTGCCGATCTGGACGATGCGCCCGTCGCGCATGACAGCGACGCGGTCGCCCAGGCGCATGGCCTCGTTGAGGTCGTGGGTGATGAAGACGATGGTCTTCTTCAGGCCGCGCTGGAGCTCGAGCAGCTGGTCCTGCATGTCGCGGCGGATCAGCGGGTCCAGGGCGCTGAAGGACTCGTCCATGAGCAGCACGTCGGCGTCGGTGGCGAGCGCGCGGGCCAGGCCCACGCGCTGCTGCATGCCGCCGGACAGCTCGTCGGGCCAGGAGTCGCCCCAGCCGGACAGCCCGGTGAGCTCCAGGGCCCGCGCGGCGCGCTCCTCGCGTTCCCTGCGGCCGACGCCCTGCACCTCCAGGCCGTACGCGGCGTTCTGGAGCACGCTGCGGTGCGGGAAGAGCGCGAAGTGCTGGAAGACCATGCTGATGCCGTGCGAGCGCACCCGGCGCAGTTCGCGGGGGCTGAGTGCGGTGAGGTCCCGGCCGTCGAAGAGCACCCGTCCCGCGGTGGGCGGATTGAGTCCGTTGAGCGTGCGCAGCAGGGTGGACTTGCCCGATCCGGACAGGCCCATGACGACGAAGATCTCGCCCTCGCGGACGTCGAAGCTCGCGTCGATCACCGCGGCGGTCGTACCGCTCCCGCGCAGTTCGTCGCGTCCGGCACCGGCCTCCAGACGGCGCACGCCGTCCTCGGGGTCGGCACCGAACACCTTGTACAGATGCTCTGCCTGCAGCCTGTACACATACACCTCACGTGTCGTAGGGAGGACGACCGGCTGCCCCCGCGCGCTGGTCGTGGAGCGCTCCTGTCCCGCTCCGGGACGGCGGCTGCCCCGAGGCAAGCGGAGCAAACCGTTCCGTGACGGAGGTCACGGCGGCCGGGGTGTCGGCGGCGTGCGGCATCATCGGCATGTGACTCGACGCCTGATGCTCCTGGACACCGCCAGCCTCTACTTCCGCGCCTACTTCGGCGTGCCCGACTCGGTGCGCGCCCCGGACGGCACGCCGGTCAACGCCGTGCGCGGGCTGCTGGACTTCATCGCCCGCCTGGTCTCCGACCACTCCCCCGACGACCTGGTGGCCTGCATGGACGCGGACTGGCGGCCGCAGTGGCGGGTGGACCTGATCCCCTCCTACAAGGCGCACCGCGTGGCCGAGGAGGTGCCCGGCGGCTCGGACGTCGAGGAGGTCCCGGACACCCTCTCGCCCCAGGTCCCGGTGATCGAGGCGGTGCTGGACGCGCTGGGCATCGCCCGGGTGGGCGTCGCGGGGTACGAGGCGGACGACGTCATCGGCACCCTGACGGGACTGGCGGCGGGCCCGGTGGACATCGTCACGGGCGACCGCGACCTGTTCCAGCTGGTGGACGACGCCCGCGGGGTGCGGGTGCTGTACCCGGTCAAGGGCGTGGGCGCGCTCGACGCGGTGGACGAGGCCTGGCTGCGCGCCAAGTACGGTACGGACGGCCCCGGTTACGCGACCCTGGCGCTGCTGCGCGGCGACCCGAGCGACGGCCTGCCGGGCGTGCCGGGCATCGGCGAGAAGACGGCGGCGAAGCTGCTGGAGGCGTACGGCGACCTGGCCGGGATCATGGCCGCGGCCCACGACCCCGCCTCGAAGGTCACCCCGGCGCAGCGCAAGCGCCTCCAGGAGGCCCGGGAGTACGTGGCGGTCGCGCCCGAGGTGGTGCGGGTCGCCTCGGACGTGCCGCTGCCGGAGTTCACCCCGGAGCTGCCGCGCGAGCCGCGCCGTCCCGAGGAGCTGGCCGCGCTGGCCGAACGCTGGGGACTGGGCGGCTCGCTGCAGCGGCTGCTCAGCGTGCTGGGGCCGGAACGGGCCGGGTGACGGCGAGCACGTCGCGGTCGGGCTGGAGGGTGAGGCCGACGGCCGGCCCGATCTCCTCGTCGCCGGTGTCCAGGTGGAAGCGGCTGCCGAGGGTGGCCAGCACGATCACGGCCTCGACCATCGCGAAGCGCGCCCCGAGGCACGCCCGGGTGCCCCCGCCGAAGGGGAACCAGGTGTGGTCGGTGATCGTGTCGGGTGCGCCCTCCAGCCAGCGCTCGGGGCGGAACTCCTCGGGCCGCGGCCACCAGCGCGGGTCGCGGTGGGTGGCCCAGGGGCTGATCCAGACCTGGGTGCCGGCCGGTACGGGCTCGCCGCCCAGGGTGGCGCCCTCCTCGGCGACGGCGAGGTTGAGCCAGACCGTGGGACGTACGCGCAGGGTCTCCTTCACCACGGCCTCGGTCCAGCGCAGTTCCGAATAGTCGTCGAAGCCGGGGGTGCGGCCGCCGAGCACCCGGTGCAGTTCCCCGGTGAGCGCCTCGCGCGCGTCGGGGTTGCGGGACAGCAGGTGCCAGGCCCAGGTGAGGGTGGTGGCGGTGGTCTCGTGGCCGGCGTTGTAGAGGGTGACGGTCTCGTCCCGGATCTCCTTGTCGGTGAGCGGGACGCCCTCCTCGTCGACGGCGGCGAGCAACCGGCCGAGCAGGTCGTCGCGTTCACCGCCGGTCTCGCGGCGTGCGGCGACGATCCGGGCCACCTCGGCGTCGAGGGTGTCGACGGCGGCCTTGAAGCGGATCCGGCCCGGGGTGCGGAACCAGTCGGGCAGCATCGCGCCCAGTCCGCGGAACTCGGCGCCCATCTGCCGCTGCGCGACGTCCATGCAGCGGCCGATGACCTCCTCGCGGGCGGCGGCGTCGGTGCCGAACACGGTCCGTACGGCGATGCGCTGGGTCAGGCCGGTCATCTCGCGGCGCACGTCGATCCGTTCGCCCCCGTCCCAGCGGTCGGCGAGCTCCCGCGCGCAGTCGGCCATGGTCCGCGCGTACGCCCGCACCTGCCGGGGGCGTACCGAGGGCTGGACGAGGGAGCGCTTGCGGCGCCAGTCGGCGCCCTTGGCGACGACGACGCCCTCGCCCATCAGGTAGCGGAAGGACCAGCCGAGGTCGGGCAGGGAGAAGGTGGACTCGCGGGCCGACAGCAGTTCCCCGATGAGTGCGGGATCATTGAGGAAGCGCGCGGGGGTGCGGCCCATGGCCCAGGTGACCTGCCCGGCCCCGCACTCGCGGAGCGCGGTGAAGAAGGTGAGCGGGTCCTTGGCGAACTGCGGGAGGTTGCCCAGCAGTGGCAGTCCGCGCGGTCCTGCGGTGATCGCGGTGGCGGTGTCGGAACGCATGCGCGCGGGCCTCCCGGGTAGCGTCTGATCGCGTCCGTCCCATCAAAATCGCAGGACCACGGATCGGAACCGCCGTTCCAAGATCTCGTGATCTTTCCGAGACCGGGCTGCACGGGACGGGGCGAATGGGTTAGGCTTGCCTAACTTGATGCGAGGAGTGTGCTCATGGCAGACCGTCCGGTGCGCAGGAAGCCGCAGCTCAACCGCGCGCGGGTGCAGCACGTGGAACGGCTGTCCCCGCACATGATCCGCGTGGTGCTCGGCGGCGAGGGCCTGACGGGCTTCCCCGTCGGCGAGTACAGCGACCACTACATCAAACTGCTCTTCCCGGCCGAGGGCGTGCGCTACCCCGAACCCTTCGACATCCAGCGGATCCGCGCCGACTTCCCGCGCGAGCAGTGGCCGCGCATCCGGACGTACACGGTGCGCCGGTGGGACGCCGAGACCCGCGAGCTGACGGTCGACTTCGTCTACCACGGCGACGAGGGCCTGGCCGGCCCGTGGGCCGCACGCGTCCGGCCCGGCGAGGAGGTCCTCTTCCTCGGCCCCGGCGGCGCCTACGCACCCGACGCGGCCGCCGACTGGCATCTGCTCGTGGGTGACGAGAGCGCGCTGCCGGCGATCGCCGCCTCCTTGGAGCGGCTGCCCGAGGGGGCGCCCGCCCGCGTGTTCCTCGAGGTCTCCGGCCCGGAGGAGGAGCAGAAGCTCTCCACGCCCGGTGACGCCGAGATCGTCTGGGTCCACCGCGGCTCCGGCCGGGTGGGCGAGGCCCTGGTCCGGCTCGTGGCGGGGCTGGAGTTCCCGCCAGGTGACGTACAGGCCTTCGTCCACGGCGAGGCGGGCTTCGTCAAACAGCTCCGCCGTCTGCTGCGGGTCGAACTCGGCGTGCCGCGCGAGCGGCTGTCGATCTCGGGCTACTGGCGCACCGGGCACGACGAGGACGGCTGGCAGGCCTCCAAGCCGGAGTGGAACCGCCGCATCGAGGAGGAGCAGGAGAACCCTCCCCGGGCCCTGGCTTCCTGACGCACCGTCACTGCTTCCGCGGCCCCGGGCCTGCCGTGAGCACGTGAGCGCCCCGAAGCCGGCGGCACCCGCGCACACGGCGGCCGGCGCTGCCACACTGGCCCCATGGCCGCACCCGTACCCGAACCCTCCCCGCTCCCCGGCCTGATGACCGACGGGCAGCCGACCGGGGAGCGTCCGCGGGTCCTCTGCGCCGACTGCCACCGGCCGCTGACCGCGCACGACGCCCGGCTGTGGGGCCGCGGCCGCGGCTGCCGCCGCAAGCACGGCCTCGGCACGGCCCCCCGCGTCGGACGCTTCGACGTCGAACAGGACCGCCTGCCGGGCACGTAAGGCCCCCGCCCCACCGGACGGCGCGGCGAGCGCCTACGGTTCAACCGTGCACCCCACGCCCTGGAACCTCGTCGCCCCGGCCGTCATGCCCGCGCCGCCGCTCACCGCCGGCCCAGGAGGCGGGAAATGACGCCCCGTGAGGAACGCGCGGCGGGCGCGGTCGTCGGATCGGCCGTCGGCGACGCGCTCGGGGCGCCCTTCGAGTTCGGCCCGCCGGGCGCGTTCAGCGCCCGCTTCCCGGAGCCCGGCACGGGCCACGAGATGTGCGGAGGCGGCGGCTGGGACCCCGGGGAGGCCACCGACGACACGCAGATGGCGGTGCTCGTCGCCGACTCCCTGCTCGAACGGCGCACCCTCGACCTGCCCGACGTCTTCGCACGCTTCGTGCGCTGGGCGGCCGCGGACCCCAAGGACATCGGGCTGCAGACCGAGGCGGTCCTGCTCTCCGGGGACCCCTGGAACCTGGCGGCGGCGGTGCACTTCCAGACGAACCACCGGGCAGCCGGCAACGGCGCCCTGATGCGGGCCGCCCCCGCCGCCGTCCACTTCGCCGGACGGGGACGCGCGGTCTCCCTCGACGCGGCCCGCAGGCTGGCCGCCCTCACCCACGGCGACCGCGCCGCCTGGGAGGGCAGCGCGATCCTCCACGACCTCGTACGCGTCGCCCTCGACGGCGACGACCCCGTCGCGCCCGCCGTCGTGGCCGACGCCCTGGCGCAGGTGCCCGAACCCTTCCACGAGCGGTGGGCGGCCGTCCTCGCGCCCGGCTGGCACCCGGACCTGGCCACCGAGTTCAACGGCGCCGTGTGGCCCTGCCTCGGTTCCGCGGTCTGGGCCGTGCGGACCACCGGTGACTTGGAGGCCGCACTGCGCGCGGCCGTCGACGTGGGCGGCGACACGGACACCGTCGCCGCCGTCACGGGCACCCTCGCCGGCGCGGTGTACGGACTCACCGCCGTACCCGAACGCTGGACGGCTCCCCTGCACGTGCCGATGCCCGGCTCTCCGGGGCGTGTGCTGCGCCGTGCGGACCTGGTAGCCCTCGCGGTCCGGCTCGTCGGGGACTGAGCGGACGGCCGCCGGGCCGCGTCAGTGCGCCGGAAGTGCCTCGGCGGCGCGGTGCAGGGCGGGCAGGGCGCCGTCCGGGCAGCCGGCGGCGCGCAGTGCCGCGTCGGCGGTCGCAAGAGCAAAGGAGGCGGGGTCGGGGACCGGGCCGTCACGCCGGATGAGGATCACGCCCTCGATGAGGCCGAAGACGAGGCCGGCGCGGACGGCCAGTTCGGCGGCGGGCAGCGCGGCGCCCGGGGTCGTCGCGGCCAGCAGGGCGGTGTACGCAGCCTTCAGTTCGTCCCGGACGGCACGGAAGCCGGCGAAGCGCCCGGCACGGACCTCGGGGAGCAGGTAGAGCGCGCCGAGGTTGTGCGGGCCGTCGCAGAGCAGCGCGACGTCCGCCCGGCACAGCGCCCACAGCCGGGCCTCCGCGGGGGCGTCGGTGCGGGCGACGAGCGCATGGGCGAGGTCCAGGGACGGGCGGACGGTGCCCTCCAGGAGCACGGCGAGGAGGTCCTCCTTGCCGCCGAAGTAGTGGTACATCGAGGCCTGCCGCATCCCGGCACGCTCGGCGACGGCGCGGGTCGTGGTGGCCGCGTAGCCCTGCGTGGTGAAGAGTTCGGCCGCGGCGGTCAGCAGTTCCTCGCGGGCGGTCATGCCGCTGTCCGGCCTCGCCTGCGCACGCGGGCGCCCGACGCGCCGTCCCGTGGTGCTCACGCCCCGATCCTCGCACAGGGGCCCCCGTTCGGGTCCGTTACGGCGGGCGCGCCACCCACCGTGAGGAGGCGTGGTCACCGGCCATCTGCACTCGCGGACGGCAACGAGCCCGCGACCGCACGAACAACCAGCCCCGCTCCGGCGCCTGAACTTCAGCCGCCCACCGGGCCGCACCCCGCCCTCCCCATCCGCAGCCGGCGCCGCGCGCCCGCAGGGCGCGAGACGCCGGGACAGCCGGACAACCGGCCCCGACACCCGCACCCGCCGGGACCCCGCTCCGGCCAACGGCAGCCGAACACCGGCGCCGGGCGCGCCCCGCGGGCGTCAGCCCACCGAGGAGTACGCCACGACGCCCCGCAGCAGCCCGTCGACGGCCTTGCGGGCGTTGCGCCGCACCGGGCTGCCCTCGGGCGCGGCGTCGGCGATCTGGCCGAGGACGTCGATGAGTTGCTTCGTCCAGCGCACGAAGTCACCCGCGGGCATGTCGGCGTCGCGCAGCACCGCGTCCAGACCGTGGCCGGAGGCCCAGCGGTGGGCCGCCCAGGCGAAGCCGAGGTCGGGCTCGCGCTGGCCGACGCCTTCGGCCTGGTTGATGCGGTGGTCCTCCTCCAGGGCGTCAAGGCGGCCCCAGATGCGGACCATCTCACCGAGCGCCTGCTTGGCGCTGCCCGACGGCAGCCGCGGGGGCAGGGCGTCGTCCGCGGAGCGGGACTCGTAGACCAGCGCGGAGGCGCAGGCGGCCAGGTCCGCGGGACCGAGGCCGTCCCAGACGCCGTCGCGGAGGCACTCGCTGGCCAGGAGGTCGAGCTCGCCGTAGAGCCGGGCCAGCCGGCGGCCGTCGGCGGTGACCTGATCGGCCTCGAGGTAGCCGAGGTCGGTGAGCAGGGCGCAGATCCGGTCGAAGGTGCGGGCGATCGTGTTGGTGCGGCCCTCGATGCGGCGCTCGAGCTGCTTGGTGTCCCGCTGCAGCCGCTGGTAGCGCTCGGCCCAGCGGGCGTGGTCCTCGCGCTCGTCGCAGCCGTGGCAGGGGTGCGAGCGGATCTCGGTGCGCAGCCGGGCGATCTCGGTGTCGTCGGCGGCGGCCGAGCGCTGGCGGCGCTGCCGCTGCGGCGCGATGCCGGCCGTGCCGGCCTTGGAGCGCATGGCGGAGGCCAGGTCGCGCCGGGACTGGGGGCTGCGCGGGTTGAACGACTTGGGGATGCGCATCCGGTCCAGCGCCTCGACCGGCACCGGGAAGTCGATCTGCCCGAGCCGCTTGACCTGCCGTTCCGCGGTGAGCACCAGCGGACGGGGGCCGTCGTGGTGGAACGGGTCGTGCCGGTTGTGGTGGCCGGAGCTGCGGCCGGCGGGCACGCCCGGGTCGAGGACCAGCGCCAGGCCGGCGAACTTGCCGGCCGGGACGTGGATGATGTCGCCGGGACGGAGCTTCTCCAGCGCCTCGGAGGCGGCCGCCCGGCGCTGGTTGGCGCCCTGCCGCGACAGGTCGGCCTCGCGGTCCTTCAGCTGTCTGCGCAGCGCCATGTACTCGTCGAAGTCACCGAGGTGGCAGGTCATGGAGGCGCGGTAGCCGTCCAGGCCCTCCTCGTTGCGCTGCACCTGGCGGGAGATGCCGACCACCGATCGGTCGGCCTGGAACTGCGCGAACGAGGTCTCCAGCAGCTCCCGGGAGCGGTGCCGCCCGAACTGGCCGACGAGGTTGACGGCCATGTTGTACGAGGGCTTGAAGGAGGAGCGCAGCGGATACGTGCGCGTGCCGGCCAGGCCCGCCAGGTGGACCGGGTCGAAGGCGCGCTGCCACAGCACGACCGCGTGGCCCTCGACGTCGATGCCGCGGCGTCCGGCACGGCCGGTGAGCTGGGTGTACTCGCCGGGGGTGACGTCGGCGTGGGCCTCGCCGTTCCACTTGACGAGCTTCTCCAGGACCACGGAGCGGGCCGGCATGTTGATGCCCAGCGCCAGCGTCTCGGTGGCGAAGACGGCCTTGACCAGGCCCTTCACGAAGAGTTCCTCGACGACTTCCTTGAAGGTCGGCAGCATGCCGGCGTGGTGCGCGGCGATGCCCCGCTCCAGGCCCTCCAGCCACTCGAAGTAGCCGAGGACGTTGAGGTCCTCGTCGGGGATGGACTTGGTGCGCTCCTCGACGATGGCGCGGACCTTGGCCCGGTTCTCGTCGTTGTTGAGCCGCAGGCCCGCGTAGAGGCACTGCTGCACCGCCGACTCGCAGCCGGCCCGGCTGAAGATGAACGTGATGGCGGGCAGCAGCCCTTCCGCGTCCAGCCGCTCGATGACCTCGACGCGGCTGGGCGTCCAGATCCGGCGCTGCTGGCGGCGCTCCCGCTCGCGGTCGGCCTCGCGCATCTTGCCGCCGCGCCGGTCGCGGCGGTTGAAGGCGCGCTGGTTCTCCGTCCGGGCCAGCCGCACCAGGTCGGGGTTGACGGCGCGCTGCGCCCCCGGGCCTGCGCCCTGCTTCTCCTCGAACAGGTCGTACATCCGGCGGCCCGCCAGGACGTGCTGCCACAGCGGCACCGGGCGGTGCTCGGACACGATGACCTGGGTGTCGCCGCGGACGGTGTCGAGCCAGTCGCCGAACTCCTCGGCGTTGGAGACGGTCGCGGAGAGCGAGACCAGGGTCACGGACTGCGGGAGGTGGATGATGACCTCCTCCCAGACCGCGCCGCGGAAACGGTCGGAGAGGTAGTGCACCTCGTCCATGACCACGTAGCCGAGGCCGTCGAGCGCCTGGGAGCCCGCGTACAGCATGTTGCGGAGCACCTCGGTGGTCATGACCACGATCGGCGCGTCGCCGTTGACGCTGTTGTCGCCGGTCAGCAGGCCGACCCGCTCGGCGCCGTAGCGCTTGACGAGGTCGGTGAACTTCTGGTTCGACAGCGCCTTGATGGGGGTGGTGTAGAAGCACTTGCGGCCCTCGCCGAGGGCCAGGTGGACGGCGAACTCGCCCACGATGGTCTTGCCGGAGCCGGTGGGTGCCGCCACCAGCACGCCCTTGCCGTCCTCGAGGGCCCGGCAGGCCTCGATCTGGAAGGGGTCCAGCCCGAAGTCGTACAGCTCGCGGAAGCCCGCGAGAGCGGTGGCCTGCTCGGCGGCGCGGACCCGGGACGCCGCGTAACGCTCGGCGGGAGACATCTCGTCGTTCATCTTGAAAACGAGACTACCGGGCCGCACTGACAGTCGACATGATCTTTTTGCCGAAGCAAAACCCAGGGCGCGGGGGCCCGGGCGTGTCGCGCCCCGGGCGCCGCCCCCGCACCACGCCCCGGGCACCGCGCCGCGCCCGCGCCCCCGTCCCGGACGGCTCAGATCATGCGGGCGATGTACTCCTCCACCAACGGGACCTTGAAGGCGTCCTTCACCCCGGCCAGACCGCCGGGCACCCCCTTCGCCGGCTTGACGATGTAGCTCTGGGTGGCGCTGGGCCGCCACGGGTCGGAGAAGTCGAGGGCCGGGCCGAGCCCGGGGTCGAACCCCTTCAGCCCGCGGTGGGCGGCGATGATGCCCAGCCTGCTGAGGTCCTTGGCCTCGCAGGCCGACTTCAGGTCCTGGACGGCGACGGCCATCGTGTTGTGCCCGGTCTCCAGCCCCTGGTCCAGCGGGGCCCCCGGGTAGCGGCGCCGGTACTCCTCGACGAGCTCGACGGCCTCGGGGGAGTCGTCGGTCAGCGCCGGTGTCGGGGCGACGAGCTCCAGCATCTTCAGCAGCGCCGGGGCCGCGGGGGTCTTCAGCAGCTGCGGGTCGTAGCCGACGGCGCTGCCGAGGAACGGCACGTCGAGGCCGATCGCGGCGGCGGCGCCGACCGCCGAGGCGGTCTGCGGGGGGCTGGTGCTGATCAGGACCGCCTTCACGCCGGACGCGGCGAGTTCCTTCACCTGCTCGGACAGGTCCTCCTGGGTGGGTCCGACCTTCTTCTCCACGAGGACCATGCCGCGCCGCTCGGCGACGAACCTGGCCCCGCGCCGCGCGTTGCCGCCGTAGTCGCCGTCCAGGTAGAGGATGCCGATCCTGTCGTCCGGTCCGAAGCCCCGGGTGTCCGCCAGGTATTCGAAGCCGTTGACCATGTCGACGTCGTAGGTGGAGTTGATCGTCGTCAGGGCGGCCTGGCCGAGCAGGACCGAGGAGTAGCCCAGCGACGTCGTCATCAGGTCGTCGACCTCGATGCGGTCGAGCAGGGCGTTGATGATCGTCGAGCCGAGCAGCCCCGGCATCGCGGCGATCTTCGGCTCCATGCCGTTGTACTGGACGACGGCCGTCTCGACGTCGTAGCCGTGGTTGCGGACGAGCAGCTTGAGCTTGCGGCCGCACACCCCGCCCTTGGCATTGACCTGGTCGACGTAGAGCTTCTCGGCCTGCAGCACGGAGCGGCCCAGCGAGCCGTACGGGCCGGACAGGTCGGTGAGGACGCCCAGGGTGATGGTGGAGTCGGTCACGCCCGGCCCGATCTTCACGCCGTGCGCGTCGACCGGGCCGTCGTCGGCGACGTTGCCGGTGTCCCCGCCGCAGGCCGTGAGGGCGCAGGCGAGGGCGGTGGTGAGGACGACGGTGGGCCTGAGGCGCTGTTTCCGGGTCACGGTGTGCTGGCTCCTGGAGGGTGGGACCGCGGGGGGCCGCCGCGGACGCGGCCGGGGCCATCGCCCGGGGCCGGTGATGCGGGAGCTCCATGGGAAGAGATGACGGCCGGTTCGGCGAGGGGTGGCGGCGTTTCTGGTCGCGGTTCCCAACGGCCCGGGCGCCGGGCTGTGCAGCGGCACCGCCCGCGCCGTCCCGTTCGGCCACGTGTTCGCTGATGTGAGGGTTCCGTCCGGATGTCGGTCACGTTTGCGTCACCTGTCTTCCGGGCCCGCCTACCAGCCGGTAGGAATGCCGGTGCGGTGCCCGCCGACCTCGGGGCTCCGCGTCCCGCGCCCGGAGAGCCGAGAGGAAGACCCGATGGCCAGGCCCGCGCCGACGCGTCCGGTGAGCACGGCGGCTGCCACGGACACCCCTGGCCAGGGCCACCACGAGGTGCTGAGGGCCGCCGCGTCGCAGGTGCGCGGGCAGGTGGGGCCGGTGGCGGAGCACATCGTCGAGCGGATCCGGGACCGGCACCCGGCCTACCGGGAGCCCGCGCTGGCCCCGGCCGGGTTCCTGGCGGAGACCGAGGGGTCGGTGGCAGCTGTCCTGGACTCGCTCGCCGATCCCGGACGCTCGGCGGTGTCCGCCGAGTACCTGTCCTGGGTGGGGGAACGCCGGGCCTGGCAGGGCTTCCCGCTCGAGCCGATGATGGGCGCCTGCCGTACGGCCGGGGACGCGCTGTGGCTCGCGCTGGTACGTGCGGGGTCGGGCCAGGGTCCCGAGGGGACGCAGCTGATCGCCCGCGCGGCGGCGGAGGTCTGGGACCTGTTCGAGCGCGACAGCCGGCTGATGGCCGACGCCTATGTGCGGGCCCGCGGCGAGGTGACGTTCCACCGGCAGCGCGGCCGCAGGGCGCTGGAGGCCCTGCTCGCCGGGCGGCTGGACGCCGCGGGCCTCGCGGAGGCCGCGGACGCCCTCGGCCTGCCCGGGCACGGGCGCTTCGCGGTCGCCGTCGTCCGCGCCGCCGCCGGTGTCCGGCCGCCCGCACGTCCCCGCAGCGCGGTGCCCTCCCGGGTTCGGGTGCACCGCGCGTCGCTCCCGGCCGGCGGCGAGGTGCTGCTCGCCGAGCTGGACGACCTGGCCGTCGGCGACTTCGCGGCGGCGCTGGAGGTACCCCCCGGGACGCGGGCCGGGCTGAGCCCGGAGGTGGACCGGCTGGGCGAGGTCGGGCACGCCAGGGAACTGGCCGAACTGGCGTTGCGCACCTGCACCCGGGACGGCGAGGTGGCCGTCCTCGACCGCCGCTACCCGGCCGGGCTGCTCGCCCGCCGCCCGGACGTGGCGAGCGAGGTCGCCGCCGGAGTGCTGGGCGGCCTGCGCGAGGCCGACGCCGCGGAGGCCACCGTGCTGCTGGAGACCCTGGAGGCGTGGGTGGAGGCGGACGGCTCCGTCGAGCGGGCCTCGGCCGCCCTGTTCTGCCACGCCAACACCGTGCGCCGGAGGCTGCGGCGGGTGGAGGAGCTGACCGGCCGTTCCGTGGCGCGCCCGCGGGACGTGGTCCATCTGGCCCTCGCCCTGGACGCCGAGCGGATCCGCACGACGCACGACCCGGGAGCGGCCCGGTGACGGCGCGTCCGCAGGGGCAGGACGAGGCGGTGCGGGAGCTGCTGCGGACGGCGGCGCTGCGCATGAAGGAGCAGGTCGGCGAGGTGTCGGAGCGGGTCATGGCCCGGCTGCACGCCGAGGTCCCCGGTTTTGTGGACCACGCCGACGATCCCGACTGCTCCCTGGACGGCTTCGCGAGGATGATCACCATGCACCTGGACCGGCTCGCCGACCCGGAACGGGTCGCCGACGCGGCCCACTCCGTGCGCGAGGCCGGCCGGCGCCAGGCCGCGCGGGGCATGCCGCCGGAACTGCTGGCGCACGTCTTCGCCGTGGGCGGCGCGGTCGTGTGGCAGGGGCTGGTCGACACCGTCGCCGCGCACCACCCCGCCGGCATCCCGCTCATGGTGCATGTCGCCCCGCGCATGTGGGGGTTCCGGGAGCGCACGACGGCGATCCTGGCGGACGCCTACCGGGAGACCCTGGGCGAGGGCGGGGCCGCCGGCGGCGGGCAGGCCGTCCACGTCCTCGGCGCGCTGCTGGACGGACGCGCCGACAGCCTCGGCGTGCGCGCGGCGGCCCAGGCCCTGGGCGTGCCGGGCGACGGCCGCTTCGTCGTCGCGGTGACCAGCGTGCGGGCCTCGGCCTCCGGCACGCCGGGCGACGACGCCTTCCCGGTGGGCGCCGGCAGCCGGGTGCTGCGGGTGCCCCGCGGCAGGGGCGAGGTGCTGGTCGTCCTGCTCGGCGACCGCTCCCCCGGGGCGCTCGCCGCGCTCCTGGGCGCGGTCCCCGGAATGCGGGCGGGCGTCAGCCCGGTCGTACGCGGCCTGGCCGAACTGCGCCGGGCACTGACGCTCGCCGAACTGGCCCTGCCCACGTGTGCCTCCGACGGCGAGGTGGCGCTCTGGGAAGAGCGGATGCCGACGGTGGTGGCCGCCGCGGACCGGCGGCTCGCAGGCGAACTGGCCGAGCGCGTCCTCGGCCCGCTGCGGGAGCTCACCGACGAGGAACGCGAGTCGCTGCTGGGCACCTTCGCCACCTGGATGGAGTGCGACGGCTCGCCCCGCGCGGCCGCCGCACGCATGGACTGCCACCGCAACACGGTCCTCAACCGCCTGCGCCGTCTCGAACTGCTCACCGGCCGCCGCCTCACCCGCCCCCGCGAACTGGTCGACCTCGCCCTCGCCGTCGACGCGTTCCGCTCCGCTCCCGCGGCCTGAGCGGCCGGGCCGACGGCACCGCCCCGCTACCGGGGCGTCAGCAGCCGCAGGGCCCGCGGGACGGTCCGCGCGGTCAGCGGCAGGGGGCCGAGGGGCTCGCCGTCGGCGTAGCCGGTGACGCCCTCGGCGGCCAGGGTGACCGCGGCCGCCCGGTGCACGGTCACCACGGGGTGGGAGAGGTGGGTGCCCCGGTAGACCCGGGGGAAGACCCGCAGCAGCGTGCTGCGGCTGCACGGCCCGACCACGCAGACGTCGAAGCACCCGTCGTCGAGTTCGGCGCCGGCGCAGATCCGCATGCCGCCGCCGTACGAGGTGCCGTTGCCGACGGCGACGAGGGTGGCCTCGACCTCCCTCTCGGTGCCGTCGTCGAGGGTGATCCGGTACGGGACGGGGCGCAGCGCGGCCAGTTCAGCGAGCATCGCCACGTCGTAGCGGAGCCGCCCGCTGGGCCAGCGCATCCGGTTGCCGCGGTCGTTGACGCGGGAGTCGAAGCCGGAGGCGAGGACCGTGCCGAACCACCGGTCGCCGACGCGGCCGAGGTCGATCTCGCGGACGGACCCCTGCGTCAGCGCCCGGGCGACGGCCTCCCCGGCGACGGCGGGCTCGCGTACCGGCAGCCCGGTCGCCCGGGCGAAGTCGTTGCCGGTGCCGACGGCGACGACGCCCAGCGGCGTTCCGGTGCCGGCCACGGCCTGCAGGGCGAGCGACACCATGCCGTCGCCGCCCACCGCGACCAGTGCCCCGGTGCCCTCCGCGACGGCTTCGCGGGCCCGCGCGAGGGCGTCCGCCGCGTCGGTGCCGACGACGGTGCGCACGGCGAAGCCCGCCCGGCGCAGTGCGTCGGCGGCCGGTCCCGCGGCAAGGGCGCCCCGTCCGCGGCCGGCGGTGGGGTTGGCGACGATGGTGATCTCGCTGGTCACGCGCGGACCCTACCGTGCGGTAGCCGGAGCGTCGAGATCACCGGCGCCCCTTCTTCCGGAAGGCCCGCCGGCGCCGCCCGACGCCCGCGCCGTACGACGGCGGGGCCCCGCCCGGAGGTCCGGGCGAGGCCCCGCCGGGGGCCACGCGGTGTCAGGTCGCGTCGTCGAAGTCGCCGGAGCGGCGTCCGTCCTCGACGGGCCCTGCCTGCTCGGGCACGGAGGCCGAGACGCGCTCGCCGGGGCCGATCGGCTCCGGTGTGAGGTCCAGCTCGGAGGCCTCGTCGTCGGAGAGCCCGGCGTCGGGGTTGCGCCAGCGCCGGCGGCGGTCGTTCAGCAGGGAGAACGCGACCGCGCCGAAGTAGAGGACGACGATGGGGCCGGACAGGGCGATCATGCTGACCGGGTCGGTGGTCGGCGTCGCGACGGCACCGAAGACGAAGACGCCCATGACCACGGCGCGCCACCAGCCCGCCATGCGGCGGCCGGTGACCATGCCGACCATGTTCAGCATGACCAGCAGCAGGGGCAGTTCGAAGGCGATGCCGAAGACCAGCACCATACGGATGGTGAAGTCCAGTACGCCGTCCAGCTTCAGCAGGTTGGACGAGCCCTCGGGCGTGAAACTGATCAGCACCTTGATGCTGACCGGCATGATCTTGTAGGCGAGGAAGGCGCCGCCCAGGAAGAGCGGGAGCGCCGCACCCACGAACGCGTAGGTGTACTTGCGCTCGTGACGGTGCAGGCCGGGGGCGATGAACGCCCACAGCTGGTACAGCCAGACCGGGCTGGCGCCGATGACGCCGGCCATGAAACAGACCTGCATCGTGAGCGCGAACGGCGCCGTCAGCGAGTCGAACGTGACGATGGCGCAGTTGCCGCCGCTGCTGACGATCCCGGGACCGCACTTGGGCACCGGGGAGGCCAGGAACTCCAGGAGTTGCTGGCTGTAGAAGGCGGCCACGATCGCCACCACGACGATCGCGAGCACGCTCTTGGTGAGCCGGTTGCGCAGCTCGCGCAGGTGCTCCACGAGCGGCATGCGCCCCTCGGGGTCCTTCGACGGCTTACTGCGGGCAGACTTGAGCAACCCAGGTCCTCATCTCACGCGGTGGCCGGCGTCCCCGCCGGCGGACCGTACCTGTGCCGTCGTGTCAGCTCTGCGTCTGGCGCGGCTGCTGGGGCTCGGAGACCGGGCGGGCGCTGTTGACGTCACCGGGCGCGGCCTGGATGGTCCTCGGCGCGGCCTGCGCGTCGGTGGGAGCGTCGGCCTGCGCCGGCGCCTGCGGGGCGGCGGTGTCGTCCGACTTCATCGCCTTCGCCTCGCTCTTCAGGATGCGCATCGACTTGCCCAGGCCGCGGGCCATGTCCGGGAGACGCTTGGCCCCGAACAGCAGCAGAACGACGACAAGGATGAGGATGATCTCAGGGGCGCCGAGCCTGCCGAACATAAGCTTTACCTTCTCACCGAGGCGGCATGGGTTCTTGAGCAGCGAACCCCGGGTCCGTGGACACGGTGTCCGCTCTGGCAGCGATCGTAACGTGCGGGGGTAAACGCCTGGCAATCCCCCGGCGTCGTTGCCGTTGCCGCCCCCGCCGCGCTCTCCCGGGGCAACCTCAGCAGCGTACCTTCCAGGACGGGGAACGACGAGGGTGCGCCGGACAGCGCTTACCCGGCGTTTCCCGGCGCCGGCGACGGGGCGGTACGGCCCGGGACGGACGGTGCCCGGCCGGACGCCGCCCCCGGCGGGGCCGTGCTCAGCGGGACAGGTCGCCGGCGCCGCGCGCCAGCGGCTCCGCGGCGCGCCGCAGGTCCTCGGAGGCACGCAGCAGGCGGTCGCTGCTGCGCCCCACCTGCCGGGCGAGGCCGCGCACCTCGGCGTACACGCGGAGGGCGAGGACGCCGAGCACGAGCAGTCCGGCGGTCGCGAGGCCGACGTACAGGTAGAGCCACCACATGGCAGCCGAGCGTAGCGGTTCAGCCGGTGTGCAGCCGCATCGTGCGGACGCCGCCGTCGGTGAGCAGCTCCACGATGCGGTCGCCGGCCGGCTTGCGCACGGAGACGCCGCAGTCGGGGCAGGTGAAGGAGTAGAAGGTCGTACGGTGGCTGCCGCCGATGGCGAGCCGCAGGGCGTCGGCGGACAGCTCGAAGCTGGTCCGGCACTCGGGGCAGGAGGCCCGGAAGATCACCTCGGGCGGTTCCGCGGCGGGGTCGCCGGCCCGGCCGACCGCACCGAGGGTGTCCAGGATGTCGAGGTCGTCCACGCGGGCGCCCCTCACTCGCCGTAGGCCGCGAGGGCCCGGGCGGCGGCGTCACGGGCGCTGCCGGCGAGGTCGGCCGGGGACACGATGCGGCCGTCGCGGCCGAGCCGCAGCGCGAGACGGCGCAGCGAGCCCGGGTCGGGGGTGCGCAGGGTGATCCGCAGCCCGCCGTCGGGGAGTTCCTCGGCGAGGTCGTGCGGGTAGTACTCGGCCACCCACCGGCCGCCGGGGCCGACCTCGACCACGACCTCCGGGTCGTCGCCGGCCGGCTGCACCAGGCCCTGGGACAGGTCCCGCGGCTCGACCCGCGGCGGGTCGCTGGGCGTGTCCAGCAACCGGATCTCGGCGACCCGGTCGAGCCGGAAGGTGCGCCGGTCCTCCGACAGGTAGCACCAGCCCTCGAAGTAGGTGTGGCCGACCGCGAACAGGCGGATCGGGTCGACCTCGCGCTCGGTGAGCTCGTCGCGGGACGGCGAGTAGTAGCGGATCCACAGCCGGCGCCGCTCCGCGATGGCACGGTCGACGTCCGCGAAGACGCTGCCCTCGGACTCGAAGGTGACCGACAGCCGGGAGGACGCTCCGGCGGCCTCGCCGGCCGCGCCCTCGATCTTGGCGGTGGCGCGCAGCAGCGCCTGCCGGTCGCTCTCGCGCAGTCCCGGCAGGTTGGCGACGGCGCGGGCGGCGACCAGCAGCGCGGCGGCCTCGTCGGCGGCCAGCCGCAGGGGCTGGGCGACGTCGTCCACGTTGTGCCACCAGATCCGCTCGCCGTCGGTGTCGATGTCGAGCAGGTCACCGCCCCGGAAGCTCGTGCCGCACAGCGGCAGCACGTTCAGGTCGCCGATCAGCTCGGCCTCGGTGACACCGAACGCGCGGGCCACGTCGCTCACGCGGGCGCCGGGGCGCTCCCGCAGGTACGTGACCAGCGACAGCATCCGGCGCGTCTGGTCGATCGCGTTGGCCATCTCTCCGTACTCCCCCGCTCAGCCCTTGGCGACGGCGCGCAGCCGGTCCACGACGTCGGCCCGCAGTTCGTCGGGCCCCAGCACGACCACGTCCGGGCCGAACTCCACCAGCCAGGCGTCCAGTCCGTGCCCGTACGGGATCTCCAGCTCGTCCCAGTCGGCGTCGACCGGGAGTATCTCCACCGCACGGGCCCGCAGCGGGTACCCCGAGTCGCGGCGCAGCCGGATCCTGGCGGTCGCGGTGGCGCCCTCGCCGGCCCAGCTGGCCACCGTGGCGCGGACGTCGACGTGGTCGGGCACCTCGGTGGTGAACGCGCCGCCGCGGGTACGGACCCGGCCGGTGATCCTGGAGAGCCGGAAGACCCGCACGGCGCCCCGGTCGCGGTCCCAGCCGGCCAGGTACCAGTGGCCGCGCCAGCACTCCAGCGCCCACGGCTCGACCTGGCGCGGCTCGGGGCGCACCGCGTTGGCCTTGCGGTAGTCGAAGGCGACGGCGCGGCGCTCCCGGGTGGCGACCATCAGCGGCTCGAACGCCGGCTCCGGGGTGGGAATGCGGGGTTCCAGGGCGCTGTGCCCGGCCGGCTCCCGCACGGCGTCCTCGTCGCCGTCGCCGTCGTCCTCGTCGTGGAAGGGCACGCCCGCGGCCCGCAGCTTCTGCAGGGCGCCGCTGGCGGCCTCGGCGAAGCGCGCCTGCTGCCAGACCTTGGCGGCCAGGCTCAGCGCGGCCGCCTCCTCGGCGTCCAGGGCGATCTCGGGAAGCCGGTTGCGGTCGCGGCGGGCGAGGTAGCCGATCTCGCCGTCGAGGCTCTCCACCGTCTCGATGACCATGCCGAGCTCGCGCAGGTCGTCCTTGTCCCGCTCGAACATGCGGTTGAACGCCTCGTCGGAGCCGATCTCGTGGTACGCCTCGATGGACGCCCGCAGCTCCCGCTTGCTGACCGGGCGCCGGGTGTTCATCAGGCACAGCGCCAGGTTCATCAGCCGCTCGGCCTTGGCAATCGCCACTCGACGCAACCTTCTTCCTTCTTCAGCTCTCCGTCGAGACCCTATCGCGGCCGGGCCCGGCGGCTGAAGCGAAGGCCGGTTCCGGTGACCGCCCCCCACCGCGCCCGCTCCGGCGCCCGGCACGACGGAGCCCCCGCCGGGCCGGCGGTGCCGGTCGGCGGGGGCTCCGGATCGTGGCCGGGCCGGACGGGTCGGTCAGACCGACAGCAGGTCCACCACGAAGATCAGCGTCTCGCCCGGCTTGATCAGCGGGGTCGGGCTCTGGTTGCCGTAGGCGAGGTGCGCGGGGATGGTCAGCTCACGACGGCCGCCGACCTTCATGCCCTGCACGCCCTGGTCCCAGCCCTTGATGACGCGGCCGCCGCCGAGCGGGAAGGTGAAGGGCGAGTTGCGGTTCCAGCTGGCGTCGAACTCCTCGCCGGTGCTGAAGGCGACACCGACGTAGTGGACGGTGACGTTCTGGCCCGCCTTGGCCTCGGCGCCCTCGCCCTCCCAGATGTCCCTGATCACCAGTTCGGCCGGCGGCTCGCCACCGGGGAAGTCGATCTCGGGCTTCTCGATGCTCACGTACGTGCTCCTAAAGAGGTGCGGACAACCTGCCTAGTCTTACATCACCGCGAGGATGTCGAGGCTGAACACCAGGGTGGACTTGGCCGGGATGCCCGGCTGCTCCTTGTCGCCGTAGCCGAGGTCCGGCGGCACCACGAGCATGACGCGGCTGCCGACCTTCTTGCCCACCAGGCCCTCCTGCCAGCCCTTGATCAGCTGCTGCAGCGGGAACTGGGCCAACTGGCCGTTCTTGTAGCTGGAGTCGAACTCCTTGCCGCCGTTCCACACCACGCCCTTGTACTGCAGCAGCAGGGTGTCGGTGGGCTTGACCGGCCGGCCGTCGCCCTCCAGCACGTAGTTCGCGACCAGCTTGGTCGGCGCGGCCGTCTTGGGCACCTCGACGGAGGGCGCCGCGCCGTCGGTGTTGGTGCCGACCTTGGGCAGCTTCGCGTCGTTCTGCGGGACGGCCTTGCCCTTGGCGGAGCTCTTGGCGTTGAAGGTGTCCACCACGTCGACGACGAACACCAGCGTGTCCGTGCCCTTGATGCCGGCGTCCGGCTGGCCCTGCGCGCCGTAGCCCAGGTTCGGCGGGATCGCCAGCTCGACCCGGTCGCCGACCTTCTTGCCCACCAGGGCCTTGTCCCAGCCCGGGATGACCCGGCCCACGCCGATCGGGAAGATGGCCGGGGCACCCCGGTCCCAGGAGTTGTCGAAGACCTTCGCCGTGTCCCAGACCTGGCCCAGGTAGTTCGCCTGGAGGTAGTCGCCCCCGGCGACGGTCGTACCGCTGCCCTGGACCAGCGTCTTGACGGCCAGGTCCTTGCTCGGCTGACCCGGGCCCTTGGCGACCGTCGGCTTCTCACCGAACTTCGTACCGGCCGTGATGTCCGGCAGCGGGCCGTCCACGATCTTCACCGGCGCGGTCGCGGACGCGGAACCCGAGGGGGTGGCGCTGGTCGCGGACTTGCCGGACTTGTCGTCACCGCAGCCGGCGAGGGTGAGCAGGCCGGCAGGGACGGCGAGGAGAAGAGAGCGTCGGCGCACGGGGATCCCCATCAGGTCGATCTTGCGTTTTCTGGGCCGCGCGCCACTCTACGACGTGGGCGGGGCCCCGTACGAACACGTACGGGGCCCCGCGTCGTCCACGCCGACGCCGCTACATGCCGGCGATCAACTTCTCCACCCGGTCGTCCACCGACCGGAAGGGGTCCTTGCACAGCACGGTGCGCTGCGCCTGGTCGTTGAGCTTCAGGTGCACCCAGTCGACGGTGAAGTCGCGCCGCTGCTCCTGGGCGCGGCGGATGAAGTCGCCGCGCAGCCGTGCCCGCGTCGTCTGCGGCGGCACGGACTTGGCCTCGAAGATCTTCAGGTCGTTGCAGATCCGCTTGGCCTGCCCCCGCTTCTCCAGCAGGTAGTACAACCCGCGGCGGCGGTGGATGTCGTGGTAGGCGAGGTCTATCTGCGCGATGCGCGGGTGCGACATCGTGATGTTGTCGCGCGCCCGGTAACGCTCGATCAGGCGGTACTTCATCACCCAGTCGATCTCGGTACCGATCTTGTCCAGGTCACCGCTGGAGATCGACTCCAGGGTCCGGCCCCACAGTTCGAGGACCTGCTCGATGACACCGCTGCGGATGCCCCGCCGGTCGCAGAAGTCCACCGCCTTGGAGTAGTACTCCTCCTGGATCTCCAGGGCCGAGGCCTCCCGGCCCGAGGCGAGGCGGACCTTGCGCTGGCCCGTTATGTCGTGCGACACCTCGCGGATCGCCCGGATCGGGTTCTCCAGCGTCAGGTCCCGCATGACCGTGCCCGCCTCGATCATGCGCAGCACCAGGTCGGTCGCCCCGACCTTCAGCAGCATGGTCGTCTCGGACATGTTGGAGTCGCCCACGATGACGTGCAGCCGCCGGTAGCGCTCGGCGTCCGCGTGCGGCTCGTCCCGCGTGTTGATGATGGGCCGGGAACGCGTCGTGGCGGAACTGACGCCCTCCCAGATGTGCTCCGCCCGCTGGCTGACGCAGTAGACCGCGCCACGCGGGGTCTGCAGCACCTTGCCCGCGCCGCACAGCAGCTGCCGGGTCACCAGGAACGGGATCAGGATGTCCGCGAGGCGGGAGAACTCCCCGTGCCGGGCCACCAGGTAGTTCTCGTGGCACCCGTAGGAGTTGCCGGCGGAGTCGGTGTTGTTCTTGAAGAGGTAGACGTCACCCGCGATGCCCTCCTCGTGCAGACGCCGTTCGGCGTCCACCAGGAGACCCTCGAGGATGCGCTCCCCTGCCTTGTCGTGGGTGACGAGTTCCGTCACGTTGTCGCACTCGGGAGTGGCGTACTCCGGGTGCGAACCCACGTCGAGGTAGAGACGGGCGCCATTGCGGAGGAAGACGTTGCTGCTGCGACCCCATGACACGACACGGCGGAAGAGGTACCGCGCCACCTCGTCCGGGGACAGACGCCGCTGTCCCCTGAACGTGCACGTGACGCCGTACTCGTTCTCCAGCCCGAAAATGCGGCGGTCCATGATGAGACCTTACGCCTGATGCGTGGACCTCAAACCGGGTTCGACCACGGCGATTCGATCTTTTTCCGTCCCGGTTGCCGGCCCGGCGGGCATGAGGTAACGCCCACTGGCCAGCAGGACGGCCAGCGCCACCACCCCACCGGCCCCCGCCACGCCGAAGGCCGCCGCCGCTCCGCCGTACTGCGCGGCCGGGCCCGCCACCGCCGTCCCCAGCGCCGCGCCCACGCCGAACGTGGTGACGATCCATGAGAACGCCTCGGTCACCGTGCCCACCGGGGCGTGCCGGTCGACCACCACGAACGCGCAGGCCAGCGACGGCGCGAGGAACAGACCCGCCAGCACCGCCAGGCCCGCCATCAGCGGCACACCCGGCACCAGCGCCAGCGGCAGGTAGCCCACGGCCAGCCCCGCCATCAGCAGCCGCAACCGCCGCTCCGGGACCCCGGCCCACCGCCGCGCCCCGTACACCACCCCGCCCGCCAGGGCACCGGCACCGATCCCCGACAGCACGTAGCTGGAGACCATCCCGCCACCGTGGCCGTCCGCGTACGCCACCGCCGCCACCGCGATCGACCCCAGCGCCAGCCCCACGAAGAAGAACGAGCCGACCAGCGCCCGCATCCCCGGCGCCCGCAACGGCCCCAGCCAGTCCGGGGTGCGCGGCTGCGTCCGCCACGCCCGCGACGGCGGCGCGGTGACCACGCCCAGCGCCCCCGCCACACCGACCACCGCGATCCACAGCAGCGCCGCCGTCTCCGAGAACGCCGCCACGAGCAGCGTCACCAGCAGCGGCCCCACCGCGAACATGACCTCCTGCGCCGCCGCGTCCAGCGCGTAGGCGGCGTGGATGCGGTCCTCCCGCTTCAGCACGCTCGGCCACAGCGCCCGCAGCCCGCCCTCCAGGGGCGGCGTGAAGAACCCCGCCACCAGCATCGCGGCGTACGCCACGGGCAGCGGCCGGGGCCCGGAGAACGCGAAGAGCGCCATCCCGGCGGCCGAGGCCACCGCCGCGGGGAACATCACCCGCGGCTGCCCCAGCCGGTCCACCGCCCGGCCCAGCAGCGGCTGCCCCACGGCGTTGGCGAGGCCGTAGACCGCCGACAGCGCGCCCGCCAGGGCGAAGTCCCCGCCCTGCGCGCGGGTCAGCAGCACGATGCCCAGGGCCGCCGTCGCGTTCGGCAGCCGGCCGACCAGCGTCCCGGTCAGCAGCCGCAACGCGTACCGGGCCCGCAGTAGGTCCGCGTAGCCGGTCCCCATGGCCTCCCCTTCGCAAGTTGTACGTATAACGTCGTGGGTCATACGTACCATGAGCCCAGCCCACCGGTCCAGCCGCAGGACCCCCCGCACCCCGGCCCGAGACCCCCGACGACCACCCGAAAGAGGCCCCCACGGTGACCGACACAGCGCGCCCGACCTCACGCGACGTCGCACGCGCCGCCGGCGTCTCCCAGGCCACCGTCTCCCTCGTCCTCGGCGACAAATGGCGCGGCCGCGTCTCCGCACGCACCGCCGACACCGTCCGCACCGCCGCCCGCGACCTCGGATACCGCCCCAACCTCGCCGCCCGCAACCTCCGACTCGGCCGCACCCGCACCGCGCTCCTGGTCGTCCCCACCCTCACCAACGAGTACTTCGCCCGCGTCTACACCGGCGCCGCCCGCATCGCCGACGACCACGGCTTCGGCGTCGTCCTCTACCCCTCCCCCGAAGGCGTCGGCCCCGCCCGCGACCCCTTCGGCTCCGCCCGCGCCGCCCTCGACGGCATCATCGCCTCCTCCATGGCCGCCGACGCCCTCGCCGCCATCGGCGACGGCGGACTCCCCCTCGTCATGCTCGACGCCGACCCCGCCGGACCAGGCCCCGCCGCCACCGTCAACCTCGCCATCGCCGACGGCATGCGCCAGGTCGCCCACCACGTCCTCGACCTCGGCCACCACCCCCGCGACATCGCCCACCTCGCCGCCGACATCGACACCTGGACCTTCCGCGAACGCGCCCAGGCCCTCGCCGGCGCCCTCGGCACCACCCCGCCCACCGAACGCGCCCCCCTCACCTACGAGGACGCCCGCCGGGCCACCGAACGTCTCCTGGCCCGCCCCGGCCCGGCCCCCACCGCCCTCGTCTGCGACGACGACGTCCTCGCCGTCGGCGCCTGCAAGGCACTGCGCCGCCACGGACTGCGCGTCCCCCACGACGTCTCCGTCACCGGCTACGACGACTCCGCCCTCGCCACCGCCGTCGAACCCGAACTCACCACCGTCACCCTCCCCGCCGACGCCGTCGGCGCCGAAGGCATGACCGCACTCCTCCACACCCTCGCCGACCACCCCGTCACCGCCACCACCACCGAACTCCCCGTCCGGCTCGTCGTACGCGGCTCCACCGCCCCACCACGCCACCCCTGAGACGACCGACGCCCCGGCCGCCGAAAAGGCGACCGGGGCGTCGGGAACGGGCCTCGGCCCGTCACACCTCTCACACGTCCTCGTCGAGCTCCGGAAGGTCGTCGTCGCCCTCCACGGGAGCAGCCGACGGAGCCGGCTTCTCCGCCTTCTCCACCGAAGGCGCCGCCGCCCCCTCCCCCTCCAGCAGACGCGACAACTGCCGGCCCAGGATCCGCTTGAACTTGCGCTGCTGCGGCCGCGTACGGTCCAGCACCGCCACCTCGAGCTGCTCCGCCGTGAGCTGCCGGTCACTGCCGTTGCTGTCCCGGCTCAGCGACTCCACCGCCAGCTTCAGCGCCTCCGCCAGCGTCATGCCGTCACGGTGCCGCTGGTCCAGGTAACTGCCGATCTGATCGGAGTTGCCACCCACCGCCACCGCACCGTGCTCGTCCACGATCGAACCGTCGTGCGGCAACCGGTAGATCTGGTCCTCCGAGGAGTCCGCACCCACCTCCGCGACGATCAGCTCCACCTCGTACGGCTTCTCCCCCACGCTCGAGAAGATCGTGCCCAGCGTCTGCGCGTACACGTTCGCCAGACCACGCGCCGTCACGTCGTCCCGGTCGTAGGTGTAACCCCGCAGATCGGCGTAGCGCACACCACCGATCCGCAGGTTCTCGAACTCGTTGTACTTGCCCACCGCCGCGAAAGCGATCCGGTCGTAGATCTCACTGACCTTGTGCAGGGCGCGGGACGGGTTCTCGGCGATGAAGACGATGCCGTCGGTGTACTGCAGCACGACGACGCTGCGCCCGCGCGCGATGCCCTTGCGGGCGAACTCGGCACGGTCGGCCATGGCCTGCTGGGGTGAGACATAGAACGGCGTCGACACCGGCTATCCGTCCCTTTCTGTCAGTAGCGAGTGCATCTCGGACGACCAGCTCAGAGCAGCGCGGCCCGCGGGCCGTCCGGCAGCTCCAGCCGCCGCTCGTGGACGGCCCGGACGATCTCCGACGCCTCCGCCTCGGTCAGCTTGCGGAAACCCTCGTCGGTGATCACCGTGACGATCGGGTAGATCCGCCGCCCCAGATCCGGGCCACCGGTCGCCGAATCGTCGTCCGCCGCGTCGTACAGCGCCTGGACCACCAACGTCGTCGCCTGCGACTCCGTGAGGTCCGGCTTGTACAGCTTCTTCATCGAACCCCGCGCGAACACCGAGCCCGAACCCGTCGCCGCGAACCCGTGCTCCTCGGAACGGCCACCCGTCACGTCGTACGAGAAGATCCGCCCCTTCTCACGGTCCGTGTCGTAACCGGCGAACAGCGGCACCACCGCCAGCCCCTGCAGCGCCATCCCCAGGTTCCCCCGGATCATGGTCGACAGGCGGTTCGCCTTGCCCTCCAGCGAGAGCGTCGCGCCCTCGATCTTCTCGTAGTGCTCCAGCTCCAGCTGGAACAGCTTCACCATCTCCACCGCCAGGCCCGCCGTGCCCGCGATGCCGACCGCCGAGTACTCGTCGGCCGGGAAGACCTTCTCGATGTCCCGCTGCGCGATGACGTTGCCCATCGTGGCCCGCCGGTCACCGGCGAGCACCACACCGCCGGGGAAGGCCGCCGCCACGATCGTCGTACCGTGCGGCAGCTCGACGGCCCCCTTCACGGCGGGCAGGGTCCGGTTGCCCGGGAGCATCCCCGGCGCGTGCGCCCCCAGGAAGTCCACGAACGAGGACGAGCCAGGCGTCAGGAAGGCAGCTGGTAGACGCCCGGTGCTACGAGTGTTGGCTTCCACACGTTTCCTTCCAGGTAGTCCGCTGCACGGCGCAGCAGTTCTGGGTTGTCCTTAAACTGCCCCAGACCGCCGTTGCAGTTGAAGCAGAGCACTGATCGCACCTTACCCGTACGGTGATCGTGATCCACATGCTGCGGGCCGGGAGTTAGGCAGATCGGACAGATTCCGAACTGCTCCTTGATCTTCGCTTCGACGTCCTCGGCTCCGAGACCGTAGCGCCGCTTCAGGTGGTAGTGCCGGCTACCGCCGTGCAACCGGTCCCGGGACTCACGGGACCTCGCGTTCCGACAAGGTTTGCAGTAGGTGGCGAAGCCGGATCTGGTGTTGCGGTTTCGAGGGAAGGCCGTGAGCGGCAGAACCTGCTCACAGTCCGGGCATCGCCGGCGACCCTCGGGAACTGCCTCACGCGGACCGCGGGAGGGGCGCATCGTACGCCCCTCCCGTTCCGCACGCCGTCGCGCCGTCGCCGCGTTGCGGCGGCTGCCACACGGCTTGCAGTAGTACGACAGTCCGTCGGGCGAAGACTTGGACCGCCAGAAATCCGATGCCGCTTTCGCTTCGCCGCAGTCGCGGCACTGCTTTTCCGGCGCGTCCAAGTTGATCTACTCTCCGCCCTTCTGTACGAACGAACGTACGAAATCCTCCGCGTTCTCCTCGAGGACGTCATCGATCTCGTCCAGCACGGAGTCCACGTCGTCCGACAGCTTCTCGTGCCGCTCCTTGAGGTCGGAGGTGCCCTGCGCGTCCTGCGCGGTCTCCTCGACCTCCTCGGTCGAACGCGTGGCCTTCTGCTGCCCGCCGCCGGTGTCCTTGGTAGCCATGTGTCCCTCACCCCGCTCGGTGTCCATGTCCTACAAGATCAGACCCTACAAGGAGGGTCTGACTTCGGCCCCCGGTATTGCCCAACGTCCGGGGGCCACCCCGATGATTCCCGGTTCGGACGGATTTCAGCCCTGCTCAGCCGCCCGACAGGATCCGCACCAGCTCCTCCGCGGTGCGGCAGCGGTCCAGCAGCTCCTTGACGTGGTTGCGGGTGCCCCGCAGCGGCTCCAGCGTCGGGACGCGCTGCAGGGAGTCCCGGCCGGGGAGGTCGAAGATCACGGAGTCCCAGGAGGCCGCCGCGACGTCGTCGGCGTACTGCTCCAGGCAGCGGCCGCGGAAGTAGGCGCGGGTGTCCTCCGGGGGCTTGCTCATGGCCCGTACGACCTCGTCCTCGGTCACCAGCCGCTGGATGCGGCCGCGGGCCTCCAGGCGGTTGTAGAGGCCCTTCTCGGAGCGTACGTCCGCGTACTGGAGGTCGACGAGGTGCAGCCGGGCGGCGTCCCAGTCGAGGGAGTCGCGGCGCCGGTAGCCCTCGAGGAGTTCGCGCTTGGCGATCCAGTCGAGTTCGCCGGCGAGGCTCATGGGGTCGCCCTCGAGCCGGTTGAGCACGTCCTCCCAGCGTCCGAGGACGTCCTTGGTCTGGTCGTCGGCGTCGGTGCCGAAGCGGTCCTCGACGTACTTGCGGGCCAGCTCGCAGTACTCCATCTGGAGCTGGACGGCGGTCAGGGTGCGCCCGCTGCGCAGCGTGATGAGGCGTCGCAGGGTGGGGTCGTGGCTGACCTGGTGGAGGGTGCGTACGGGCTGGTCGACGGCGAGGTCGACGTTGATGAAGCCGTCCTCGATCATCGACAGCACGAGTGCGGTGGTGCCGAGCTTGAGGTAGGTGGAGATCTCGGAGAGGTTGGCGTCGCCGATGATCACGTGCAGCCGGCGGTACTTCTCGGCGTCGGCGTGCGGCTCGTCGCGGGTGTTGATGATGGGCCGCTTGAGGGTGGTCTCGAGTCCGACCTCGACCTCGAAGTAGTCGGCGCGCTGGCTGATCTGGAAGCCGTGTTCGTGGCCGTCCTGGCCGATTCCGACGCGGCCGGCGCCGGTGACGACCTGGCGGCAGACGAAGAAGGGCGTGAGGTGGCGCACGATGTCCGAGAAGGGGGTCTCCCGCTTCATCAGGTAGTTCTCGTGGGTGCCGTAGGACGCGCCCTTGTTGTCGGTGTTGTTCTTGTAGAGGTGGATCGGCTGGGCGCCGGGGAGCTGGGCGGCGCGTTCGGCGGCCTCGGCCATGATGCGCTCGCCGGCCTTGTCCCACAGGACGGCGTCGCGGGGGTTGGTGACCTCCGGGGCGCTGTACTCGGGGTGGGCGTGGTCGACGTAGAGCCGTGCTCCGTTGGTGAGGATGACGTTGGCGAGGCCGATGTCCTCGTCGGTGAGCTGGCTGGTGTCCGCGGCCTCTCGGGCGAGGTCGAAGCCGCGGGCGTCCCGCAGTGGGTTCTCCTCCTCGAAGTCCCAGCGGGCGCGGCGCGCCCGGTGCATCGCCGCCGCGTAGGCGTTGACGACCTGGGACGAGGTGAGCATGGCATTGGCGTTCGGGTGGCCCGGGACGGAGATCCCGTACTCCGTCTCGATGCCCATTACTCGCCGTACGGTCATGCGGCCCTCCTTGCCCGGCTGCGGCCCGTGGTGGGCCGGTCGCTCAAGTACCGCTTCGCGATGGGACCTCGTGCGGTACCGCTGAGCCTAGAACGCGATGGCGGTGGTGGGGAGATCATTACGCGCTTTCCTGGGTGGTGCCGGGGTGAAATGCTCCGGCTGCGGGTGCCCCTGCGTGGGCACCCGCAGCCGGGGGGTGGTCGCTTGTTACAGGTACTGGCCCGTGTTGGCGACGGTGTCGATGGAGCGACCGGTGTCGGCGCCCTGCTTCCCGGTGACGAGGGTGCGGATGAAGACGATCCGCTCGCCCTTCTTGCCGGAGATGCGGGCCCAGTCGTCCGGGTTGGTGGTGTTGGGCAGGTCCTCGTTCTCCTTGAACTCGTCCACGCAGGCGGCGAGCAGGTGGGAGACACGCAGACCGCGCTGGTTGTGGTCGAGGAAGGCCTTGATCGCCATCTTCTTGGCCCGGTCCACGATGTTCTGGATCATGGCGCCGGAGTTGAAGTCCTTGAAGTAGAGGACTTCCTTGTCACCGTTGGCGTAGGTGACCTCCAGGAAGCGGTTCTCCTCGGACTCGGAGTACATCCGCTCGACGACCGACTGGATCATGGCGTCGACGGTGGCCTCGGCGGACTCGCCGTGCTCGGACAGGTCCTCCGAGTGCAGCGGCAGGGTCGCGACGAGGTACTTGGAGAAGATGTCCTTGGCCGCCTCGGCGTCCGGCCGCTCGATCTTGATCTTCACGTCCAGGCGGCCGGGCCGCAGGATCGCGGGGTCGATCATGTCCTCGCGGTTGGAGGCGCCGATGACGATGACGTTCTCCAGTCCCTCGACGCCGTCGATCTCGGCGAGCAGCTGCGGGACGATGGTGTTCTCCACGTCCGAGCTGACGCCGGACCCACGGGTCCGGAACAGCGACTCCATCTCGTCGAAGAAGACGATGACGGGGGTGCCCTCGCTCGCCTTCTCCCTCGCACGCTGGAAGACCAGGCGGATCTGCCGCTCGGTCTCGCCGACGTACTTGTTCAGCAGCTCGGGGCCCTTGATGTTCAGGAAGTAGCTCTTGCCCTGGGGCTGCCCGGTGACCTCGGCGACCTTCTTGGCAAGGGAGTTGGCGACCGCCTTGGCGATCAGGGTCTTGCCGCAGCCGGGGGGGCCGTAGAGGAGCACGCCCTTGGGTGGGCGGAGCTCGTACTCCTTGAACAGCTCGGCGTGCAGGTAGGGCAGTTCGACCGCGTCGCGGATCTGCTCGATCTGGTTCCGCAGGCCGCCGATCTGGCGGTAGTCGATGTCGGGGACCTCTTCGAGGACGAGTTCTTCGACCTCGCTCTTGGGGACCCGCTCGTAGACGTATCCGGAGCGCGGTTCGAGCAGCAGCGCGTCGCCGGCGCGGAGGGTGCCGTCCAGCAGCGGCTCGGCGAGCCGCACCACCCGCTCCTCGTCGGTGTGCCCGATGACCAGGGCCCGCTCGCCGTCCTCGAGGATCTCCTTGAGGGTGACGATGTCTCCGATGCGCTCGAACTCCATGGCCTCGACCACGTTGAGCGCCTCGTTGAGCATGACTTCCTGGCCGCGCCGGAGGTCGTCCAGCTCGACGGACGGGCTGACGTTCACCCGCAGCTTGCGGCCGCCGGTGAAGATGTCGGCCGTCCCGTCGTCGTTCGCCTGCAGGAACACGCCGAATCCGGCAGGGGGCTGTGCGAGGCGGTCCACCTCTTCCTTGAGGGCCACGATCTGGTCGCGGGCCTCGCGGAGGGTGTTCGCCATCCGCTCGTTCTGAGCGGACACGCCTGCCAGGTTGGTCTGCAGCTCGACGATCCGCTCCTCGAGAATCCTCGTGTGCCGCGGAGAGTCGGCGAGCTTACGTCGCAGGACGGCGATCTCCTGCTCAAGAAAGGCGACCTGGCTCATGGGGTCTTCCGATCCACGAGCGGGTCGGCCGCCACGGTTGATGTCGTCGTCGTGGGCCGCCACGGTCCTCACCTCCTCCAAGGGGAGCTGGACGCTTCCAGACCCTACCTGGGCCAGTAGGGGTTGAAACCCCTAGATCACAAAGACGTCCTGGGTGTGTCCGATCTTCACCCTTGCGCACGTCCTCCCGCCAGGGAGATACCCAGCCATCACCATCCGAAAGCGGCCGGTTGTATCGTCGGTTCGGTCAACGCCCGTCATGGGCTGTCCCTTCCCGAACGATGAACGGCAGGCGAGGTACCGGTGAGCGAGGAAGTCGTCGAGGCGCTTGAGGTCTGGATCGATCAGGACCTGTGCACCGGGGACGGCATCTGTGTGCAGTACGCGCCCGAGGTGTTCGAGCTGGACATCGACGGGCTCGCCTACGTGAAGGGCGACGACGCCGAACTCCGTCAGGCACCCGGGGCCACGGTCCCGGTTCCCCTGCCGTTGTTGACCGATGTGGTGGATTCGGCCAGGGACTGCCCTGGCGACTGCATTCATGTGCGTCGGGTTTCGGACAGTGTAGAGCTGTACGGACCCGACGCGGAGTGATCCGTCACACGCCGCCGGCGAGCGGTCCCGGGATCTCGTAGTAGGTGCCGGACCGCCATTCCCAGCTGTAGTCGCGCTGCTGGTCCGGGCAGCACCGGGGCACGTCGTCGGTGGAGTAGCCGAGGACGGTGGCCCGTACGGTGCGGCCGTCGATCCGCAGTCCCTTGAAGCTGCGCTGCTCCTCGGGGCCGACGAGGGTCTCGGCGATGCGGGGGGTGCCGCCGGCGGCCGGATCCGCCGACAGCACGTACAGGCCACTGGGCGGGGTGCCGGTCTCGGAGTGGCAGCGGACGACGGCGACGGTCTCGGGGCGGCCGTCCCCGTCGAGGTCCGCGGAGGCGCGGTCCACGACGTCCACGGGGGCGCCGGCGCATTCCAGGGGGAAGTGGGCGGCGCGGGGGTCCGGGGGTGCCACGTCGGCGGGGGCGGGCTTGCCGGCCTTGGCGTCGGCGGCGGTTCTGCCCGTGGAGGCGCCGGCGGGCTGCACGAGGGCGGCGCTGCCTATGACGGCGGCGATCACCGCGGCGGTCGTGATCCAGTGCACCGAGCGGGCTCGGGTGTGCGGGAGGGCCGGCCCTGCGGATGGCTGCACGCGCCTGTCTCCTGTGGAGTTGGTCGAGCGGGGTGGCCAGCATCGTGCCACAGGTCACAGTCAGTTGGTACGACCGGGGCCCGTGTTGCGGGAGATGTCCGCGGGGTGTGGCGAAGCGCCGCCGCCGGGGTGTCCGGCGACGGCGCTTCGGGGTCGGGTGGTTACGCGCCGGTGGCCGGCTTGCCGCCGCCCGGGCCGGTGTAGTCCTCGCCGTACGCGCCGGGCGCGGGGCGCCTGCGCCGTACGGGGGGCTCGACGCCGTCGGCGAGGCGGCGTGCGGTGAGCAGGAAGCCGGTGTGCCCGATCATGCGGTGGTCGGGGCGTACGGCCAGTCCCTCGATGTGCCAGGTGCGGACCATCGTCTCCCAGGCGGACGGCTCGTTGAAGGTGCCGTGCTCGCGGATCGCCTCGACGGTGCGGGCGAGCTGGGTGGTGGTGGCCACGTAGGCGCAGAGGATGCCGCCGGGGACGAGTGCCTTGGAGACGGCCTCGAGGCATTCCCAGGGGGCGAGCATGTCGAGGATGACCCGGTCGACCTCGGTGTCGCTGAGGTTGTCCTGGAGGTCGCCGACGGTGAGCTGCCACGCGGGGTGCGGGCCGCCGAAGTACCGTTCGACGTTCTGGGTGGCGATCTCGGCGAAGTCGGCGCGGCGCTCGTAGGAGTGCAGCATCCCCTGGTCGCCGACGGCGCGCAGCAGGAACATGCTGAGCGAGCCGGAGCCGACGCCCGCCTCCACGACGCGTGCGCCGGGGAAGATGTCGGCCATCGACAGGATCTGCCCCGCGTCCTTGGGGTAGACCACGGCGGCACCGCGGGGCATGGACAGGACGTAGTCGGGGAGCAGGGGGCGCAGCGCGAGGTAGGCGACGTTTCCCGTGGTACGGACCACACTGCCCTCGGGGGCGCCGATCAGCTCGTCGTGGGGGAAGGAACCCTTGTGGGTGTGGAAGTTCTTCCCGGCCTCGAGCGTGAACGTGTAGTGGCGTCCCTTGGGATCGGTGAGCTGGACCTGGTCCCCGACCTTGAAGGGCCCGCGTCGGCGGGCGGCACCGGTCGGTTCGGACATGCCGACAAGCCTACCGTTCATTTTTTGAGGCTCGTTCGCCTCCGGGGCGCTCCCTTTTTCTCGGGGCTCGGTTCGCCTCCGGGGCGCCCTCTGCACCTGTCGACGGTCGACCGTGCTCGGCTCCTCGTCCCTCGGAGCCTCCGCGCGCTCTCCCTTTCGACAGGCGCGCGCCCCTTCGGCTCACTCGCGGGGGTGCGTGGGCGCCGTCCAGGCCTGCCGGGTCATCGCGGACGCCCCAGCGGTCGGCGCCCGTGCACATCCGACTACTGCCTCGGCAAGTGAGCCGAAGGGGGGCGCGCGCCTGCCGGGTCATCGCGGACGCCCCAGCGGTCGGCGCCCGTGCACATCCGACTACTGCCTCGGCAAGTGAGCCGAAGGGGCGGGCGTGCCTGCCGGGTCATCGCGGACGCCCCAGCGGTCGGCGCCCGTGCACATCCGACTGCTGCCTCGGCGAGTGAGCCGAAGGGGCGGGCGTGCCTGCCG
>NZ_JBEXYN010000022.1:151655-154902 GCF_040630935.1 Streptomyces sp. NPDC005722
CGGGTCATCGCGGACGCCCCAGCGGTCGGCGCCCGTGCACATCCGACTGCTGCCTCGGCGAGTGAGCCGAAGGGGCGCGGACGGTGTCGAAAGGGAGAGCGCGCGGAGGTCGCGAGGAACGAGTGACCGAGCACGGTCGACCGTCGACACCGGCTGGGGCGCCCCGGAGGCGAACCGAGCCCTAAGAAGAAGGTCTCGCCATGGCTGCGAGGAAGGCCTTCTCCACGTCGGCGGTGGACAGGACGCCGTAGACCTCGCCGGAGTTCTCGATGACGAGGTACTCCGTGGCGGGGGTGGCGCGCAGGGTGTCGAGGAGGTCTTCGCCGGCGAGTTCGGCGGAGACCTTCATGCCGGGCTTGATGTCCTGGGCGAGGCCGGAGACGGCGACCCAGGGGCGGCGGTGCTCGGGGACGCCGACGATGGCGGCTTCGCGGACGACGGCGGTGGGGGTGCCCTGGCCGTCGACGACGACGAGGGCGCGGGCGCCGGCCTCGTTGGCCCGGCGCAGGGCCTCGGACAGCGGGGTGTCGGAGGCGACGGGGAGGGCGCGCCGGGTGAGGGTACGGGCCTGGAGTTCGGGGAGGTGCTCGCGCAGCCGTGCCATGCGCAGGCTGTTGCCGGCGCCGGTCCAGATGATGGCGGCGAGGATGGCGGCGAGCAGGGCGTCGGTGAGGGAGTCGAAGCCGGTGGCGCCGTCGCCGCCGTCGTTCATGCCGCCGGCGTACGACAGCAGGGGGAGGCCGACGAGGACGGCGATGGCGAGGGCGCGTCCGGTCCAGGCGGCGGCGATGGTGCCGGTCATGGCCTTGCCGCTGATCTTCCAGATGACGGCGCGGAGCATCCGTCCGCCGTCGAGCGGGAGGCCGGGCAGCAGGTTGAAGACGGCCACGAGCAGGTTGCTGATCATGAGTCCGGCGAGCAGGACGCCGGGGACGGTGTCGGGTTCGACGCCGTACATGCCGAGGTAGAAGACCCCGGCGAGGACGAGGGAGAGCAGGGGGCCGACGAAGGCGAGGACGAATTCGCGGCCGGGGGTCTCGGACTCCTTCTCGATCTCGGAGACGCCGCCGAAGAACTGCAGCTGGATGCGGCGCACGGGCAGCTCGAAGCGGAGGGCGGCCACGGTGTGGGCGAGTTCGTGGACGAGCACGGAGGCGTAGAAGGCGACCGCGAAGAAGAGCGAGACGAGGTAGCGGACGCCGCCGAGCTCGGGCAGGACGCGGTCGAGCTGGCCGCCGAAGACCCAGGTGATGAGGGCGGCGACGAGGAACCAGCTGGGCGCGACGTAGACGGGCACGCCGAAGAAGCGGCCCATGAGGATGCCGCCGCCGGGTCCCGGGGGGCGTTTGGCGGGCCCGTCGCCGGTTCCGGGAGTCCCCTCGCCGCCCGACGGCGGCTGCTGGCTCTCGCTCACTGGTTCCCCTCGTGTCGCTGACGCTCCGACGTCGATGGTATTGCCCGGTTGCGGGGACCCGACACCGGCTGTCGGCGCCACCCCGTAGGGTCCTGCCATGGGCACCAGCACCGAAGCCGTTCCTCCGAGGCCGCCGTCCTCCCTGTCGCCGTCGCGCGCCGCCGACTTCATGCGGTGTCCGCTGCTGTACCGGCTGCGGGTGATCGACCGGCTGCCGGAGAAGCCGAGCCAGGCGGCGACGCGGGGCACGGTGGTGCACGCGGTGCTGGAGCGCCTCTTCGACGTGCCGGCGGCGGAGCGGACGGCGGACCGGGCGCGGGCGATGGTGCCGGGGCAGTGGCAGCGGCTGCTGGAGGAGCGTCCGGAGCTGTCGGAGTTGTTCGCCGCGGAGGACGGGCAGGGTCTGGCGCAGTGGCTGGAGGAGGCGGCCGGGCTGGTCGAGCGGTGGTTCTCGCTGGAGGACCCGACGCGGCTGGAGCCGGCCGAGCGTGAGCTGTACGTGGAGACGGAGCTGGAGTCGGGGCTGACGCTGCGCGGTTACATCGACCGTCTGGACGTCGCGGCGGCCTCGGGTGACCTGCGGGTGGTGGACTACAAGACCGGCAAGGCGCCGCGGCCGGAGTACGCGGACGAGGCGTTGTTCCAGATGAAGTTCTACGCGCTGGTGCTGTGGCGGCTGCGGGGTGTGGTGCCGCGCCGGCTGCAGTTGGTCTACCTGGGCAGTGGCGAGGTGCTGACGTACGACCCGTCGGAGGGTGAGCTGCGGGCGGTGGGCCGGAAGCTGGAGGCGCTGTGGGAGGCGATCCGGCGGGCCACGGAGTCGGGTGACTGGCGGCCGCGGCCGGGGCGGCTGTGCGACTGGTGCGACCACCGGGAGGTGTGCCCCTCTTTCGGGGGGACTCCCCCACCGTATCCGCTGCCCGTCGTGGGGAAGAATGGGGAGTCCTGAGGGCGAAGGAGATCTTGTGGCTATTCGCGTCCTGTTGGTGGACGACCAGCCGCTGCTGCGTACGGGCTTCCGGATGATCCTGGAGGCGGAGGGCGACCTCGCGGTGGTCGGCGAGGCGGGGGACGGCCAGCAGGCCCTGGAGCAGGTGCGTGCGCTGCAGCCCGATGTGGTGCTGATGGACATCCGCATGCCGCGGATGGACGGGGTGGAGGCGACGCGGCAGATCACCGGGCCGGGCCGGGACGGTCCGGCGAAGGTGCTGGTGCTGACGACCTTCGACCTCGACGAGTACGTGGTGGAGGCGTTGCGTGCGGGTGCGAGCGGTTTCCTGCTGAAGGACGCCCCTGCGCACGAGCTGGTGCAGGCGATCCGGGTGGTCGCGGCGGGTGAGGCGATGCTGGCGCCGAGCATCACGCGGCGTCTGCTGGACAAGTACGCGGGCCGGCTGCCGTCGGGCGAGGAGCCGGTGCCGCAGGCGCTGCACACCTTGACCGACCGGGAGGTCGAGGTGCTGAAGCTGGTGGCGCGGGGCCTGTCGAACGCGGAGATCGCCGCGGAGCTGTTCGTGAGCGAGACGACGGTGAAGACCCATGTGGGTCATGTGCTGACGAAGCTTGCGCTGCGCGACCGGGTGCAGGCGGCCGTGTACGCGTACGAGAGCGGACTGGTACGCCCCGGGGCGCAGTAGCGTCCCGGGGCGTGTGGGGTGGCCGGCGGCCCGTGCGGGCCCTGGCGGCTAGGGCGTGTCGTCAAATGAGCTCCCCCAGCTACCGCTGGGAGGTGCCCCCACCGCCCGAAGGGCGGGCCCAGCGGCGTCTGGTGCGGTGCATCGCAAGGCGGAGAGTCGTCCTCGTAGTGGGCTACTCGGACGATTCGACAACGCA
>NZ_JBEXYN010000023.1:0-142774 GCF_040630935.1 Streptomyces sp. NPDC005722
GCTCGAGGTGGTCTCGGTCAGGTCGATGTTCATGGCCGGCGCCAGCTCCTGCCGTCTCGTGCGAGCATCTCGTCCGCCGCCTTCGGACCCCAGGTGCCCGCGGTGTACTGCTCGGGCTTGCCGTGCCGGTCCCAGTACTCCTCGATCGGGTCCAGGATCCGCCAGGACTCCTCGACCTCCTGGTGCCGGGGGAAGAGGTTGGCGTCGCCGAGCAGGACGTCCAGGATCAGCCGCTCGTAGGCCTCCGGGCTGGACTCGGTGAAGGACTCGCCGTAGGCGAAGTCCATCGTCACGTCCCGGATCTCCATCGAGGTGCCCGGCACCTTGGAACCGAACCTGATGGTGATGCCCTCGTCCGGCTGTACCCGGATGACCAGGGCGTTCTGCCCCAGCTCCTCGGTCGCGGTGTTGTCGAACGGGGAGTGCGGCGCGCGCTGGAAGACGACCGCGATCTCGGTGACGCGGCGGCCCAGGCGCTTGCCGGCGCGCAGGTAGAACGGGACGCCCGCCCAGCGGCGGTTGTCGATGGCCAGCTTGATCGCGGCGTAGGTGTCGGTCTTGGACCCGGGGTCGATGCCCTCCTCCTCCAGGTAGCCGAGCACCTCCTCGCCGCCCTGCCAGCCGTGCGCGTACTGGCCGCGCACGGTGTGCCTGCCGAGGTCGGCCGGCAGCTTGACCGCCTGCAGCACCTTCAGCTTCTCCTGCACCAGCGACTTGGCCTCGAAGGAGGCGGGCTCCTCCATGGCGGTCAGCGCGAGCAGCTGCAGCAGGTGGTTCTGGATGACGTCGCGTGCGGCGCCGATCCCGTCGTAGTAGCCCGCGCGGCCGCCGATGCCGATGTCCTCGGCCATCGTGATCTGCACGTGGTCGACGTAGGAGCGGTTCCACAGCGGCTCGAACATCGTGTTGGCGAAGCGCAGCGCCAGGATGTTCTGGACCGTCTCCTTGCCCAGGTAGTGGTCGATCCGGAAGACGTCCTGGGAGCGGAAGACCTGGTGGACGACCTGGTTGAGCTCCTGGGCGCTGGCCAGGTCGTGGCCGAAGGGCTTCTCGATGACGGCGCGCCGCCACGAGCCCTCGGCCGGGTCGGACAGTCCGTGCTTCTTCAACTGCTGGACCACCGACGGGAAGAACTTGGGCGGCACCGAGAGGTAGAAGGCGAAGTTGCCGCCCGTGCCGCGGGCCTTGTCGAGTTCGTCGACCGTCGCGCGCAGCTTCTCGAAGGCCTGGTCGTCACCGAAGTCGCCCGGGACGAACCGCATCCCCTCGGAGAGCTGCTGCCAGACCTCCTCGCGGAAGGGGGTGCGCGCGTGCTCCTTGACGGAGTCGTGGACGACCTGCGCGAAGTCCTCGTCCGCCCAGTCGCGGCGGGCGAAGCCGACCAGCGAGAAGCCCGGCGGCAGCAGCCCGCGGTTGGCCAGGTCGTACACGGCGGGCATCAGCTTTTTGCGTGACAGATCACCCGTGACGCCGAAGATCACCAGGCCCGACGGCCCCGCGATGCGCGGGAGCCGTCGGTCCGATGCGTCACGCAGCGGGTTGGCGCTGCTCAACGTGCTTACGCCTCCTTCGGCGCCAGGCGCTTGAGCTCGGCCTCGGTCGAGCCCAGCAGCTCGTTCCAGGACGCCGCGAACTTCTCCACGCCCTCGTCCTCCAGCAGCTGGACGACGTCGTCGTACGAGATGCCGAGCGCGCCGATCGCGTCCAGCTCGGCCCGGGCCTGCTCGTACGTGCCGCGGATGGTGTCGCCGGTGACCTCGCCGTGGTCGGCCACCGCGTCCAGCGTGGCCTCGGGCATGGTGTTGACGATGCCCGGGGCGACCAGCTCGGTCACGTACAGGGTGTCCGGGTAGGCCGGGTCCTTCACGCCGGTGGAGGCCCACAGCGGGCGCTGCTTGTGCGCGCCCTCGTGCTCCAGCGCCCGCCAGCGGTCGGAGGAGAAGACCTCCTCGTACGCCTGGTAGGCCAGCCGGGCGTTCGCGACGGCGGCCTTGCCCTTGAGGGCCTTGGCCTCGTCGCTGCCCAGCTTCTCCAGGCGCTTGTCGATCTCGGTGTCCACGCGCGACACGAAGAAGGAGGCCACCGAGCGGATCAGGGAGATGTCCAGGCCCGCGGCCCGGGCCTTCTCCAGGCCCGCCAGGTAGGCGTCCATGACCTCGCGGTAGCGCTCCAGCGAGAAGATCAGCGTGACGTTGACGCTGATGCCCCGGCCGATCACCTCGGTGATGGCCGGCAGGCCCGCCTTGGTGGCCGGGATCTTGATCAGGGTGTTGGGCCGGTCCACCAGCCAGGCCAGCTGCTTGGCCTCGGCGACGGTGGCGACGGTGTTGTGGGCCAGACGCGGGTCCACCTCGATGGACACCCGGCCGTCCTGGCCGCCACTGGCGTCGTACAGCGGGCGCAGCACGTCGGCGGCGTCGCGCACGTCCGCGGTGGTGATCATCCGCAGCGCCTCGTCCACCGTCAGCTTCCGGGCGGCGAGGTCGGCGAGCTGCTGCTCGTAGCCGTCACCGCCGGCGATGGCCTTCTGGAAGATCGACGGGTTGGTGGTGACACCGACCACGTGGCTCTGGTCCATGAGCTCGGCCAGGTTGCCGGAGGTGATCCGCTTGCGGGACAGGTCGTCGAGCCAGATCGCCACGCCCTCGTCGGAGAGGCGCTTGAGTGCGTCTGTCATGGGTTCTGCATCTCCTCGGTACGTCGTATGCGTCTGTGCGTCAGCGAGCGGCGGCGGCGAGCGAGTCGCGCGCGGCGGCGGCCACGGCCTCTGCGGTCAGACCGAACTCGCGGTAGAGGACCTTGTAATCGGCGCTTGCCCCGAAGTGCTCCAGGGACACAATCCGGCCCGCGTCGCCGACGAAGCGGTGCCAGGTCAGCCCGATGCCGGCCTCGACGGCGACCCTCGCCCGCACGTTCGGCGGGATGACGCTGTCGCGGTACGCCTGGTCCTGCTCCTCGAACCACTCCACGGACGGCATGGAGACCACGCGCGCCGGGATGCCGTCGGCCTGCAGCGCCTCGCGGGCCTCGACGGCCAGCTGCACCTCGGAACCGGTGGCGATCAGGATGACCTGCGGCTGGCCGCCCTCGGCGTCGAACAGCACGTAGCCGCCCTTGGCCGCGTTCTCGTCGGCCGGGTAGGTGGGCACGTTCTGCCGGGTCAGCGCCACGCCGTGCGGCGCGGGCTTGGCGGTGTGACGGCGCATGATCTCCGCCCAGGCGATCGCCGTCTCGTTGGCGTCGGCCGGCCGGACCACGTTCAGGCCGGGGATGGCGCGCAGCGCCGCCAGGTGCTCGATCGGCTGGTGGGTCGGGCCGTCCTCGCCGAGGCCGATGGAGTCGTGCGTCCAGACGTAGGAGACCGGCAGCTTCATCAGCGCGGCCAGGCGCACGGCCGGGCGCATGTAGTCGGAGAACACCAGGAAGGTGCCGCCGTAGACGCGGGTGTTGCCGTGCAGCGCGATGCCGTTCATCGTCGAGCCCATGGCGTGCTCGCGGATGCCGAAGTGCACGGTGCGGCCGTACGGGCTCGCCTCCGGCAGCGGGTTGTCCGCCGGGAGGAACGAGGACGAGGCGTCGATGGTGGTGAGGTTCGAGCCGGCCAGGTCGGCGGAGCCGCCCCAGAGCTCGGGGATCACACCGCCCAGCGCCTTCAGCACCTCACCGGAGGCCTTGCGGGTGGCGACGTCCTTGCCCGCGGGGAACTCCGGGACGACGTCCTCCCAGCCGGCCGGGAGCTCGCCGGCGTGGATGCGGTCGAAGGTCCGGGCCCGCTCGGGGTTGGCGGAGCGCCACTCCTCGAACCGCTTGGTCCACTCCGCGTGGGCCTCGCGGCCGCGGTCGGCGACCTTGCGCGCGTGCGCCAGCACCTCGGTGGCGACCTCGAAGCTCTGCTCCGGGTCGAAGCCCAGCACCTTCTTGGTGGCCGCGACCTCGGCGTCGCCCAGCGCCGAGCCGTGGGCGGCCTCGGTGTTCTGGGCGTTCGGGGCGGGCCAGGCGATGATCGTGCGGGCCGCGATGATCGACGGGCGGTCGGTGACGGCGCGGGCCTTGTCGAAGGCGGCGTACAGGGCCCGGACGTCGAAGTCGCCCGACGGCTCCTGCTCGATGCGCTGCACGTGCCAGCCGTAGGCCTCGTAGCGCTTCAGCACGTCCTCGGAGAAGGCGGTCGCGGTGTCGCCCTCGATCGAGATGTGGTTGTCGTCGTACAGCGCGATCAGGTTGCCCAGCTTCTGGTGGCCGGCCAGCGAGGACGCCTCGGCGGAGATGCCCTCCTCCAGGTCGCCGTCGGAGACGATCGCCCAGACGGTGTGGTCGAAGACCGACTCGCCCGGCGCCGCCTCCGGGTCGAACAGGCCGCGCTCGTAGCGGGCGGCCATCGCCATGCCCACCGCGTTGGCGATGCCCTGGCCCAGCGGGCCGGTGGTGGTCTCCACACCCGTCGTGTGACCGTGCTCGGGGTGGCCCGGGGTGCGCGAGCCCCAGGTGCGGAAGGCCTTGAGGTCCTCCAGCTCCAGCCCGTAACCCGAAAGGAAGAGCTGCGTGTACAGCGTCAGGGACGTGTGACCCGGCGAGAGGACGAAGCGGTCGCGACCGGTCCACCCGGCGTCCGAGGGGTCGTGCCGCATCAGCTTCTGGAACAGCAGGTAGGCCGCGGGGGCGAGGCTCATCGCCGTCCCCGGATGGCCGTTGCCGACCTTCTGCACGGCATCCATCGCCAGAACCCGGGCGGTGTCAACCGCGCGCCCGTCCAGCTCGCTCCACTCCAGCTCGGAGGTGGTCGGCTCGGTGCTCACCTGAGAGGGCTCCTCTCCACATGTATTACGCCGGTGACGATGTGCACACCGGGCGTTGCCGAGCCTACCCCTGCACGTACGTGCACCTATTCGAGTGCGGGCTCGACGCGTGCGGCAACCGATCCCCGGGCAGCGGCATTCCCTCCCCGGCACCGGTGGTGTCACCAGCGTGCCCCGGTCAGCGTTTCTTCGCCTGTTGAACGCAGAACACCTTCAGGTTGCACCTCTCTTGCGCTATGGAGGCCAACACGTGGCACCCCCGAGCGCGGGCGGGGTATCCGCTACGTCTAAAGTGGCGTGGTACGCGCAAGCGGAGCCGCTTGCTGGACTTTTCGTCAGGGGTGTTCGTGACGGCCGTCGAATCCCGGCCCGCCGGAGCCATCGGGTCGAGCCACCGCCACCGGCCGTTCGGTGCCCGTGTGATGGCGTTCGTGGCGCTGACCAAGCCGCGCATCATCGAGCTGCTGCTCATCACGACGGTTCCGGTGATGTTCCTCGCGGCGGGCGGCGTCCCCGACCTCTGGCTGGTCGCGGTGACGATGATCGGCGGCTACATGTCGGCCGGCGGCGCGAACGCCCTCAACATGTACATCGACCGCGACATCGACGCGCTGATGCACCGCACGGAGCAGCGCCCGCTGGTCACCGGCATGGTCGCCCCGTGGGAGTGCCTGGTCTTCGGCATCACGCTTTCGGTGGTTTCCACCGCGTGGTTCTGGGTGCTCGTCAACCCGCTGTCGGCGGCGCTGTCCCTGGCGGCCATCCTCTACTACGTCTTCGTCTACACCCTCGGCCTCAAGCGCCGTACCGCCCAGAACATCGTGTGGGGCGGCATCGCCGGCTGCATGCAGGTGCTCATCGGCTGGTCGGCGGTGCGCAACGAGGTGGCGTGGGCGCCGTTCGTCCTCTTCCTCGTCCTCTTCTTCTGGACGCCGCCGCACTACTGGCCGCTGTCGATGAAGGTGAAGGACGACTACGCGCGCGTGGGCGTGCCCATGCTCCCGGTCGTCGCGGGCAACGTCGTGGTGGGCCGGCAGATCGTCATCTACAGCTGGGTGATGGTGCTGGTCTCGCTCACCCTGTGGTGGCCGCTCGGCGCGGCGGGCTGGTTCTACGCGGCCGCCGCCGTGCTGCTGGGCGCCTTCTGGCTGGTCGAGGCGCACGCCCTGTACGCGCGGGCGAAGGCCGGTGTGGTCGGAGCCAAGCTCAAGGAGATGCGGCTCTTCCACTGGTCCATCACCTACGCGACGCTGCTGTTCGTCGCCGTCGCCGTGGACCCCTTCCTGCGCTGATTACCCGCGGGTAGCATTCTGTCCATGGCAGAGACCGAGGAAGCAGTCACCCAGACCGCGGACCGCCGGGCCGCGGCCCGCGCGGAGCGCCGCGCCGCCCGCCTGGCGAAGCAGATCACCGCGTTCGCCAAGAGCCACGGCGGCGGCGCCGAGGGCCAGATCGCGTACATCGGCGAGGTCGGCACCCGCATCGTGCTCGTCGGCGAGAACGGCGAGTGGGGCGACCTGGTGGCCCCCACCTACGACATCGCCCGCAGCGCCGTCGAACGCTCCGGCATCACCGTGCACGAGACCTTCGACGGAGACCTCGCCGCCAAGGTGCGCACCGGCCGCTACGAGTGGTCACGGATGGCCGGGATCCAGATCGGCGGCCCCGCCAACACCTGACGCCGGGCCCGCCTGTGAGGACCATGGGAGGAGTGGTCCTGTTGACGGGTGGGAACGAGGAGGCGTCGGTGGACACCGAGGAACGCGACGAACGGCGGCTGACGGCCCGCCGGGAAGCGGCGCGGCTGTCCGCGGAGGGCGTGCGCGCCGTCGCCGTCAGCTGGGTCGACAACGCGGGCATCAGCAGGGCCAAGACCGTGCCGACCGCCCGGCTGCCGCAGGCCGCGCACCGCGGGGTGGGCATGTCGCCGGTCTTCGACGTCTTCACCTCCGACGACTCCATCACCTCCTCCCCGTTCATCGGCGGCCCCGACGGCGACCTGCGGCTCTTCCCCGACCTGGACCGCCTGACCGTGCTGGCCGCCCGGCCCGGCTGGGCCTGGGCGCCGGCCGACCGCTACGACCAGGACGGCCGTCCGCACCCCGGCTGCCAGCGGCTGTTCGCCCGGCGCATGACGGAGCGCGCCGCAGGCCGCGGCCTGGAGCTGCGGATGGGCTTCGAGACCGAATGGGTCGTGGTCAAGGACGACGGCAGCGGCGACTGGGCCTCCCGCGGACCGGCCTACGGGATGACCCGGGTGACCGAACTCTCGGACTACCTGCTCGACCTCTACGACGCCCTCGCCGCCCAGCGCGTCGAGGTCCTCCAGGTGCACCCCGAGTACGCGCCCGGCCAGTTCGAGGTCTCCACCGCGCCCGCCGAACCGGTCCGCGCCGCCGACGAGGTCGTCCTCGTCCGCGAGACCGTACGGGCGGTCAGCGCCGCCCACGGCCTGCGCGCCTCCTTCGCCCCGGCCGTCGTCGCCGGGCAGGTCGGCAACGGCTGCCACCTGCACCTGAGCCTGAGCGAGCACGGACACAACCTGCACCGCGACCCCACCGCCCCCTACGGCCTGGCACCCACTGCGAACACCTTCCTGGCCGGCGTGCTCGACGCCCTGCCCGCCCTGTGCGCCATCGGCGCCCCCTCCCCGGCCTCCTACCTGCGGCTCGTCCCCTCCCGCTGGGCCGGGGTCCACCGGTGCTGGGGCGTGGAGAACCGGGAGGCGGCGCTGCGCCTGGTGCCGGGCGAGGCCGACGACCCCGACGGCGGCCACGCCGAGCTCAAGCCCTTCGACGCCGCCGCCAACCCCTACCTGCTGGTCGGCTCCGTCATCGCGGCGGGCCTGGCCGGCCTGCGCGACGGCGGGGGGACGCTGCCCCCTCCGGTCAGCGGCGACCCGGCCGGGCGCGGCGAGCAGAAGCGGCTGCCGACCTCGCTCGGCGAGGCCCTCTCGCACCTGGTGCGCAGCACCGCGCTCAAGGAGGCCTTGGGCGAGGCGCTGTTCGGCGCGGTGGTCGCGGTGCGGCGCGCCGAGTCCGAGGCCCTGGCCGAGTACGGTCCCGCCGAGCTCGCGGAGGCCACCCGGTGGCGCTGGTGATCGAGCTTCCGCCGCTGGTCGACCACCACTGCCACGGCGTCGTCCGTGGAGAGCTCGGCATCGCGGCCTTCGAGACGTATCTCACCGAGTCCGACACGCCCGCCGCGTCCGGCACCACCTTCTTCGACACCCAGACCGGCTTCGCCGTCCGCCGCTGGTGCCCGCCGCTGCTCGGTCTGGAGCCGCACTGCCCGCCCGCGGGCTACCTCGCGCGGCGCCGCGAACTCGGGACGTACGAGAGCACGCGCCGGCTGCTGCGGGGCAGCGGCATCGGCACGTACGTCGTCGACACCGGACTGCCCGGGGACCTCACGACGCCCGCGGAACTCGCCGCGGCCGGCGGGGGAGCGCAGCGGGAGATCGTCCGGCTGGAGCGGCTTGCCGAGGACGTCGCCGGGGCCTGCGACTCGGCCGGGGAACTGGTCGAGGGCATCGCCGGGGCCGTCCACGACGCCGCGCGCACCGCCGCCGGCTTCAAGTCGATCGCCGCCTACCGTCATGGCCTGGGCCTCGCCCCGGAGCCGCCCGCCCCCGGCGAGGTCCGGCATGCGGCGGGGGCGTGGCTGGAGGCGCGCCGCGCCGGCCGCGACCGGCTCGGCGACCCCGTACTGCTGCGGCACCTGCTGTGGACGGCCGTCACGACCGGGCTGCCGCTGCAACTGCACACCGGCTTCGGCGACCCGGACCTGCGGCTCGACCGCGCCGACCCGGCGCTGCTGACGGACTTCGTCCGGGCGACCGCGGGGACCGGGACCGATCTGGTGCTGCTGCACTGCTACCCGTACCACCGTCAGGCCGCCTACCTGGCGAACGTCTTCCCACACGTGTACGCGGACGTCGGCCTCGCCCTCACCCATGTGGGGGCGCGGGCGGGGGCGGTCCTGGCGGAGTTCCTGGAGCTGGCGCCGTTCGGGAAGCTGCTGTTTTCGACGGACGCCTACGGGCTGCCCGAGCTGTACGTCACCGGCGCCGAGGCCTTCCGCGGCGCGGTGCGCGAGGTGCTGGGCGGCTGGGTCGCGGACGGTGCCTGGTCGGCGGCGGACGCCGGGCGCGTCGCGGCCATGGTGGCGGCGGACAACGCGCGACGGGTGTACGGGCTCCCTTGAGCGGGGGTGGGGGGCTGGTTGTTCGGCTGTCCCGCCGTCTCGCGCCCTGCGGGCGCAAAGATGCCGGCTGCGGCGGGGATGGTGGGGGTCCGGGGCTTATCGGCAGTGTGCGGGTGGGTGGGTGGCCGGGGTTCAGGCGCCGGAGCGGGTTGCCGTTCCGGCGGTGTCGGTCTCGTTGCCGTCCGCGGGTATAGATGGCCGCTTCCACGCCATCCGTGGGTGGTGGGCGCGCCCGCCGTAACCCGCGACTGCGGGTATTTCGGGGTGCTGTCGGGCGGTCGGCGGGAGATCGGGCCCGCTTTCAGCGGTATAGCCGTCGGAAGAGGGCCCGATCTTTGAGCCGGGCGAGATCGGGCTCGCTTCCAGCGGTATAGACGTGGGAACAGAGCCCGATGTGGGATCGGGGAAGCACCCGCAGACGCGGGTTACGGCGGGCGCGCCACCCACGAACGGTGGGCGTGGTCACCGCCCATCTGCACCCGCGGACGGCAACGAGACCGGGACCGTACGACAACCGGCCCCGCTCCGGCGCCTGAACCCCGGCCGCCCACCGACCCGCAGACTGCCGACCGGCCCCGGACCGCCACCCTGCCACCCGCAGCCCGCCGCTGTGCGCCCGAAGGGCGCGAGACGGCGAGACAGCCGAACCACCGGCGCGACCCCCACCGCCCCGGCCCCGCCGCCCCGACGCCGCCGGGCAGGGCGCTACGCAGCCGGCGCAGGCTCCGGAGCCGAGGACGAGGACGGGACGGGCACCGCGAGCTGTTCCTCGCCGGGCTCCGCCTCCGGCCGCTCGCGCATCGACAGCAGCACCCGCAGCACCGCGATCCACACCAGCGTCGAGCCGAGCATGTGGAGGGCCACCAGGACCTCGGGCAGCTTCGTGAAGTACTGGACGTAGCCGATGACGCCCTGCGCCAGCAGCACGACCAGCAGGTCGCGCACCCGGGCCCGCGGTCCCGCGGGCGCGTCAACGGCGCGCAGCACGAACCACAGCGCGATCGTCAGCCCGCACACCACCCACGCCAGGTCGGCGTGGAGCTGCGAGATGGTCTCCCACTTCACCGGCACGCGCGGCACGTCGCTGCTGTCGCCGGCGTGCGGCCCGGCTCCGGTCACGAGCGTGCCGACCGCGATCAGCGCACCGGAGGCGGCGACCAGCACCCACGCCAGTTGCCTGACCGGCTTGCCGACCAGGGGGCGCGCACCCGCGTCGCCCTCGCCGGTGCGCTGCCACATCAGCAGCGCGACGGCGATCAGCGCGCTGGAGAGCAGGAAGTGCGCGGCGACGGTGTACGGGTTGAGGCCGGTCAGGACGGTGAAACCGCCGAGCACGGCGTTGCCCATGACGACCCAGAACTGGGCCCAGCCGAGCCGGGTGAGCCCGCGCCGCCACGGCTTCACGGCCCGCGCGGCGATGATCGCCCAGCCCACGGCCGCGCACAGCACGTACGTCAGCATGCGGTTGGCGAACTCGATCACCCCGTGCACGCCCATCGCCCGGGTCGCGGTCAGGCTGTCGTCGGTGCACTTGGGCCAAGTCGGGCAGCCGAGGCCCGAACCGGTCAGCCGGACGGCACCGCCGGTCACCACGATGACGACGCTCATCACGAGCGCGGCCAGCGCGGCCCGCCGGACCGTCTCCGGGGACGGGGTCCAGCGCTGGGCGATGAAGGCCAGGGGGTTTCGCGACGCTTGGCCTGCTTGGCTGAGATTCGGCACGGCCACCATCGTAGGCGCCTCCTTGTGCAATCCTTCACGAGGGGGACACCCGGGGGAGGGGATGGGGGCCATGTCCGAGGTCGACCGGCGGAAACTGTTGTACGGCGGCGCCGCGGCGGCGCTCACGGGGATCGGCGCGGCCGCGTACTCCGCCGCCGACACACCTGCCGCCGAGGCCGTGCGGCAGCCCAGGAGCGCCACGCACCCCGGCGTGGTCGACGTCGTGGCCGACTTCGGCGCCAAGGGCGACGGCACCACCGACGACAGCAAGGCCTTCGCCGACGCCTACCGCTACGCGGAGTCACGGCTCGACGACCACACCGGCCGCACGGTGATCGACGTCCCGCCCGGCAGGTACCTGATCACCGAGCCCGGCGCGCTGCTCGACGGCGACGACCCGTCCAACGCGGCCAACGGGCTGCGCTTCCGCGGGGCGGGCCTGCGCATCAGCGAGATCGTCTTCGCGCCGCGCGAGCCCGCCGGCGCCTTCCTCTGCCGCAACGACGACATGTGGCAGAACCTCGCCTTCGAGGGCCTGCGCTTCACCTCCGGCACCCCCGGCGCCTCCTTCTTCTCCTCCTACTCCACCGGCGGCGCGGCGAACTACCGGTTCACCGACTGCGAGTGGATGGGGGAGTGGGAGTACGGGCTCGCCCTCGACGGCACCAACACCAACTCCGAGATGCGCTGGGAGGCCTGCCGGGTGGGCGGCGCCTACCGCAGGGCCTTCCTCTACTCCGGCCTGTCCAAGCGCTCGGAGAACCCCGAGCAGCAGGACCAGTTCCTCAACTACTGGTTCACCGACATGAACGTCACCTACGAGTGGGGCAACTTCCTGGAGTTCCCCTACGGCGGCTCGGTCACCTGCCGCGCCGGGAGCTACATCGTCACCGGGCGCCGCCCCGCGCCGCACCCCGACTACGGCTACGAGAGCGCGTTCTTCCGCTTCCCCCGCAAGCAGCACTTCAGTTCGGTGCAGCGCTTCCACGCCGAGGACATACGCTTCGAGCTGCGCAACGCCGACACCGTCGTGATCGACTGCGAATGGGGCGGCGGCACCGTCCACTTCAACGACTGCGACGACACGGCCAACGCGTTCAAGTCCTTCGCCCCGCAACTGCGGGCCCACCGCTACACGCTGGGCCCGCGCGGCCCGCTCGTGCGCTACGACTCCTGCCAGCTCACCGGCGCCCACCGCTACCGCACCGACGGTTCCGCCGAACTGCCCACGACCGTGCGCTACGACATGTGCCTGCTGGCCAGCCACGCTCCCGAGAGCGGCTTCCTGGCGCTCGACGAGGGCCAGGGAACCGGCTTCGCCCGCTTCGTGGACTGCGTCATTCCCACCTGAACCATCGTGCCGCCGCGCCGAGGCCCAGCACCGCCCACACGGCGAGGACGCCGAGGTCGCCCCACGGCATGCCCGCGCCGTGCTGCAGGACGTCCCGCAGGCCGTCCGACAGGGCGGAGATCGGCAGCAGCTCCAGCACCGAGCGCACCCCGCCCGGGAACCTGTCGAGCGGCACGATCACCCCGCCGCCCACGAGCAGCAGCAGGAAGACCAGGTTCGCGGCGGCGAGCGTGGCCTCGGCGCGCAGTGTGCCGGCCATGAGCAGGCCGAGGCCGGAGAAGGCCGCCGTACCCAGGGCGAGCAGCAGGACCACCGCGAACGGGTTGCCGTGCGGCGACCAGCCCAGGGCGAACGCGATCACGGTCAGCAGCGCGACCTGCAGGACCTCGGTGACCAGCACGGAGCCGGTCTTGGCGGTCATCAGGGCCCAGCGCGGCAGCGGGGACGCGCCGAGCCGCTTCAGCACGCCGTAGCGCCGCTCGAAGCCGGTGGCGATGGCCTGGCCGGTGAAGGCGGTGGACATCACGGCCAGGGCGAGGATGCCGGGGGCGAGGAAGTCCACGGCCTTGCCGGCGCCGGTGTCGACGATGTCGACGGCGCTGAACAGGACCAGCAGCAGCGTGGGGATCACGACGGTCAGCAGCAGCTGCTCGCCGTTCCGCAGCAGCATCCGGGTCTCCAGCGCGGTCTGGGCGCCGATCATCCGGGGCAGCGGGGCCGCCCCGGGGGCCGGGGTGAAGGTGCCGGTGGCGGTCACGAACGCAGCTCCTTGCCGGTGAGCTCCAGAAAGACGTCCTCCAGGGTGCGCCGTTCGACCGCGAGGCGGTCCGGCATCACGCCGTGCTGGGCGCACCAGGAGGTGACGGTGGCCAGCATCTGCGGATCGACCTTGCCCTCGATCCGGTAGCTGCCCGGCGTGAGCTCCACCGCGGCGGAGTCGGCGGGCAGCGCCTTGAGCAGGGAGGCCAGGTCCAGGCCCGGGCGGCCGGAGAAGCGCAGGGTGTTCTCCGCGCCGCCGCGGCACAGTTCCTCGGGGGTGCCGCTCGCTATCACGCGGCCCTTGTCGATGATCGCGACGTCGTCCGCGAGCTGTTCGGCCTCGTCCATGAAGTGCGTGGTCAGGACGACGGTGACGCCGTCGGCGCGCAGCTCGCGGACCAGGTCCCAGGTGCCGCGGCGGGCCTGCGGGTCCAGTCCGGCCGTCGGCTCGTCCAGGAACACCAGCTCCGGGCGGCCCACGACGGCCATGGCGAGCGCCAGGCGCTGCTGCTGGCCGCCGGAGAGCCGCCGGTACGGGGTGCGGCCGCAGGACTCCAGGCCGAGCCGCTCGATCAGCAGGGCCGGGTCGAGGGGGTCGGCGTGCAGTTTGGCGGTGTGGCGGAGCATCTCCTCGGCGCGTGCGCCGGCGTACACCCCGCCGGACTGCAGCATCACGCCGATCCGGGGCCGCAGGGCGGCCGTATCCCGTACGGGGTCGAGTCCCAGCACCCGCACCTGGCCGCCGTCGGGACGGCGGTAGCCCTCGCAGGTCTCGACGGTGGTGGTCTTCCCGGCTCCGTTGGGTCCGAGCACGGCGGCGACGGTGCCCCGGGCGACGGTCAGGTCGAGCCCGTCCACCGCGGTCTTGGCGCCGTAACGCTTGACCAGTCCCGTCACCTCGACCGCGGGGTCCATTCGCATGACGGGAAGTCTACGAACCCGCGGGGGCCGCCCCGCCGGGAGGGCGGCGCGTGGTGCCGTCGCCGCCGGTGGTGGGGGGTGCGCGGCGGCCGGGTCCGGGCGGCGGGGAAGATCGTTTCCGCAGGTCAGGTTAGGTTTCCCTAAGTGACGCAGCAGACATTCGCCTGGAGGACCGCCGCTTGCCTCTGCGAGATGAATTACGCAACACTGGGCTTGTGAAAAACGCGTCCGAGGCTCAGGAGGAGCAGACGACCGGGGAGCGGAGCACCCGCAACCGGGTCGCCCGGTCCGTCCTGGTCCACGGGCCGTCGACCGCCGCCGACCTGGCGGAACGGCTCGGGCTGACGCAGGCGGCGGTACGCCGTCACCTGGACGCGCTCCTCGCCGAGGGCATGGTCGAGCCGCGCGAGAAGCGGGTCTACGGGAACCGCGGCCGCGGCCGCCCCGCCAAGGTGTTCGCGCTGACCGACTGCGGTCGCGACGCCTTCGACCAGGCCTACGACCAGCTCGCCGCCGACGCCCTGCGCTGGATCGCCGAGTCCGCCGGAGGCGGGCAGCAGGGGGAAGCCGCGGTCTCCGCCTTCGCCCGCGCCCGGGTCGCCGCGCAGGCCGAACGCTACCGCGCGGTCGTCGAGGCGGCCGGTCCCGAGGAGCGCACACAAGCGCTGGCCAAGGCGCTCAGCCAGGACGGGTACGCTGCCACGACGCGTGGCGCGCCCGCCTCCGCCGGCGAGCAGCTCTGCCAGCACCACTGCCCGGTGGCCCACATCGCCGAGCAGTTCCCGCAGCTGTGCGAGGCGGAGGCAGAGGTCTTCTCCCGCCTGCTGGGCACCCATGTACAACGGCTGGCGACCATCGCCCACGGAGACGGTGTCTGCACCACCTTCGTGCCGAAGACCGCGCCGCCGGCCGGCACCACCGCACCGAACAACACCGCAAGCAACGCCGGGAGGAACCCCGCATGACTGCCCCCCTGGAGACGGCTCACCCTGAACTCGAGGGTCTGGGCAACTACGAGTACGGCTGGGCCGACTCGGACGTAGCCGGTGCCGCCGCCCGTCGTGGCCTGAACGAGGACGTCGTCCGCGACATCTCCGCGAAGAAGAACGAGCCCGAGTGGATGCTCAAGCTGCGTCTCAAGGGCCTGAAGCTCTTCGGGAAGAAGCCCATGCCCACCTGGGGCTCGGACCTGTCCGGCATCGACTTCGACAACATCAAGTACTTCGTGCGGTCCACGGAGAAGCAGGCGGAGTCCTGGGAGGACCTGCCCGAGGACATCAAGAACACCTACGACAAGCTGGGCATCCCCGAGGCGGAGAAGCAGCGGCTGGTCGCGGGCGTGGCGGCGCAGTACGAGTCCGAGGTCGTCTACCACCAGATCCGCGAGGACCTGGAGGAGCAGGGCGTCATCTTCCTGGACACCGACACCGCGCTCAAGGAGCACCCGGAGCTGTTCCAGGAGTACTTCGGCACCGTCATCCCCGCGGGTGACAACAAGTTCGCCTCGCTGAACACCGCGGTGTGGTCCGGCGGTTCCTTCATCTACGTGCCGAAGGGCGTGCACGTCGAGATCCCGCTGCAGGCCTACTTCCGGATCAACACCGAGAACATGGGCCAGTTCGAGCGGACGCTGATCATCGTCGACGAGGACGCCTACGTCCACTACGTCGAGGGCTGCACCGCGCCGATCTACAAGTCGGACTCGCTGCACAGCGCCGTGGTCGAGATCATCGTGAAGAAGGGCGGCCGCTGCCGCTACACGACGATCCAGAACTGGTCGAACAACGTGTACAACCTGGTCACCAAGCGCGCCGTGGCGTACGAGGGCGCGACCATGGAGTGGGTCGACGGCAACATCGGCTCCAAGGTGACCATGAAGTACCCGGCCGTCTACCTGATGGGCGAGCACGCCAAGGGCGAGACCCTGTCGATCGCCTTCGCGGGCGAGGGCCAGCACCAGGACGCCGGCGCCAAGATGGTGCACATGGCGCCGAACACCTCCTCCTCGATCGTCTCCAAGTCCGTGGCGCGCGGCGGTGGCCGCACCTCCTACCGCGGTCTGATCGAGATCGGCGAGGGTGCCCACGGCTCCAAGTCCAACGTGCTGTGCGACGCGCTGCTGGTGGACACCATCTCCCGCTCGGACACCTACCCCTACGTGGACGTCCGCGAGGACGACGTGTCCATGGGCCACGAGGCGACCGTCTCCAAGGTCAGCGAGGACCAGCTCTTCTACCTGATGAGCCGCGGCCTGGAGGAGACCGAGGCGATGGCCACCATCGTCCGCGGCTTCGTGGAGCCCATCGCGCGCGAGCTGCCCATGGAGTACGCGCTGGAGCTCAACCGGCTGATCGAGCTGCAGATGGAGGGCGCGGTCGGCTGACGCCCGGCTGTTCCGTCCACCACGAACCGATGCCCCTGCAGGGCCGTGAGCGAGCCGAAGGGCGCGCCGCTTCCGAAAGCGACGAGACCGAGCGAGGAACGAGCGCAGTGTCGAGGAACGTCGGAAGCGGATCAGAGCGCCCGGAGGCGAGCGAGCACAAATAGGCAGAAAGAGGCAGTAAACCAGCCATGGCTGAAACCATCCCGGCCGCCGGTGCCACCACCGAAGGCGCCATCCAGGTCGGCCAGCCCCGGGACGCCCGGGTCAGCGCGCCCGCGTCGTACGACGTGGCCGACTTCCCCGTGCCCCAAGGCCGCGAGGAGGAGTGGCGCTTCACCCCGCTGGAGCGGCTGCGCGGCCTGCACGACGGCACCGCCGTCGCCACCGGTGGCGGCGTCAAGGTCGAGGTGAGCGCCCCCGCGGGCGTCACCGTCGAGACCGTCGGCCGGGAGGACGCCCGGGTCGGCAGGGCGGGCAAGCCGGTGGACCGGGTCGCCGCCCAGGCGTACAGCTCCTTCGAGAAGGCCGGCGTCGTCTCGATCCCCAAGGACGCGGTGCTCTCCGAGCCGGTGCGGATCTCCGTGCACGGCCAGGGCGGCGTGGCCTTCGGCCACCAGGTCGTCGAGGTCGGCGCCTTCGCCGAGGCGGTCGTGGTGATCGACCACACCGGCGACGCGACCGTCGCCGCCAACGTCGAGTACCTGGTCGGCGACGGCGCCAAGCTGACCGTCGTCTCCATCCAGGACTGGGACGACACCGCCGTGCACGCCGCCCAGCACACCGCGCTGGTCGGCCGCGACGCGACCTTCAAGTCCGTCGTCGTCACCTTCGGCGGCGACGTGGTGCGGCTGCACCCGCGGGTCGTCTACGGCGCCCCGGGCGGCGAGGCCGAGCTGTACGGGCTGTACTTCACCGACGAGGGCCAGCACCAGGAGCACCGCCTCTTCATCGACCACGACACCCCGCACTGCCGGTCGAACGTGGCCTACAAGGGCGCGCTGCAGGGCCGGGACGCGCACGCGGTGTGGATCGGCGACGTGCTCATCCGCGCCGAGGCCGAGGGCACCGACACCTACGAGCTCAACCGCAACCTGGTGCTCACCGACGGCGCCCGGGTCGACTCGGTGCCGAACCTGGAGATCGAGACCGGCGAGATCGTCGGAGCCGGCCACGCCTCGGCGACCGGCCGCTTCGAGGACGAGCAGCTGTTCTACCTGATGGCCCGCGGCATCCCGGCCGACGAGGCCCGCCGGCTGGTCGTGCGCGGCTTCTTCGCCGAGCTGATCCAGCAGATCGGTGTCGCGGACCTGCAGGAGCGCCTGCTGGAGAAGATCGACGCGGAGCTGGAGGCGTCCGTCGTATGACCACTGCCGAAGGCTTCGTCCGCGCCTGCGCGCTGAGCGAGCTCGAGGAGGACACGCCCAAGCGTGTCGAGCTCGGCGGCGTGCCGGTGTCGGTCGTGCTCACCGAGGGCGAGGTGTTCGCGATCAACGACATCTGCTCGCACGCGAACGTCTCGCTGTCCGAGGGCGAGGTGGAGGACTGCCAGATCGAGTGCTGGCTGCACGGCTCCTCCTTCGACCTGAGGACCGGCAAGCCGTCCGGGCTGCCCGCGACGCGGCCCGTCCCCGTGTACCCCGTTCAGATCCAAGGGGACGATGTGCTCGTCTCCGTCACCCAGGAGTCCTGAGACACCCATGGCAACGCTTGAGATCCACGACCTGCACGTCTCCGTCGAGGCCGAGAACGGTCCGCGGGAGATCCTCCGCGGTGTCGACCTGACCGTGAAGCAGGGCGAGACCCACGCCATCATGGGTCCGAACGGTTCCGGCAAGTCGACCCTGGCCTACTCGCTGGCCGGGCACCCGAAGTACACCATCACCGGTGGCACCGTGACCCTGGACGGCGAGGACGTGCTCGCCATGTCCGTCGACGAGCGGGCCCGGGCGGGCGTCTTCCTGGCCATGCAGTACCCCGTCGAGGTCCCCGGCGTCTCGGTCTCCAACTTCCTGCGCACCTCGGCCACCGCCATCCGCGGCGAGGCCCCGAAGCTGCGCACGTGGGTGAAGGAGGTCAAGGAGGCCATGGAGCGCCTGCACATGGACCCCTCCTTCGCCGAGCGCAACGTCAACGAGGGCTTCTCCGGCGGTGAGAAGAAGCGCCACGAGATCCTCCAGCTCGAGCTGCTCAAGCCGAAGATCGCGATCCTCGACGAGACCGACTCCGGCCTGGACGTCGACGCGCTGCGCATCGTCTCCGAGGGCGTCAACCGGGTGCGCGAGAACGGTGAGGTCGGCACCCTGCTGATCACCCACTACACGCGCATCCTCCGCTACATCAAGCCCGACCACGTCCACGTCTTCGCCGCGGGCCGGATCGCCGAGTCCGGCGGTCCCGAGCTCGCGGACAAGCTGGAGGCCGAGGGCTACGAGGCCTACGTGAAGGGAGGCGCGTCCGAGTGACACCGCAGCTGCCGGGCCTGCTGGACGCCGAGGCGATCCGCAAGGACTTCCCGGTGCTGGACCGCCTGGTCCACGACGGGAAGAGGCTCGTCTACCTGGACAACGCCGCGACCTCGCAGAAGCCGCGCCAGGTCCTCGACGCCCTCAGCGAGTACTACGAGCGCTACAACGCCAACGTCCACCGCGGTGTGCACACGCTCGCCGAGGAGGCCACGGCGCTGTACGAGGGCGCCCGCGACAAGATCGCGGCCTTCATCAACGCCCCGAGCCGTGACGAGGTGATATTCACCAAGAACGCCTCGGAGTCGCTGAACCTGGTCGCCAACATGCTGGGCTGGGCCGACGAGCCCTACCGGGTGGACAGCGACACCGAGATCGTCATCACGGAGATGGAGCACCACTCCAACATCGTGCCGTGGCAGCTGCTCTCGCAGCGCACCGGCGCGAAGCTGAAGTGGTTCGGCCTGACCGACGACGGCCGGCTCGACCTGAGCGACATCGAGCGGGTCATCACCGAGAAGACGAAGATCGTCTCCTTCACGCTCGTCTCCAACATCCTGGGCACGGTCAACCCGGTCGAGGCGCTCGTGCGCCGCGCGCAGGAGGTCGGCGCCCTGGTGCTGATCGACGCCTCGCAGGCCGCGCCGCACATGGTGCTGGACGTGCAGGCGCTGCAGGCCGACTTCGTGGCCTTCACCGGCCACAAGATGCTCGGCCCGACCGGCATCGGCGTGCTGTGGGGCCGCCAGGAGCTGCTGGAGGACCTCCCGCCGTTCCTGGGCGGCGGCGAGATGATCGAGACCGTCTCGATGCACGAGTCGACCTACGCGCCCGCGCCGCACAAGTTCGAGGCGGGCACGCCCCCGATCGCCCAGGCCGTCGGCCTCGGCGCGGCAGTGGACTACCTCAGCGCCATCGGCATGGACCGGATCGCCGCGCACGAGCACGCGATCACCGAGTACGCGCTGAAGCGGCTCAAGGAGGTGCCCGGACTGAGGATCATCGGCCCGGACACCCCGGAGGGCCGCGGCTCCGCGATCTCCTTCACCCTGGGCGACATCCACCCGCACGACGTGGGCCAGGTCCTCGACGAGCAGGGCATCGCCGTGCGGGTCGGCCACCACTGCGCGCGGCCGGTCTGCCTGCGGTACGGAATTCCCGCGACCACGCGAGCGTCGTTCTATCTGTACTCCACCCCGGCCGAGGTCGACGCCTTGGTCGAGGGCCTGGAGCACGTACGGAACTTCTTCGGCTGAGGGACGGACGGCGAAGCCTGTGAAGCTGGATTCGATGTACCAGGAAGTCATCCTGGACCACTACAAGAACCCGCACGGCCGCGGCCTGCGCGACGGTGATGTCGAGGTGCACCACGTCAACCCGACGTGCGGCGACGAGATCACGCTGCGCGTCAAGCTCGACGGCACGTCCATCCAGGACATCAGCTACGAGGGCCAGGGCTGTTCCATCAGCCAGGCCAGCGCCTCCGTGCTCAACGAACTGCTCGTCGGCCGCCAGGTCGACGAGGCCGTGAAGGTCCAGGAGGTCTTCCTGGAGCTGATGCAGTCCAAGGGCAAGCTGGAGCCCGACGACGCGATGGAGGACGTCCTGGAGGACGCGGTCGCGTTCGCCGGCGTCTCCAAGTACCCGGCACGCGTCAAGTGCGCGCTGCTGAGCTGGATGGCGTGGAAGGACGCCACCGCCCAGGCTCTGGGCGATGGCGCGGTCAGGGAGTCCGCATGAGCGAGAACGCAGAAGTGACGACGACGAAGCCGGCGAGCGAGGAGGAGATCCGTGAGGCCCTCTACGACGTCGTCGACCCCGAACTGGGCATCGACGTCGTCAACCTCGGCTTGATCTACGGCATCCACATCGACGACAGCAACGTCGCGACCCTCGACATGACGCTCACGTCGGCGGCCTGTCCGCTGACCGACGTCATCGAGGACCAGGCGAAGTCGGCCACCGACGGCATCGTCAACGACCTGAAGATCAACTGGGTCTGGATGCCGCCGTGGGGCCCCGACAAGATCACCGACGAGGGCCGCGACCAGCTGCGCGCGCTGGGCTTCAACGTCTGAGCCTCACGCCCGCGACCGCGGGCCGCGACTGCGGGGCGCCGTTCCTTCGAGCGGCGCCCCGCAGTCGTATTTTCGTTTGCGCCCATGCCGTGCGGACCGTGAGTCTTCCGTGCATGAGCAATCACTTCGCCGCCATCGGACTCGGCGTCGCCGACCAGGACTCCTTCCGCGAGCTCGTCGTCGGGCTGGTCGGGCGGACCGATCCGCGGACGGTCGACGGCGCGCTGCGGCAGCACGTGTGGACCGGAGCCGGCGGTGCCCGGGTCGTGATCGAGACCCAGGACGGGTCGATCACCCAGGTACTGCCCTGCCTCAGCCCCGGGGGTGAACCCGTGCCGGTGCGCGGGGTGTCGCTGGTGGACGAGGAGGTCGCCCGGCTCGAACTCCTCGACGGACCGGGCGGGACGATGGTCTGCCCGCTCACGGTGGAGCTGGAGGACCGCGCCGTGCTGCGGGCCCGCGGCGGGAAGGTCCCGGAGGGATCGCTGCGCCTCGGCGCGCTCGCCGAGCGGATCACGCTCCACACCGGCGGCAAGGAGGCGTACGAGGCCTCGCAGGAGGGCGAGGAGATCGGTTTCGCGCCCGACTTCCTCATCCCGTTCGGCCTGTTCAGGCCCGAGGGGGCGGAGGAGGACTGGGTGCCCTCGGCGCACGCCGGGTTCGCCGGGGAGGTGCTGCTGGCCGAGGCCCACACCGGCGACGTCACCGGAGGCCGCTTCCACCGGCTGCGGGTGCGGACGATCGCCGGGTTCGAGGTCGATGTCGCCGTCGCCGAAGAGGAGTTGACGGACACCCCGGAGGCCGGGCACTGGGTCGACGGGGAGTTCTTCATGACCGGCTCGCTGGGGCTGGAACCGGCCCCGCAGCCGGCGGCCGCCCGGAAGCGGTGGTGGTCGCGCCGGTCCTGAGGGCCCTGAGGGCCCTGAGGCGGCCGCGTATGTACGGGCGTACACAACGATGTGTACGCTCGTACGCATGGCTTACGCACTGCTGGGCGCGGCGATACTCGCCGAAGTGCTCGGGACGACCTCGATGAAGTACAGCGACGGCTTCACCCGGCTGTGGCCCTCGCTCGGCACCGCGGCCGGCTACCTCATCGCCTTCGCGCTGCTCGCGCAGACCCTCAAGACGCTCTCCGTAGGCACCGCCTACGCCATCTGGTCCGGCATAGGCACCGCCGCCGTCGCCGCCATCGGCATGGTCTTCCTCGGGGAGGCGGCGACCGCGACCAGGCTGTTCGGGATCCTCCTCGTCATCTCCGGGGTGGTCGTCCTCAACCTCGGCGGCTCCCACTGATGGCCCGCCGCTACGACCCCGAGCGGCGGCAGCGCATCATCGACGCCGCGATCCGCGTGGTCGGTGAGCGCGGCATCGCGGGGCTCAGCCACCGGGCGGTGGCCGCGGCGGCCGACGTCCCGCTCGGCTCGACCACGTACCACTTCGCCACCCTCGACGACCTCCTGGTGGCGGCCCTGCGGCAGTGCAACGAGGCCTTCTTCCGGGAGGTCGGGGAGCGCTCCCTGCTCGGCTCGCCCGGCGCCGACCCGGCGGAGGAACTGGCCCGGTTCGTCGCGGAGACGGTCTCCCGGGACCGTCCCCGTGCGCAGCTGGAGTACGAGCTCTACCTGGCCGCGCTGCGCCACGAAGCCGTACGCCCGGTCGCCGCGGAGTGGGTGGACCGCATGGCCGCCCTCCTCACGCAGTGGACCGACCCCGTCACCGCGCGGGCGCTGGCCGCGCTCACCGACGGGATGTCCCTGCAGGCCCTGCTGACCGGCCGCGACATCGACCGGGAGGAGGCCCGCGAGGTCTTCGCGCGGATCATCGGCAAAGCCGGGCGAGACTGCTGACCTATACCGGTCGCGACCTGATCCGGCATCCTCACGCGCCGCATTCACGCCTTCACGTGATCGATTCTTGTAAGGCGTCGATCGGAGGGCCGTAATGAAGCAGGCGATGAAGGACATACCGAAGGTGGTGTGGCTCCTTGCCACCGGGATGTTCTTCGTGGCGGCGGTGAGCTTCACCTTCGTCTACCTCTTCGTCTACCTGACCGGCCCCCGCGGGCTCAGCACCTCCCAGGCCGGGCTCATCGCCGGTGTCGGCGGCATCGGCATGGTCGCCGGTAACTTCAGCGGCGGCTGGTTCGGCGACCGCTTCGGCCACCGCCGCACCCTCATCACCGGCATGGTCGTGTCCGGTCTCGGCCTGGCGGCGCTGCCGCTGACGCCGACCGTCGCCCTCGCGGTGGTCTTCCCGGTCGCCCAGTACGCCACCGGCGTCACCCGGGCCTCCAACTCGGCGCTCATCGCCTTCTCCGTGCCCGAGGGCTCCCGCCGCCAGGGCTTCGCCCTGCTGCGCTTCATGGCCAACCTCGGCGTCACCGTGGGCCCGCCGCTCGGGGCGCTGATCGCCACCACGGTCTCGTACGACTGGCTCTTCGTCGCCGACGGCCTCGGCATGCTCTTCTTCGGCGTCTACGCGCATTTCATCCTGCCGGCGAACGGCAACCACCGGCCCAAGGGCGCCACCTCGCCCGACGCGCCGGGCCTGTGGACCGCGCTGCGCGCCCGGCCCGCCGTCCTGGTGCTGCTCGCCGCGATCCTGGTGGCCGACACCATCTACCGCCAGCAGTACTCCACGCTGCCCGTGTTCCTGAAGGACCACGGCATCGGCACCGGCGTCTACGGCGCCCTCATCGCCGTCAACGGCGCCCTGGTCATCCTCCTCGAACTCCCGGTGACCGTCGCGCTGCGCCGGCGCGCCCCGCTGCCGATCATCGGACTCGGCGTGGTCCTGGTCGGCCTCGGCTTCGCCGCGCTCACCACCGGCCACTGGTACGTCGCGGCCGCCGTCGTGATGATGGTGCTGCTGACCGTCGGCGACATCCTCTACAAGTCGCCGTCCACCGCCTACGTCGCCGACAACGCCCCCGACCACCTGCAGGGCCGCTTCCAGAGCATGTACGCCGGAGCCTCCATCAGCGGCGTGGTGCTGGCGGCCCCGCTCGGCGGCGTGCTCTACGAGACCGCGCCGGACGCGCTGTGGCCGCTGTGCGCCGTCCTCGGCGTCGTCGCCGGCGCGGCCGTGCTCGGCGCCCAGCGGCTGCCGGGCGTACGCGACGCGGCCGCCGAACCGGACGCGGTCAAGGCCGCGACGCAGTCCTGACCGCGTCGAGTGCCTCCGCCACGCTCGCCGCGACGTCCGTGACCGGGTAGAACACCCGCCGGACCACCCGGTCCGCGCCGACCACCAGCGTCAGCCGCTTCAGCCGCACCGCGCCGCCCGCCCGGAAGGTCGGCAGCCGCAGCGCCGCCGACAGGGTCAGTTCGGCGTCCGACAGCAGGGGGAAGCGCAGCCGTTCCCGCCGGGCGAACTCCGCCTGCTCGTCGGGGCGCTGGGCGCTCACCCCGTGCACGGCCGCGCCCGCCGCGGCGAACTCCGCCTGCCGGTCGCGGTAGGTGCAGGACTCCAGCGTGCAGCCCGCCGCGCCCGGGATGTCGCCCCAGCCCGGGGGGTAGGACGCGGGGCTCGCGTAGGCGCCGGGGAAGCAGTACAGGACGGTGAACGGCTGCTCCGCGGCCACCGGGTCGCGCATTTCGCCGTCCGGGCCCGCGGGCAGCAGCAGTTCCGGCACCCGGGTGCCCGTCAGCGCGTGGACCCGCTCCGCCTCGCGTGAGCCGTCCGCCGCGGTGCCGGTGGTCGCGCCGTCGCCCAGCACCCACTGGTCGCCCCAGTCCTGGAGGGCGATCAGCACCGGCATCAGGGCCCGGCCGCGGGGGGTGAGCCGGTACGCGTACCGCACCGGGCGTTCCTGGTAGGGCTCGCGGGCCAGCACGTCCGCGTCGACCAGCAGGCGCAGCCGTTCGGCCAGCACCTTGCGGGACACCCCGAGTTCGCGCTGCAGGTCGTCGAAGCGCTCCACGCCGCGGGCGGCGTCCCGCACGATCAGCAGCGTCCACCAGTCGCCGACCACGTCGAGGGCCTGCGCGATGGAGCAGTTCGCGTCACCTGGTTCTGTGCGGCGGGCCATGCCGCTATCCTGCCACCCGGGAGTGAGTTCCCAAAAGGAACTCACAGGGTGGATGGGGGTGCGGGCATGCGCGAGGTGCCCAGGGTCGTCTGGTCGCTGGCCGCGGGGGTCTTCACGAACGCGGTCGTGAGCTTCACGTTCGTCTACCTCTTCGTCTGGCTGACCGCGGTACGCGGCCTGCCCGTCCCCGAGGCCGGACTGATCGCCGGCACGGGCGGGGTGGGCCTCGTCGCCGGCAACTTCACCGGCGGCTGGTTCGGCGACCACCTCGGGCACCGCCGGGTCCTGCTCGCCGGGTCCGCCGTCTCCGGCGCCGGGCTCGTCCTGCTGCCCGCCCTGCCCACCGCCGCGCTGCTGCCCGTCCTGCTGCTCGCGCAGTACGCGGCCGGCACCGTACGCGCCGCCAACTCCGCGCTCGTCGCCGTGTCCGTGCCCGAGGGCGCGCGCCGCCAGGGCTTCGCCGTGCTCCGCTTCGCCTCCAACGCGGGCTTCACCATCGGGCCGCCGCTCGGCGCGCTCCTGGCCGCGCACACCTCGTACACCTGGCTCTTCGTCGCCGACGGCATCGGCACCCTGCTCTTCGCCGGCTACGCCGCGCTCGCGCTGCCCGCCCAGGGCGCCCGCCGGGACCGCGCCGCGCGCCCAGACCGCGCCGGCGGGCTGTGGGCGGCACTGCGCGCCCGGCCCGCCGTGATGGTGCTGCTGGTGACGATCCTGGTCGCCGACACCGTCTACCGGCAGCAGTACTCCACCCTGCCCGTCTGGCTCGCCGACCACGGCATCGGCACCGGCGCGTACGGCTGGCTGATCGCCGTCAACGGCGGCGTCATCCTCTGCCTGGAGATCCCCGCCACCGTCGCCCTGCGCCGCCGCCCGCCGCTGCCGATCATCGGCACCGGGCTCGTCCTGGTCGGCGCCGGCTACGCCGCCCTGGCCGGCGGGCCGTACATCGGCACGGCGGCGACCATGATGCTGCTCCTCACGGCGGGCGAGATCCTCTACAAGACCACCGCCACCGCCTACGTCGCCGACAACGCCCCCGACCACCTGCAGGGCCGCTTCCAGTCCCTGTACGCGGGGGCCTCCGTCAGCGGCACCGTCCTCGCCCCGCCCCTCGGCGGCGCCCTCTACGACGCCGCGCCCGGTGCGCTCTGGCCGGTCTGCGCGGTGCTGGCCGCGCTCAGCGGGGCGGTGGTGCTGGCGGCCGCCGCGCGGTGGCGGCACGACGCGGGGAAGGGCGCCGGCCGGGTCGTGGCGGGGGCGGTGACGGGCCGGGCGCGGCGGCGTTCCGGATGGCGGGCCGGTTGGGCAAGCGCGGGACGCAACGACTAGCGTTCGACCCATGACTGAAACGACCGCCACCTCTCGCGCCACCGGTGCCGTTGCCGCAGGCCTCGCCACGATCGCCGACGACGGCACCGTCCTCGACACCTGGTTCCCCGCGCCCGAGCTCGTGGCGGCCCCCGGCCCCGCCGGGACCGAACGCCTCACCGCGGACCAGGCCGCCGAACTGCTCGGCGACGCCGCCCCCAAGGCCCTGGGACCGGACCCGCGCCGCGGCGTCGAGGTCGTCGCCGTGCGCACCGTCATCGCCTCGACCGACGACAAGCCGCTCGACGCGCACGACGCCTACCTGCGCCTGCACCTGCTGAGCCACCGCCTGGTCAAGCCCAACGGCCAGAACCTGGACGGCATCTTCGGCCTCCTGGCCAACGTCGCCTGGACCTCGCTCGGCCCCGTCCCCGCCGGGAACGTCGAGCGCGCCCGCCTCGCCGCCCGCGCGGAGGGGCTGCACCTGTCCGTCCACGGCGTCGACAAGTTCCCGCGCATGACGGACTACGTCGTCCCCTCCGGCGTCCGCATCGCCGACGCCGACCGCGTCCGCCTCGGCGCCCACCTCGCGTCGGGCACGACCGTGATGCACGAGGGCTTCTGCAACTTCAACGCCGGCACGCTGGGCACCTCCATGGTCGAGGGGCGCATCAGCCAGGGCGTCATCGTCGGGGACGGCTCCGACATCGGCGGCGGCGCCTCGATCATGGGCACCCTCTCCGGCGGCGGCAAGACCGTCGTCTCCATCGGCGAGCGCTGCCTCCTCGGCGCCGAGGCCGGCATCGGCATCTCCCTGGGCGACGACTGCGTCGTCGAGGCCGGCCTCTACGTCACGGCCGGCACCCGGGTCTGCCTCCCCGACGAGACCATCGTCAAGGCGAAGGAGCTCTCCGGCGCGAACAACCTCCTCTTCCGCCGCAACTCCATCACCGGCACGGTCGAGGTCCTGCAGCGCAAGGGCTCCTGGGGCGGGCTGAACGAGATCCTCCACAGCCACAACTGACCGCGTACGGTCCGGCGTCCCGGGACCCCGGACCGCGCCGGCCGAGGTGACGAGCGCCCTTCCGCCGCCGATGACGGCCCGGGAGGGCGCTCGCGCGTCCGGTCGCGTTCAGTCCTCGTCCGGGCCGGAGGTCATGTCGTACTCGTCCACGTCGATTTCGGCACCGACGGCGGCGAGGAAGTCCAGGACCTCGCGGTCCAGGTGCCAGCCGAAGAGGTTCGGGCCGTCCGGGGCCCCGGGAGGGGTCCGGTCCGCGTCCTCGAAGCAGCGCACCACCTGGAGCACGGCCCCGCCGCCCTCGGCGGCCAGGCGGGCGGCGAGTGCGGCGATGCCGGCGGTGTGGGGCCGCAGCCTGTCGAGGACGCGGGCGATCTGCTCGTCCACGCACACGTCCGGATCCGCGCACGCGACTTTCCACGAGTGGTCGACCGGGAGCACCGTCGGCCCCGCGCGGCGACTGCCCCGCACCGACACCTTGTCGGGGCTGACGCCGAGCCGCTCGGTGATCTCGTGTGCAGGGGTGTGGCGGCTGTACAGGGCGAAGTACACGTGCTGACGGACGGGCATCCGCGAGATTCTACCCCCGGACTCGGGGTGGCGCCGGTCCGTGGGGAGGTCACAACAGGTTGGGCGTCGGGAATGGGCTCGCCACCATCCCGAGGGGTGAGCGCTCGCATCATGGGCCTCGCGTACAGGCTGCCTCGCGCGGGACCGGCGCTACGCGTGCGGGGTCGCGTCGGGCGTGGCTGCGGCTGTCGCGGGCGGGAGGGGGAGACGGAGGACGATCTCGCCGTCGTCGATGTCGCCGGTGGGTTCGAAGCCGAACTTGCGGTAGAAGGGCCAGGGCTCGCCGTCGCCGGGCTCGTAGCTGGTCAGCAGTTCCGTGGCGCCGTCCGCGCGGACCAGGTCGACGATCTGGGTGAGCACCTCGCGGCCGATCCCGTGTCCCTGGTGGTGCTTGTCGATCAGGAGGCGCCAGATGAAGTGGCGTCCCTGGTACGGGCCGGACGGCGGTTTCCACGAGAGCATCACGAAGCCGACCGGCTCGTCGCCGCGGTACACGGCGCGGTACCAGGGGCCGGCGTCCGGCATCTTCGCGGCCTGCTTCAGCGACAGCGACACGGAGGCGACGAACTGCTTCTGCTTGTTCCGGACGCGGAGGGCACGGACGGCTTCCCGGTTCTCGTCGGTGATCTCCCGGAGGTGCACGTCTGAGGACGCCATGCCACACCCTCTCCCTGCTCGCCAGGCAACACGTCCCCGCAGCGTATGCGGCCCGCAGGGTCCGCAGGGGGACTGGCACGCCGGGCTCAGCCGTGGGGCTTGGGCGGAACTGGTTGCCTGGGGCACCATGTGACCCGCGGGGTTCGTGGTGTGGGCGGTCGGGGACCGCCGGGGAGGGACGTGTCATGGGTGGGGCGGAGCGGGACGGGTCGGGTTCGGGAGCGGTACGGCCGGAGGAGATGATCGCGGAGGCGCGCAAGGCGTTCTTCGTGATGTTCGGCTTCCTGGCGGTCGTCTGGCTGCTGCAACTGGCCAACTACGCGGGCCACTACGCGCTCTCGCGGGACTACGGGGTGGTCTCCGGCGACGTCGGCACCCTGCCGGACGTCCTCACCGCGCCGTTCCTGCACTGGAGCTGGGCGCACATCGAGAGCAACTCCGGTCCCTTGTTCGTGTTCGGTTTCCTCGCCGCGTACCGCGGGGTGGGCCGCTTCCTCGCGCTGAGCCTGCTCGTCGCGGTGACCAGCGGCCTCGCGGTGTGGTTCTTCGAGCAGGGCAACGCCGACACCGTCGGCGCCAGCGGCCTGATCTTCGGCTACTTCGGCTACGTCGTGGTCCGCGGGCTCTTCGACCGGCACCTGATCGACACCCTCATCGGCATCGTGATGGCGGCGTCCTTCGCCTACATGCTCACGGTCGCCGTGCCCGGGACGCCCGGGGTGAGCTGGCTGGGCCACCTCGGCGGGCTGGTCGGGGGCCTGGTGGGGGCCTGGCTCTTCCGCGACCGGCGCGCCCGCGGCGACCGCCCGGCCCGCGGGGGCGGCGGGCCCGCCGCGGTGACCCGCGGCGGCCTCCCGGTCCCCGCCGACAACCCGCGCGCGGGCCTGCACAAGGAACTGGACGACCTGGGCCTGCTCTAGGAACGCCGCCTCCGCGCGGGCCCGGGCCGCATCAGATCCAGGTGTTGAGCCACATGCGGGCGTGCCAGTCGTCGTAGGGGATCGTCCGCCCCGTGTAGATCGGGAAGAAGTAGATGAAGTTCCAGACGATCAGCAGGACGAGCACGCCCGCGGCCACCGCCCCGTAGGCGCGGCGGCGTTCGGTCGCCCCGGCCCGGCCCAGCAGTGCGCCGATCGCCATGGCGAGGGCGAGGCAGACGTAGGGGAGGAAGACGACGGCGTAGAAGGAGAAGATCGTGCGGTTCTGGTAGTGGAACCACGGCAGGTAACCCGCGGCGACCGCGCACAGGACGGCGCCCGCCCGCCAGTCGCGGCGCATCGCCCAGCGGTAGAGCAGGTAGACGAGGGCGAAGCAGCCCGCCCACCACAGCAGGGGCGTGCCGAGGGCCAGGATCTCCCGTGAGCAGTTCGCGGTGCCGCAGCCGTCCTGCCCCAGCTTGGGGGACTCGTAGAAGAAGGACACCGGACGGCCGAGGACCAGCCAGCTCCACGGGTTGGACTGGTAGGGGTGCGGGTCGTCCAGGCCGACGTTGAACTGGTAGACCCCGTACTCGTAGTGCCACAGGCTGCGCAGCGGCGCCGGGATCCACGACCACGTGCCGCCCCGGCCGTCGGCCCAGTGCCGGCCGTAGCCGTCGTCGCTGAGGAACCAGCCGGTCCAGGTCACCAGGTACGCCAGCACGGCGACCGGGACGACGGACAGGAACGACCAGCCGAGGTCGTGGCGGAGCACCGCGCGGAAGGGCCGGCGGGCCCCGGCCAGGCGGCGGGCGCCGACGTCCCACAGGACGGTCAGCAGCAGGAAGAACGCCAGGTAGTACAGGCCGTTCCACTTGACGCCGGAGGCGAGGCCCAGGAGCGCGCCGGCGGAGAGCCGCCAGGGCCGCAGGCCGGTCCCGGCGCGGGCCGCGGCGGCGGGGTCGGGACCGGCGAAGCCGTCCTCGTCCACGGGGAGGGCCGCGGCGAGCCGGGCCCGCGCGCGGTCGCGGTCGATCAGCAGGCAGCCGAACGCCGCCAGCACGAAGAACATGACGACCACGTCGAGCAGGGCGACCCGGCTCATCACGAAGTGCAGGCCGTCCACCGCCATCAGCCCACCGGCCAGGCAGCCCAGCGCCGTGGAGCGGAACAGGCGGCGGCCGATGCGGCACAGCATCAGCACCGACAGCGTGCCGAGCACCGCCACCATGAAGCGCCAGCCCAGCGGGTTCAGGCCGAACATCCACTCGCCGAGCGCGATCACCCACTTGCCCATCGGCGGGTGCGCCATGAAGTGGGCGGTCTCGGAGAGGGGGATGACCTGGGGGTCCCCGAGGATCTGCGGGTCCGAGACCTTGCGGTCGGGCCAGCCGCCCTCGTAGCCGAGCTGGAGCAGGGACCAGGAGTCCTTGGCGTAGAACGTCTCGTCGAAGACGATCGCGTGCGGGCTGCCGAGGCCCACGAAGCGCAGCGCGCCGGCGAGGACGGCGACCAGGACGGGGCCGAGCCAGCCCATGGCCCGTGCGGCGCGGTGCGCCCGCGCCGGGCCGAGGCCCAGGGCCCGCCACACGCGGGTACCCGGTTCCGGGAACGGCGGGACCAGCCGCTCGCGGGTGTCGGTGCGGGGGCGGGGGCTGTGGCCGAACCGGCGGAGTCGCAGCGGCCAGTCAGCGGCGGTCGCCGCCCGGGGGTCGCCGGCGTCGTCGTCGGTGCGGTCCGGCGTAGCGGTGTCCGTCGTCACCCGGACATCCTAGGGACGTTGTCGGATCGTCATACCGGCCCCCGTGTTCGAGGGACCCGGTGCCGGTCCCGGGCGGCGCCGCGGTCGCCCGCCGCCCGGCTCAGACCACCGGCTGCCGGTGCAGGTCCAGGGGACGGATTCCGGCGTCGTCGAAGCGCTGCTCCAGCGCCTCGGTGCCGTGCTCGCGGCGGAAGGCGATCTCGGAAGCGGTCACCGGCAGCAGCCACAGCAGGCGGGCGTGGCCGCCCGGCAGGTGGCACACCTCCAAGTCGGGGCCGTGCAGGTACGGGAGGCTGACCAGGATGTGGTCGCAGGCAGAACCGGGGATCCAGGGTTCGCCGACCGGGAGGCTGTGGCCCACGTCGAGCGGGTGCGGGGAGGGGCCGCAGTGGTAGTGGGCGGTCATGGCGATCAGGTCGGCGAACCGGGGGTCGGCGACGGGGGCGGTCAGGACGAACTCGATGCCGTGGCCGTCGCGGTCGTCCGGGGACCAGCAGCCGGCCGTCACATAGGTCCAGTGGTCACCGCGAGGACCCGGGCCCACCTCGATGATCCGCAGGCCGGGGACCGTGCCGCGCCGTCCGTCGCCCAGGTCGTGGGCGGCCGTGCCCACCGGGTGGCCCGTGAAGAACCTCCGCACGTGCCGGTCGACCGCATCGTGCGCCGCGTCCGTACCGCTCGTCGTCATGGCGGGGATCATGACAGGTCTTCGCACACCCCCTCGCGCCGGGCGGCGTGCGGGGGGCTCACGTGCGCCCGGTCGTGCGCCGGTGATTCGGGCCGCCGGGGCGTACGCACCGGGGGCAGGGTCGGGGGTGGGGCCGGGGTTGGGGCGGGAGTGACGTCGCTGACGGGTGGAACGGCCGGGCACGTCCGGTGGGCCGCCCCGACCCGTTCAATGCCGACGGATCGCGCGTCCGTTGCGGTAACGGCGGGTGACGGAAGGCCGAAGCGCACCCACCGGCCGCCCACACGTCTAGGCTGGTGCTGCGCGTTCGGGCGCCCCCCCACGACACCGCTGCATAGGAGACCCCGCCATGGCCGCTGACCGCCTCGACCTGCCGCCGGTGAGGCTGCTGCCCGAGGAGGAGCTGGCGCGGTTCGCACTCGCCGTACCGCTCCTCGACCGCGCGGTACGACTGGCGCGCTGGTGCGCGCCGCACGTGACCGTCGACGCGATGGGGGAGCTGACCGCGGAGGACGTCCCGCGCGCCGTCCGTGAGCTGGGCCTGGAGGACGAGCCGGACGGCCCGGCGGAGGCGGCGCAGGCCTGGGGCGTGGCCGTGGACGCCGGACTCGTCGACCTCGAGATCGAGGACGGCCCGGACGAGGACGACGAGGAGACCGGCGCCGGCATCGTGGCCCTGGACGAGCCCGCTGGGCGCGCCGTGCCCGGCGAGGCGCTGCGGCGGCTGGACGCGGGCGGGCCGCGCGAGGTGCTGGAGGTGTGGCTGGCCGCGCTGGACACGGCGCTGGCCGAGGCCGCGACCCCCGACCTCGACGGCCTGATGGAGGAACTGGGCCCGGACGGCGAGGTCGACCTGGGTTCCCTGGACTGGGACCCGGAGGAGGAGGCCGAGTTCCTCGACGGCGCGCTCGCCAACCTCTACCTCTTCACCGCCATGGAGGACTCCGGCGGCGACGCCAAGGACGCCGTGCCGCTGCCGGTGCTGGCCGCCTCCCTCGTCGTCCCCGAGGACGTCGAGGAGCCGAGCGACGCCCTGCTGGAGGACGTCACCGAGGTGATGATGCGCCTCGACGAGCACTTCCGGCTCCTCACGACCACCGGGCTGCTGGAGTACCAGCCCCTGGACGAGGCGCTGATCGAGGAGGCCGAGTCGGAGGACGACGGCCCCGCCGAGGGCGCGGCGGTCTTCCCGGACGAGATCGGGCCGGAGGAGGTCTCCCGCTACGGTCTCGTGCGGCTGACGCCGCTCGGCCTGTACGGCGTGCGGACCCGGCTGGTCGACGCCGGCATGCACGCCCCGGTCGCCGGGGACCTGGCCGGGGAACCGGCCACGGTCCTCCTGGAGGCGCTGTTCCAGTACCCGGACCAGATCGCCCGCCGGGAGGCCGACGCGTGGCTCGGCAACCGCAAGCCGTACGACGCGGCCCGCGAGCTGCTGGAGGCGGCGCGCGGCGAGGACCGCAACGCGCCCGGCCGCCGGCTGGTGGCCCAGCAGACCCTGAGCCTGCTCGGCGACGAGGCCGAGCCGGCCCTGCGCGAGGTCCTGGCCGACCGCCAGCTCGGCGGACTGGCCCGGGTCTGGCTGACGGAGCGCGAGGCGGCGGACGTCCCGGCACCCGACGAGGACATGATCTTCTGGCTCACCGTCGACACCATCGCCGCGCAGCTCGACGCCGACGACGACCCCGAGTTGCTGCGCGAACTGGTCACCGACCTCGTCGCCCGGCACGACGGGTTCTTCTCCGCCGCCTGGCGGGTGGACCACCCGGCGACCGCCGACGTGCTGGAGGCCATGGGGCGCATCCACCCCGACAAGCGGCTGGCCAAGGAGGCGCGCAAGGCCGCGTTCAAGGCCCGTTCGGCGGGAACCACGGCGCCCTGAGCGGCCCGCGGCCCTCCTCGCGGACCCCGCGGGGAGGGCGCGCGGGAGGCCCGAACGCTGCAGGGAATGGGCGCCGGAATGTCCCGCTCAGTTCAACTCCCGTTCGCCGCGGGACGGGAGCGTGACTGCGGCAGAGCACCGACCTTGTGGCCTCAGGAGAGAACGATGCCTCTCACCCGCAGAGACTTCGCCAAGCGCACGGCGATCACCGGCGCCGGAGTCGCGCTGGCCGGAACCGTCGACGTCCTCGCGACCGCACCCGGCGCCCTCGCCGCCGAGGCACCGGCCACCGCCGCCGAGGCCGGCGCCTCCCGGCACCACGGCGGGCTGGGCTACGGCGAGCTGGTGCCGGACCCCAAGGGCATCCTCGCCCTGCCCAAGGGCTTCTCCTACCGGGTCATCACCCGGACCGGCGTCACCAAGCTGGAGTCCGGCGAGTCGACCCCCTCCAACCACGACGGCACCGCCACCTTCGAGGGCCTGCGCGGCGCCACGCTGCTCGCCAACAACCACGAGCTGGCCGGCGCCCGCGCCGACTGGCCGCACCCCGTCCCGCTGACCGAGGGCCTGGTCTACGACTCCGGCGCGGCGGGCGGCGTGACCATCGTCGAGGTCGCCCAGCACGGCGGCCACGTCGTGGAGTGGGTCGGCGTGGCCGGCACCGCCACCAACTGCGCCGGCGGCCGCACTCCTTGGGGCACCTGGCTGACCTGCGAGGAGACCGAGGACAAGGCCGGCAAGAACGGCTTCCTGAAGGACCACGGCTACGTCTTCGAGGTCGACCCGTACGACCGCAGGGCCAACCGCGACCCCAAGCCGATCAAGGCCCTGGGCCGCTACGCGCACGAGGCGGTCGTCGTCGACCCCAAGCGCGGCCACCTCTTCCTCACCGAGGACGCCTCCAACCCCAACGGCCTGTTCTTCCGCTGGACCCCGCCGGCCGGCTTCCACCACGGCCGCGGCAGGCTGCGCGCGCTGCCCGAGGACGCGGGCGTGCTGCAGGCCTTCAAGTGCTACGACTCGGGCGGCAGGTTCGTGGACGACCTGTCCCGCGCCACGAAGATCGGCGTGGTCTACGGCGTGGACTGGGTGGACGTCCCGGACCGCGACGCGAAGACGACCTCCGTCCGCAAGCAGTTCGCGGCCGGTGAGGTCACCCGGGCCCGCAAGCTGGAGGGCATGTGGTGGGGCGACGGCGGCGTGTACGTCGTCTCCTCCTACGCCCGCGAGGAGAGCCCGGGCGCGTCCCACGACGGTGCCGTGTGGTTCTACGACCCCAAGCGCCGCACCCTGACCCTCAAGGTCCTGCTGGGCGTCAACCCCGACCCGTCGGCCGACGGCGCCTTCGACGGCCCCGACAACATCACCGTCTCGCCCTACGGCGGCCTGGTCATCGCCGAGGACGGCGAGGGCGTGCAGCACCTGTTCGGCGCGCTCGGCGACGGCCGTACCTACCCGATCGCCCGCAACGAGCTCAACATCGGCACCGCGGAGGAGCCGGAGTACAGCGAGTTCACCGGGGTGACCTTCTCGCCCGACGGCAGGACGCTGTTCGCCAACATCCAGGACCCGGGCATCATGCTGGCCGTCACCGGCCCCTGGCGCCGCCAGGGCCACGGCGGAGCCTGCTGAGACCCGACCGCGTCACCCGCGCCCGGTGGTCCGTGCCCTGCACGGACCACCGGGCGCGCCCGCGTCGCTCAGAGCGCCTGCGCGGCGGGCTTGACCATGCCCTTGACGGTGCGGGAGTCGACGAAGTCGCCCATCGCCGTCATCTCCCACTCGCCGGAGAACTGGCGGATGAACTTGGCCATCATCACGCCCGTGCGCGGCTCGGCGCCGGTGAGGTCGAAGCGCACCAGCTCCTCGCCCGTCGTGCCGTCCATCAGCCGGCAATAGGCCTTGGCCACCTGGTTGAACTTCTGGCCGGAGAAGGAGTTCACGGTGAAGACCAGCCCGGTGACCTCGGGCGGCAGCCCGCCGAGGTGGACGGTGATGACCTCGTCGTCGCCCGCGCCCTCGCCGGTGAGGTTGTCGCCGGAGTGCTGGACCGCGCCGTTGAGGATCGTGAGCCGGCCGAAGTAGCAGGACTCGATGTGGTTGCGCTGCGGCCCGTACGCGATGACCGAGGCGTCCAGGTCGATGTCCTTGCCGCGGTAGGCGGGCTCCCAGCCCAGGCCCATGCGGACCGAGGCCATCAGCGGCTTGCCGCCCTTGACCAGGGAGACCGTCTGGTGCTTCTGGAGGTTGACGCGGCCCTTGTCCAGGTTGATCTTGCCCGTGCCGGTCGGCGGGGCGGGCGGGGCCGGGGGCGCGGCCGGGGGTGCGGGGGGCGGCGTCACGGCGGCCGCCGCCGGGGCGGGCGGCGGGGGAGCCATGGGCGGCGCCTGGGGCGGTGCCTGCGGCGCGGCGGCCGCGGGCTCTTCCACGGAGACGCCGAAGTCGGTGGCGATGCCCGCAAGACCGTTCGCGTACCCCTGGCCGACCGCGCGGGCCTTCCAGGCGCCGGAGCGGCGGTAGACCTCCACCACCACGAGCGCGGTCTCGCTGCTCAGCCCGGACGGGGTGAAGGTGGCGAGGACGGTGCCGCTGTCGGCGTCCCGCAGCGTCGCCGTCGGCTCGGTGCCGGCGAAGGTGGCCCCGGGCGCGTCGGGGCTCGCCGTCACGACGATCTTCTCGATGCCGGCGGGCACGGCCGCGGTGTCGACCGTGATGGCGTCGGGGGAGGTGCCGCCACCGGACCGGTAGGTCACACCCGGCCCCGCGGGCTGGTTGTAGAAGACGAAGTCGTCGTCGGATCGCACCTTGCCGTCGGCGGCGATCAGGAGGCCCGAGACGTCCAGCCGCACGGGCGCGGATACCTCCACTGTCACGCGCGCCGCGGAGAGCGGGATGTTCGAGCCGGGTGTCATTGCGGTCATGTTCCGCTTAACGATCGTTACGGGTTTACGGTTCCATTACCGAACGGGCTTTTCACGTGTCACGCATCGCGGTGGTCGGCGGGTGGCGGTCCCGGCGGGCCTGGCCGACGAAGGCGGAGGCGGCCGGGGTGCGCGATGTCGTGGCGGAGCGGTTCGGCCGGGTGGACGTGCCGGCCCGCAACGCGGGCGGGGACGTCGCGCTCGCGCACCGGCTCGCCTCCCCGGGCGCCGCCCACGTCACCGCGCGAATCCTCCGAGAGCGGCCCCGGTCAGTGCGGCCAGATGGGCGGGTGCGTGGTGAAGTGGCCGCCGAGGTGGGCGTGGTCGGGGTTCGCCGGGTCGAGTTCGCCCTGTTCGGCGACGAGCTTCGCCGCGAAGGGCTCGGAGTCGTCCTGCGGCTCGTAGCCCAGCGCCCGTGCGGAGGACAGGTCCCACCACAGCCGGGTGTTGGCGCTGCTGCCGTAGACGACGGTGTGCCCGACGCCCTCGGCGGTGAGGGCGGCGTGGAAGAGCCGTGCGCCGTCCTCGGGGCTCATCCAGACCGACAGCATGCGCACGGACGTCGGCTCCCGGAAGCAGGAGCCGATGCGGACGGAAACGGTCTCCAGGCCGTGCAGGTCCCAGTAGAGCTGGGCCAGGTCCTCGCCGAAGCCCTTGGACAGGCCGTAGAAGGTGTCGGGGCGCCGCGGGGTGTCGACCGGGATCAGCGGGTCGTCCCCGACCGGGCGCGGGGTGAAGCCGACGGCGTGGTTGCTGGAGGCGAAGACGATGCGCGGCACGCCCTCCTCGCGGGCGGCCTCGTAGAGGTTGTACGTGCCCTCGACGTTGGCGCGCAGGATCTTCTCGAAGGGGGCTTCCAGGGAGATGCCAGCGAGGTGGATGATCGCGTCGACCCCGCGCACGGCCTCGCGCAGGGCGGCGCGGTCGGCCAGGTCCGCGGTGATCGCGTCGGGCGCGCCCTCGACGGGCAGCATGTCGAGGAGGCGCAGCTCGTAGCCGTGAGCCGGCAGCAGCTCGCGCATCAGGGTGCCCAGGCCGCCTGCGGCGCCGGTCAGCAGGACGGTGCGGGGAGCGGGCATGCGCGGGTCTCCTCGATAGGACGTCCACGTTCATGGACGTTATTCATATTCATGGACACGCTAAAGAGCGCTTGTCGAAGCGTCAAGACTCCACCACCTGCGGCTGTCTTCCTTGACCCTTCCTCCTGTGCTGCTTTAGCGTGAACGCGTTCATGAATATGGACATCGATCAGATGAGCGCACAGACGCCAGTCCTCAGGGAGAACCCGATGACCGATGCCGCCTCACTGTCCGCGCGCCTCGACGGCCTGCTGTTCTTCCCCGTGACGCCCTTCGGCCCGGACGGCGCCGTCGACCTGGAGGTCTTCCGCGCGCACGTGCGCCGCGGGATCGAGGCCGGGGCCGGAGCGGTCTTCGCGTGCTGCGGCACCGGCGAGTTCCACGCGCTGACGCCCGAGGAGTTCCGCGCCTGCGTCGGCGCGGCCGTCGAGGAGTCCGCGGGCCGCGTCCCCGTCGTCGCCGGCGCCGGCTACGGCACGGCCCTGGCCCTGCAGTTCGCGCGCCTCGCCGAGGACGCGGGCGCCGACGGACTGCTCGCCATGCCCCCCTACCTCGTCGTCGCCGACCAGGCCGGACTGCTGCGGCACTACGCGGCGCTCGCCGCGGGCACCTCCCTCGACGTCATCGTCTACCAGCGCGACAACGCCGTCCTCACCCCCGCGACCGTCGCCGAACTCGCCCGCATCCCGCGCGTCATCGGCCTCAAGGACGGCGTCGGCGACCTCGACCTGATGCAGCGCATCATCAGCGCCGTCCGCAGTACCGTCCCCGACCGCGACTTCCGCTACTTCAACGGCCTCCCCACCGCCGAACTCACCGGCCTCGCCTACCGCGGCATCGGTGTCACCCTCTACTCCTCCGCCGTCTTCTGCTTCGCGCCCGAGATCGCCCTCGCCTTCCACCGCGCCCTGACCGGCGGCGACGACGCCACCGTCAACGCCCTCCTCGACGGCTTCTACCGGCCCCTGGTGGAACTGCGCCAACAGGGCCGCGGCTACGCCGTCTCCCTGGTCAAGGCCGGTGTCCGGCTGCGCGGGCTCGACGCCGGCGAGGTGCGCCCGCCGCTGTCCGAGCCCTCACCCGCGCACATCAAGGAACTCGCCGAACTCATCGACCGCGGCCTCGCCCTGCTCGGCGAGGACTGACGTACCGTGACCCGCGTCAACCCCCTTCACCAGGAGCCGCGTTGAGAGCCTCCACCTTCGTCTACCCGTGGGACGTCATCGGCGACCCGGAGGCGGCGGACCGCATGGCCGGCCTCGGCGTGCAGCAGGTCACCCTCGCCTCCGCCTACCACTCCACGCGCGCGCTGACCCCCCGCCACCCCGGGCACCGCGTCGTCACCGCGCGCCACGCAGCCGTCCTCTACCCGCCCGGCGAGCGCCGCTGGGCGGGACGCGCCCTGCGGCCGTACACCCAGGACTGGGCGGGCGCCGAGGACGCCTACGGCGAGGCCGCCCGGGCCCTTCGTGCGGCCGGACTGGACGTGCACTCCTGGGTCGTGCTCGCCCACAACTCCCGCCTCGGGGACGAGCACCCCCGGGTGAGCGTGCGCAACGCCTACGGCGACCGCTACCCCTGGGCGCCGTGCATCGCCCAGCCGGAGGTGCGCGAGTACCTCGTCGACCTGGCGGCGGAGGCCGCGGTGCGGCCGGGGACCGGGACGGGCGGCACGGAACTGGAGTCCTGCGGCTGGTACGGCTTCGCGCACCTGCACGCCCACGACAAGGTCGGCGGGGTCCCGCTGCCCGGGGCCGCGCAGTACCTGATGTCCCTGTGCTTCTGCGCCGCGTGCGAGGCGGGGTACGCCGGGCTCGGCGCGGACCCGGACGCGCTGCGGGCGGCCGTGCGGGGCGCCCTGGCGCCGGTCTGGGCGGGGGAGTGGACCCCCGGGGCCGACGAGTGGGCCGACGTCGAGAAGCTGCTCGGGGCGGACCTCGCGGGGCTCACCATGGCGTGGCGGGGCCCCGTCGCGCGGGAGTTGCAGCGGGCGGCGGTGGAGGCGGTACGGGCGGCCGCGGCAGCGGCCGGGGCACCGGGGTTCCGGGTGCTGCTGCACGCGGACCCGAACGCGCATCGCTGCGGGGCCAATGTGGGTGTCGACCCGGGGTACGTTCTGAGGCACGCGGACGGGCTCGTGCTGCCCGGGGTGGACCTGGTCGCGGCCTGCGGTCGGCTCGCCGGGGCGGGGACCGTGCTGGCCGCCAACTTTCCCGTGGTCGCCGGGATGGGGGGCAGCCCCGGCACGCTGGCCGAGGACGCGGCGCGGGCCGCCGCGGCGGGGGCGACGGAGTTGCGGCTCTACCACGCGGGGCTCGCGTCCGCGGCGGATCTGGCGGCGGTGCGGGCGTTTTTGGCGGCGCTTGAGTGAGGCTTGCGCCTCCTGCGCCGGGGGCGTTGTGTGCCCGGTGCGTGCTTGTCTGCGGCGCCGTCGTGGTTGCGGGTGGCTGCGCCGGGCCACCTGGTTGTTTGCGTGCACGTTGCGTGCGCCTGCGGCGGGCTGTCTCCCACCCTCCCGCCCGATTGCCCGGCGCGATTGGTGCGGGCCTGCGCAAGTTCGTCTGGGGTCGGCGCCGCGCCGGCGCACGTCCTCAACGCTCGCGGTTTACGTCCACATCGTCGGGCACCGCGTTCGCCGCTCGTCGTTTCCGGGCGCACCCCGACACACCCCCTCCCGTCGTATGGGCGTACAACGGCCGGTGGTGGGTCAGATAGGCGTGCGGGGGTACCCGGAACCGCCGTCTGACCCCACGGCCCCACGGTGCAAGCCCGCATCATTCGGCACCGCGTTCGCCGCTCGTCTTCCTCAGTCTTCGGCCAGGGGGCGCACCCCGCCACACCCCCTCCTCTCGTATGGGCGTACAACGGCCGGTGGCGGGTCAGATAGGCGTGCGGGGGTACCCGGAACCGCCCTTTGACCCCCACAGCCCCTCCGCTCAAAACCGCACCATTCGGCACCGGGTCTGCCGCCCGTCTTCTCCAGCTTTCGGCCAGGCGCGCGGATCAAAGGGGAAGAGCGGCCGACCCTGCGCGGCATGACGTTGGCGTCAGTCGCCAGCCCGGAGGAGGGGGTAGGGAGGCCTTCACAATGGCGCGGGACCACCGGCCGTGCGGGTGCCCAAAGTAGACAGGGACGACAACCCCGGACCGCCACCCCACCCTCACCGGCCGTCGTGCGCCCACACAGGAAGAGGGGACGTGTCGGGGTGCTCCGCCTCGCCGAAGGCTGGGAACGAGCGGTGAACCCTGAACCGAGCGATCCGGGCTGAAATTGCGGGGGCACAGGGCGGTTCGGGGCGCCCCGGACTGCCTCCTCGCCCCCCACCGGCCGTTGTGCGCCCCAACCTCGGGAGGGGGTGTGTCGGGGTGCGCCCGGAAACGACGAGCGGCGTACCCGGCGCCGAATGATGTTGGGGTAAACCGCGAGCGTTGAGGACGTGCGCCGGCGCGGCGCCGACCCCAGACGAACTTGCGCAGGCCCGCACCAATCGCGCCGGGCAATCGGGCGGGAGGGTGGGGGAGAAACCCCAACAGAAACCACGACGCACCCGCACGCAACCACAACCCGGTGCAGGCGCCCCCGGCGCGACCCATTGACGAACCCCGCCCCCAGCCCTACCTTCGTCGCGTCGTACTTCGTACGTCATATATGAGACGCCATACGCGAGACCCGAAAGAGCCCCCCATGGACCTGCTCGCCGGCGCCGCGCCGACGCCGATTCCGTCCCGTACCCAGGTCGTGCTGGAAACGATCAAGCACGGGATCCTGACCGGGCGCCTGAAGCCCGGTCAGGCACTCGTGGAGGCCGAGCTGGCCGCGCAGTTCGGGGTGTCGAAGACGCCCGTGCGGGAGGCGCTGAAGACGCTCGCGGGGACCGGGCTGGTCGTGATGAGCCAGTACAAGGGCGTGACCGTGCGGACCGTGGACGCGGAGATGGCGCGTCAGGTGTACGACGTGCGGCTGCTGCTGGAGCCGGAGGCCCTGCGCCGTACGGTCACGCACCGCGCCCCGCTGGACGCCGCACGGGACGCGCTGTCGCGGGCCGACGAGGCGGCGGACCGGGCCGACCGGTCGCTCGCCAACCGGGAGTTCCACCGGGCGCTGTACACGCCGTGCGGCAACCCCCTGCTGGCCCGGATGCTGGACGACGTACGGGACCAGGCGGCCCTGGTCTCCGCGGTGGTCTGGCAGGAGACGCCGTCGTGGGAGCAGGAGGCCCGCGAGCACCGGGAGATCCTGGCGCGGGCCGTGGACGGGGACGCGGACGGCGCGGCGCGGCTGCTCCACGACCACATCGCGAGCTTCGTGGCCCGTGCGTTCCCCGGCGGCGACGACGGGCCGGCCCGCTGAGCCGCGGACGCGCGGGGGTGAGGGGACGGCCCCCCGCGCGTCCGCTTCCGTCGCGTCCCGACCCCGCAGTCACCCGAGTTGAAGGGCAACCGCATGTCATTCGCAGAGCAGTCGTCGGCGCTCGCCGACGTGGTGGCGATCCCGGTGACCCCGTTCGGCGCGGACGGGGGCGTGGAGCGCGCCGCGTACCGGGCGTTGCTGCGCCGGCTGCTCGACGGCGGGGTGCGGACGGTGACGCCGAACGGCAACACCGGGGAGTTCTACGCCCTCGACCCGGCCGAGCGGCGGCTGGTCGTCGAGCTGACGATGGCGGAGGCGGACCCGGGCACCCAGGTCGTGGTGGGCGTCGGCCACGACGTGCCGACCGCGGTGGCCGCCGCGCGGCACGCGCGGGACGCCGGGGCGCGGATGGTGATGGTGCACCAGCCGGTCCACCCGTACGTGTCGCCGGAGGGCTGGGTGGACTACCACCGCGCGATCGCGGAGGCCGTCCCGGAGACGGGGGTCGTGCCGTACGTCCGCAACCCGGCGCTGGGCGGCGGACTGATCGCGCGCCTCGGCGAGCTGTGCCCGAACGTCATCGGGGTGAAGTACGCGGTGCCCGACGCCGCCCGTTTCGCGGCGGTGGCGCGGGATGCGGGGCTGGACCGCTTCACGTGGGTCGCGGGCCTCGCCGAGCTGTACGCCCCCGCGTACTGGGCGGTCGGCGCGACCGGCTTCACCTCGGGCCTGGTCAACGTCGCGCCCCGGGTGTCGCTGGAGATGCTGCGCGCGCTGCGCGACGGCGACTACGCGGCGGCGATGAAGGTGTGGGAGCAGATCAGGGAGTTCGAGGAACTGCGGGCCGAGCAGGGTTCCGCCGACAACGTGTCGGTGGTGAAGGAGGCGCTCGCGGCGCTGGGGCTGTGCCGCCGCGAGGTGCGCCCGCCCAGCCGGGCGCTGAGCGCGGACCGGCGTGAGCGGGTGGCCGCGCTCGTCGCCGGCTGGGACGTGTGAGCCGGGAGGGGACGGAGGGCCGCCATGAAGAAGCCGGAAGAGCTCCGCAGCCACCAGTGGTACGGGACCGAGGGCCTGCGCTCGTTCAGCCACCGGGCCCGCACCCGGCAGCTGGGCTACCTGCCCGAGGAGCACCTGGGCAAGCCGGTGATCGCGGTCCTCAACACCTGGAGCGACATCAACCCCTGCCACGTGCACCTGCGCGACCGGGCGCAGGCGGTCAAGCGCGGGGTGTGGCAGGCGGGCGGCTTCCCCCTGGAGTTCCCCGTCGCGACGCTGTCGGAGACGTTCCAGAAGCCGACGCCGATGCTCTACCGCAACCTGCTCGCGATGGAGACCGAGGAGCTGCTGCGTTCCTACCCCGTTGACGGGGCGGTCCTGATGGGCGGCTGCGACAAGTCCACGCCCGCGCTGCTCATGGGGGCCGCGAGCGCCGGCCTGCCGGCGGTGTTCGTGCCGGCCGGGCCCATGCTGCCCGGGCACTGGCGCACCGAGGTGCTGGGTTCGGGCACGGACATGTGGAAGTACTGGGACGACAAGCGGGCCGGGCTCATCGGCGACTGCGAGATGGCCGAACTGGAGAGCGGGCTGGCCCGTTCGCCCGGTCACTGCATGACCATGGGCACCGCCTCCACGCTGACCGCCGCGGCGGAGGCGCTGGGGATGACGATGCCGGGCGCCTCGTCGATCCCCGCCGTCGACTCCGGGCACGACCGCATGGCGGCGGCCTCCGGGAGGAGGATCGTCGGCATGGTGCGGGAGGACCTGCGCCCCTCGGCGATCCTGACCCGGGAGGCGTACGAGGACGCGGTGGCGACGGTGCTCGCGCTCGGCGGTTCGACCAACGCCGTGATCCACCTGATCGCGATGGCGGGCCGCAGTGGTGTGCCGTTGACGCTGGACGACTTCGACCGTGTCGCCCGCACGGTGCCGGTGCTGGCGAACCTCCGGCCCGGCGGGCGGTACCTGATGGAGGACTTCCACTTCGCGGGCGGCCTCCCCGGGTTCCTGACCCGGCTGCGGGACGCGGGCGTCCTCCACCTCGACCGGCCCACCGTCGCGCACGCGACCCTGCGCGAGCAGCTGGCCGGGGCGCTCGTCCACGACGACGACGTGATCCGCCCACTGGAGAACCCGCTCGCGGCCGAGGGCGGCGTCGCCGTCCTGCGCGGCAACCTGTGCCCGGACGGCGCGGTCATCAAGCACATCGCCGCGGAGCCGCACCTGCTCAAGCACACCGGTCCGGCCGTGGTGTTCGACGACTACCGGACGCTGCAGCGCACCATCGACGACCCGGGGCTCGGCATCACCGAGGACAGTGTCCTCGTGCTGCGCGGCTCCGGACCGCTCGGCGGACCGGGCATGCCCGAGTACGGGATGCTGCCGCTGCCCGGCCACCTCCTGAAGAAGGGGGTACGGGACATGGTGCGGATCTCCGACGCCCGGATGAGCGGCACGAGTTACGGCGCGTGCGTGCTGCACGTGGCTCCCGAGTCCCACGTGGGCGGCCCGCTGGCCCTCGTCCGCACCGGGGACCCGATCACCCTGGACGTCCACGCGCGCACCCTGCGCCTGGAGGTCGACGAAGCCGAACTCGAACGCCGCCGCGCCCAGTGGCAGGCACCGCCGCCGCGCTACGGACGCGGGTACGGCGCGCTCTACCAGGACCAGATCACCCAGGCCGACACCGGCTGCGACTTCCGCTTCCTGGCCCGGCCCGGAGAAGTGCCGGAGCCCTACGCGGGCTGACGTCCCGCCGCGCACCACCCCGTACCGCCCTCACCGCCACCGCGCCCGTGGCGGCCCCGCACCACTCGGCAAGCGCTTTCCCCGTACCCGTACGAAGGAGTACCGGTCATGGCCACAGCCGTGGCGAAACCACCCCGGCCCCCGCGGCGCCGGCCGTCCGGCGCGGCCCGGCGCACCCCGTACCTGCTGATCGCCCCCGCAGTGCTGCTGATGCTGGGCTTCATCGCCTACCCGATGGTGAGCGTCCTCTACTACAGCCTCCGGGACCACAACGTCACCAAGCCCTGGCGGAACGGCTTCGCCGGCCTCGGCAACTTCCGCCGGATCCTCTTCGACGACCCGCTGTTCTGGCAGAGCCTGCTCTTCAGCCTCAAGTGGGTCGCCGCGGAGGTGGGACTGCAGCTCGCCCTCGGGCTGGCGCTGGCCCTGGTCGTCAACCAGACCTTCGTCGGGCGCGGCCTCTCGCGCGCCCTGGTCTTCTCGCCGTGGGCCGTCTCCGGCGTGCTGACCACCACGATCTGGATGCTGCTGTACAACCCCGCCACCGGCATCAGCCGCTACCTCGCGGACGCCGGCATCGGCGAGTACGGCACCTCGGTGCTGTCCGACCCCGGCACCGTCTTCCCGGCCGCCGTCCTGGCCGAACTGTGGCGCGGCGTACCGTTCTTCGCCATCCTCATCCTCGCCGACCTGCAGTCGATCCCGGACGAGCTGTACGAGGCGGCCGCGGTCGACGGCGCCGGCCGCCTCCGGCGGTTCCGCCACATCACGCTGCCCCACCTGCGGGACGCCATCGTGCTGTCCACGCTGCTGCGCGGGGTGTGGGAGTTCAACAACGTCGACCTGCTCTACACGCTCACCGGCGGCGGCCCCGCCGGGTCGACGACCACGCTGCCGCTGTACGTCGCCAACACCGGCATCGACGGCCACGACTTCGGCTACGCGTCCGCGCTCACCACGGTCGCCTTCGTGATCCTCCTGTTCTGCTCCATCGTCTACCTGCGGCTCAGCAAGTTCGGGGGCGACCGCGCATGACCACCACCGTGCCGGAGACCAACGGCGTCCCCCTGCCCCGCGTGGCCCCCGCAGCGCGGCCCGACGGCGGCGGTGGCGGCACCCGGCCGCGCCGCGGACGCCGGGCGCTCACCGCGGGCGCGCCCCGCTGGCAGATCTACCTGCCGCTGGGCCTGTACCTGCTGTTCACGCTCGTCCCCTTCTACTGGATGCTGCTGTTCGCGCTGCGCCCCTCGGGGTCCACCTCACTGGTGCCGTGGCCGGCCACCACGGCGCACTTCTCGAAGGTGTGGAACGACCTCGGCTTCGCCGTGTTCTTCAAGAACAGCCTGCTCATCGGCATCGCCACGCTCCTGATGACCACCGTGATCGCCCTGCTCGGCGGCTACGCGCTGGCCCGCTTCGACTTCCGCGCCAAGCGCGCCTTCCTGCTGGCCCTGCTGTGCTCGCAGTTCATCCCGGGCGCGCTGATGCTGGTGCCGCTGTTCCAGATCTTCAGCGAACTACGCATGATCGACTCGCTGTGGAGCGTCATCGTCGCCGAGACGGTCTTCCAGCTGCCCCTGTCGATCATCCTCATCAGCGGCTTCATCAAGAACGTGCCCGTGTCGCTGGAGGAGGCCGCCTGGGTCGACGGCTGCGGCAGGATCCGCGCCTTCTGCGCGGTGGTGCTGCCGCTGCTGCGCCCGGGGCTGGTCGCGGTGGGCTCCTTCGCCTTCGTGCACAGCTGGAACCACTTCCTCTTCTCGCTGATGTTCCTCAGCACGCAGGAGAAGTACACGATCCCCGTCGGCCTCAGCTACACCATCGGCTCCGGCGAGAGCGTCGAGCTCGGGACGCTCGCCGCGGGCGGCGTCGTGGCCGCCGTGCCCGTCGTCATCGTCTTCGCGTTCATCCAGAAATGGCTGGTCACCGGCTTCAGCGCGGGTGCCGTCAAGGGCTGAGGCCCGGCCGGTCACCCGCGGTTCCCCCGTGGACGAGGAGGTCCGAACGTGCGTGATCCATCCCCAGCGCCCCCCGGCGGCGCGGTGCCGGTGCCCGTCGTCCTGGCCGGGTTCCGCGGCCACGGCGCCTGGCACCTGGCGAACCTGCGGCGGCTGTCGGCCGCCGGCCTGGTACGGCTCGCCGGGGTCTGCGACACCGTGCCGCCGGCGGCGGGCGAGCCGGCCGGGTTCCCCGGGGCCGTCCACGGCACCGACCTCGGCGAGCTGACCGCGCGGACCGGCGCCCGGATCGCCATCGTCTGCACCCCCATCCACACGCACACCGACCTGGCGCTGGCCGCGGCCGCGCAGGGTGCCCACGTGCTGCTGGAGAAGCCGCCGGCGCCCTCCTACGCCGCGTACGAGCGGCTGGTCGCCGGGACGGAGGCGAGCGGACGTGCCTGCCAGATCGGCTTCCAGTCACTGGGCTCGCACGCCCTGGCCGCCGTACGGGCGCTCGTCGCCGACGGTGCGATCGGTGAGGTGCGCGGCATCGGCGCGGCCGGCAACTGGGTGCGCGAGGAGCACTACTTCCGCCGGGCCGCCTGGTCGGGGCGGCGCCGGACCGGCGGCACGGACGTCGTCGACGGGGTGCTCACCAACCCGCTCGCCCACGCCGTGGCCACCGCGCTCGCCCTGGACGGCAGCGATCGCGCCGAGGACGTCGGCGCGATCGAGCTCGAGCTCTTCCGGGCCAACGCCATCGAGGCGGACGACACCTCCGCGCTGCGGCTGCGCACCGCGCGGGGCACGGTCGTCACGGTCACCGCCACCCTGTGCGCCGAGCGGAACAGCGAGCCGTACGTGGTCGTCCACGGCGACCGCGGCCGGGTGACCCTCTGGTACAAGCAGGACCGCGTCCTGCTGCAACGCGCCGGGCACGGCCCGCGGGAGCGGCGCTACGGGCGCACGGACCTGCTGGAGAACCTCCTCGCGCACGTGCGGCACGGCGCGGAACTGCTCGTGCCGCCGCGCGCGACGGGTGCCTTCATGAAGGTCGTCGAGGCCGTGCGCACGGCACCGGAACCGGTGCCGCTGCCCGAGGACGCCTGGCGCACCGAACCCGGCGAACGGTCCCGCAGGCGCGTCGTCACCGGGATCGACGCGGTGGTCACCGCCGGCGCCGAGCGCCTCGCCCTCTTCTCCGAGCTGGGCGCCCCCTGGGCCGCCGCCGGCGGGACGGTGCCGCGATGACGACCACGACCCTGCACGCCGCCGGACGCCCCGTGGGGCGGTACGTCCACCGCCCCGAGCTGCCCGGGCGGCTCTCCCCGCGTCCGTACCTGCACCCGCTGACGACCCTGGCCGGGGTGCCCGTCACCGCGTTCATGCCCGCCGACCACCTCCACCACCTCGGGGTGAGCGTCGCCGTCCCGGACGTCGGCGGACACAACTTCTGGGGCGGCCGCACCTTCGTCCGCGGCCGCGGCCCGACGGAACTCGACGACCACGGGGTCCAGGAGCACCGGGGACTGCTCCGCAGCGGCCCGGACGGCTTCACCGAGGAGCTGTCCTGGCGCCACGGGGAGCGCGAACTGCTCCGCGAGCACCGGACGGTCGCGGCCCGCGCGCTCGGCGAGGACCGCTGGGCGCTCGACGTCACCTTCGCGCTCACCAACCCCGGCGACCGGGAGCTGACCATCGGCAGCCCCGCCAGCAACGGCCGGCCCGGCGCCGGTTACGGCGGCTTCTTCTGGCGCGCGCCCGCCGGCCCGGAGCGCGCGCGGGTGTTCACCGCCGAGGCGGAGGGCGAGGAGGCCGTGCACGGCCGGGCGGCCGGCTGGCTGGCGCTGTCCGGTGAGGACTGGACGCTGGTCTTCGCCGGGATGACCGCCGTGACCCGCCGCGACCCCTGGTTCGTGCGCACCGCCGAGTACCCGGGCGTCGGCTCCTCCCTCGCGTGGGACCGGCGGCTGACCGTCCCCGCGGGCGGCACCGTGAGCCGGCGGATCGCCACCGCCGTCGCCGACGGGCGGCTCGGCCCCGCGGCCGCCGGCGCGCTCGCCCGCGGCCTCGTCGAGGGGGGCGGCTGACGATGCGCCCCTGGACCGCCGACCTCGGCGACGGCACCTACCGCAACCCGGTGCTCCACGCCGACTGGTCCGACCCCGACGTCATCTCCGTCGGCGACGACCACTACCTCACGGCCTCCAGCTTCGGCCGGGTCCCCGGACTGCCCCTCCTGCACTCCCGCGACCTCGTCAACTGGCGGATCATCGGGCACGCGCTGGACCGTCCCGTACGGGCGTCCGCCGTGCCGCGGCACGACTGCGGGGTGTGGGCGCCGTCGCTGCGGCACCACGACGGCCGCTTCTGGATCTTCTGGGGTGACCCCGACGCCGGGCTGTTCCAGGTCAACGCGCCCGATCCGCGCGGCCCGTGGACCCGCCCGCACCTGCTGAAGGCCGGCAAGGGCCTTATCGACCCCTGCCCGCTCTGGGACGAGGACGGCACCGCCTACCTGGTGCACGCCTGGGCCAGGTCCCGCTCCGGGGTGAAGAACCGGCTCACCGGGCACCGGATGGGCGCGGACGGCCGGGAACTGCTCGACGAGGGCCGGGTGGTCGTGGACGGCGACCGCATCCCGGGCTGGTTCACCATCGAGGGCCCCAAGCTGCACCGCCACGACGGCTGGTACTGGATCCTCGCCCCGGCCGGCGGGGTGGGGACCGGCTGGCAGGGCGCGTTCCGCGCCCGCGAGTTCTTCGGCCCTTACGAGGAGGCCGTCGTGCTCGAACAGGGGCGCACCGCGGTCAACGGGCCGCACCAGGGCGCCTGGGTGCGCACCGCGCGGGGCGAGGACTGGTTCCTGCACTTCCAGCAGCGCGGCGCGTACGGGCGTGTGGTGCACCTGCAGCCGCTGCGCTGGACCGCGGACGGCTGGCCCCTGGCGGGTGACGCGGGCGAACCCGTGACCGTCCACGCCAAGCCGCGGGCCGCCGGGCCGCAGCCGCCCGAGGCCCCGGTCACCGACGACGACTTCCCCGGCGGACGGTTCGGCCGGCAGTGGTCCTGGGCCGCCCCGCCGCGGCCCGGCTGGACCACCGCGCACGGCGCCGACGCGCTGCGCCTGACCTGCGTGCGCACCGCCGCCGCCCACGACCTGCGGCGGCTGCCCAACGTCCTGCTGCAGCGGCTGCCCGCAGAGTCCTTCACCGTCACCGTCGACCTCGCGCTGGACGCGGGCGCCGAGGGCGCGAGGGCCGGACTGGCCGTCGTCGGCGACGCCTTCTGCTGGATCGGCCTGGAGCGGTCGGCGGGCGGCGTCCACCTGGTGCACCGCTTCGCCGAGTCCGCCGCCGGGGCCGAGCGCGACGCCGCGTACGCCCGGCCGGCACCGGAGGGCCGCGCGTCGCTGCGCGTCGAGGTGACCCCGGGCGCCCGCTGCCGTTTCGCCGCGGACACCGGTGACGGCCCGCGCTCCTCGGGCCCGGTCTTCGCCGCCACGCCGTGGCGCTGGGTGGGTGCCCAGCTCGGGCTCTTCGCCGCGGCCCCCACCGCGCCCACCGGCCACGGCGGTCCCGCCGGGACCGCGGACTTCACGCGCTTCCGGATCACGGCCGGCCCGTCCGCCCCGGAACCCGCGCCGGATCCCCGGCCGCCCCGTACGTCCCCACCACCCGCACACACCCCGACAGGAGAGTCACCATGAGAGCACCGATGGGTCGCGGAGCGCGCCTCGCCGCCGCCGTCGCGGCCGTCTCCGCACTGGCGCTGACCGCGTCCGCCTGCGGCACCGACGGCAAGGGCGGCTCGGGCAGCGAGGGCAGCGGCAAGGGCACCGTCACCTTCTGGGACAACAACGGCGGTGTCCGCACCGAGGTGTGGAAGGAGATCATCTCGCGCTTCGAGAAGAAGAACCCGGACGTCGAGGTGAAGTACGTCGGGGTCGCCGCCGCCGACGTGCAGTCCAAGTACGACACCGCCATAGCGGGCGGCAAGGGCCTGCCCGACGTGGGCGGCGTGGGCACCGCGATGCTCGCGAGCCTGGTGGCGCAGGGCGCCCTGGACCCGGTGACCGACCGCATCGACGGCAGCTCCCTCAAGGGCAGGTTCGACCCCGACCTGGTCGAGAGCGTGCAGGTGGCGGGCGGCGGCGAGGAGCTGTTCTCGGTGCCGACCTCCGCGAACATGGGCGTCCTGTGGTACCGCACGGACCTCTTCGAGGCCGCGGGCGTGCCCGCGCCCACCACCTGGGACGCCTTCTTCACGGCGACGGAGAAGCTGACCGACCGGACGAACAACGAGTTCGGCTTCACCTTCCGCGGCGGCGCCGGCTCGATCGCCCAGGCCCTGGACATGATGTACGGGCAGTCGGGCATCGACAGTTTCTGGAACGGCGACTCGACCACCGTCAACGACCCGAAGAACGTGGCCGCGCTGGAGAAGTACGTGGCGCTCTACAAGAAGACCACGCCGGAAGCCGACCTCAACAACGACTTCACCAAGATGGTCGCCGAGTTCGACAACGGGAAGATCGGCATCCTCCAGCACAACCTGGGCTCCTACCAGAACCACCTGGACGCCCTCGGCAAGGACAAGTTCGCCGGCGTGGCCATGCCGGTCGACGCGTCGGGCGTGCGCACCACGGTCTCCAACCCGGTGGACGGGCTCGGCCTGTTCAAGAGCTCCGGGAACAAGGAGGCGGCCTGGAAGTTCATCGAGTTCGCCGCCTCCGCGGAGGCCAACAGCCTGTGGAACGAGTCGGCCGGGGCCGTCCCGTCCAACACCGGGGCGCAGGACGACGACTGGATCGCCTCCGCCGGTGCCACCAAGACCGCCATCGACGCGCTCACCGACCCCGACACCAGGATCGTCCAGCTGCCGTACTACCTGCCGGACTGGAACACCCTCAGCAAGGCCGACAGCGAACCGGAGTTCCAGAAGGTCGTCCTCGGCCGGCTGAGCGCCAAGGACTTCCTGGACGCCTTCGCCGGGAAGCTCAACGCCGCCCAGGCGGACTGGAAGAAGCACAACTCCTGATCCGCGCGCCCGGGAACGGGACGTCCGGCGGCGCACGGCGCCCACGCCGCGTCGTGCGCCGCCGGCCGTCCCCGATCCGCCCGTCAGGCCGCGGGGCCGCTGCGGTACTCACGGGGTGAACTCCCCGTCACCTCTTTGAAGGCCGTGCTGAGCGCGCTCTCGGAGCCGTAGCCGACCGCGCGGGCGATGACGGCCAGGGTGTCGGTGCCCGTGCGCAGCCGTTGCGAGGCGAGTTCGATGCGCCACCGCCTGAGGTAGTCCAGCGGCGGGCAGCCCACGGTCCGCTTGAACCGCGCGGCGAGCGTGGACCGGGACACCCCGCTGGCACGGGCGAGTTCGGCGACCGTCCAGCCGTGCGCCGGGGCGCTGTGCAGCGCCGCCAGGGCAGGCGCCACGACGGGGTCGGCCAGGCCCGCCGGCCAGCCCGACGCGCCGTGCGCCTCGCGCGCCAGGTGCAGGCGCAGCACGTGGACCAGCATGACGACGGCCAGGTGCTCCGCCACGAGCGTGGCGGCCACGGGCCGTCCCAGCAGTTCCTGACCGATCTGTTCCAGCGCCCAGCGCACGGTCTCGGCCTGCGCGGTCTCCGCGGGCACGTGGATGACCGGCGGCAGCGCGTCCAGCAGCAGGGCCCGCGCGCGGTCGCCGAAGGAGAAGCGGCCGCCGACGAGCAGGACGTCGTCCCCCCGGCCGAGCCTGGCGAAGCCGCCCTCCGCCGCCGCGAACACCGGCGCCGCGTCGACCGCGGCCACGCCGGGGCCGCTGCGCAGCACGAAGGGCCGGGCCTGGGTCAGCAGGAAGCAGTCGCCCGCGGCCAGCTCCACCGGCCGGTCCGTCCCCTCGACCTCCAGCCGGCACCGGCCGTGCCGGACCGAGTTGAACTTCACCCCGGACGGGGCCCCGAAGCGCACGGCCCACTCGCCGCCCGCCACGAGGCCCGTCGAGAGATGGGCCCTGGTCTCCAGCAGGGCCAGCACGTCCTCGAGCGGATCCATGGGAGCCTCCTGGGGTGGCTGGACGATGGATGAAGTTTTCCGGAGTTTTCGTTATGGAGGATACGCGACGCCCTTCCTAGCCTGGATCGAGTACCAGCCGTTCCTCCCTTTCAGAGAAGGTCACCGTGCTCGACCACCCCCTCCTGCAGACCCCCTTCCCCTTCCACGCCACGGCCTCCGAGGTCATCAGCGGGGTCGACCTCACCGGCCGGCGCGCCCTCGTCACCGGCGGCGCCTCCGGCATCGGCCTCGAAACCGTCCGGGTCCTGGCCGCGGCCGGCGCGGACGTCACCATCGCCACGCGCGACCTCGCCGCAGCGGCGCCCGCACTCCGCGGGCTCGAGGCCACCGGCCCGGCCGGCTCGGTCGACGTACGCCCCCTCGACCTGGCCGACCTCGACTCCGTCGCGCGCTTCGCCCGCGAGTGGAGCGGCCCGCTCGACATCCTCGTCGCCAACGCCGGGGTCATGGCCCTCCCCACCCGCCAAGTCAGCGACCGGGGATGGGAGCTGCAGCTCGCCGTCAACCACCTCGGCCACTTCGCCCTCGCCACGGCGCTCCACCCCGAACTGCGGGCGGCCGGCTCGGCGCGCCTGGTCGTCGTCAGCTCCGGAGCGCACAAGAGCGCCGCGTTCGACTTCGAGGACCCGCACTTCGAGCGCCGTCCCTACGACCCCTGGACGGCGTACGCGCAGTCCAAGACCGCCGACGTCCTGTTCACGGTCGGCGCCGCCCGCCGGTGGGCCGCCGACGGCATCACGGCGAACACGCTCAACCCGGGATGGATCCTCAGCACCAACCTCCAGCGCCACATCGACGACGCCACCATGCGGGCGATGGGCGTGACGGACGAGGACGGCGCCGTCATCCCGCAGCCGTACCACAAGACCGTCGAGCAGGGCGCCTCGACATCGGTGCTGCTCGCGGCCTCCCCGCTGCTCGACGGGGTCACCGGGCGCTACTTCGAGCACAACCAGGAGGCCCCGGTCCTCGAGGCGAACGAGGGGCGCCCCGCAGGCGTCGCCCCCCACGCCGTGGACCCGATCGCCGCGGACCGGCTCTGGGACCGCGCGCAGTGCGCCCTGCGGAGGTGAGACCGGGGACGTCCCCTGCGGCCGCGCCCGCCCCGGACGGGGCGCGGTCCCGCTCCGCACGTCCTGACCGGGCGCGGGCGGGTCACGCGGCCGCGGTGCCCCCGGGGGTCGCGGCCCGGGCCCCGCGGCCCTCGTACCAGAGGGCCGCGCCCGTCACCAGCGCGCCCACGCCCTCCCACACGCCGACGCCGAGGAAGCCGGACGGCGCCCGGCCGACCACCACGGCCGTGGTGAAGACGGCGAAGGTCAGCAGCCGGAACGGGACCGTCCAGCGGAAGAAGGCGCGCCAGTCGGCGAGGGCCGCCAGGACGTAGTACACGCCCATGTTCAGCGCCGCCATCGAGGAAGCCGTGAGGAAGACCAGGGTGTGGTCGCCGGCCGCGCGGTGGTCCGGCCGGGCGAAGCCGAGCAGGGAGAGCTGGACGGCCGGCGAGACGATCCCGACGATGCCGAGCGCGGCGGCGAGCAGACCGAAGACGGCCATGGTCCAGCCGGAAAGGGAGCGGGGGAGACGCACCGGTCCTCCAAGTCCGGGGGCGACGGCTTCGGCGCCCCAACTCCCATGATCCTATGGGATGTTCAGGTCGACTCCCGCCGCACGAGCTCCGTCGGGAGGATCACCCCGGACGGCTCGTCCCCGGCGATGCGGGCGAGCAGCAGCCGCACCATCTCGGCGCTGATCCGGTCCCAGGGCTGGCGGATGGTGGTCAGCGGCGGCAGCGTGGCCAGCGCCGCCGGGGAGTCGTCGAAGCCGCCGACCGCGACGTCCTCCGGGACCCGCCGCCCGGCCCGCTCCAGCGCCGCCAGCGCGCCCTGCGCCATCAGGTCGGAGGCGACGAAGACCGCGTCCAGGCCGGGGGAGCGGCCCAGCAGGGCGGTCATCGCGGCCTCCCCGCTGGCCCGGCTGTAGTCGCCCTCGGCGACCAGCGTCCCGTCGGCGGGCAGCCCCGAGGCGGCCAGCTCCTCGCGGTAACCCGCCAGGCGCTGCACACCGCCGGGGGTGTCCAGCGGGCCGGTGATCATGGCGATCCTGCGCCGTCCGGAGGCCACGAGGTGCCGCACCATCCGGTGCGCGCCGCCCCGCTCGTCGGCCGCCACGTACGCGACCCGGCCGCCCTGCCCGAGCGGCTCACCGCAGGCAACGACCGGCACCCCGGCCTTCTCCAGCCGCTCGGCGACCGGGTTGCCCGAGTGGCTGGACACCAGCAGCACGCCGTCGACGTGCCCGGCGGTGATGTAGCGGGTTATCCGCCGCCGCTCGGGCTCGTCGCCGGCGATCATCAGCAGCAGCGGTATGTCGTGCGCGGCCAGCGCCTGGGTGCAGCCGCTGAGCAGCACGTTGAAGTTCGGGTCCTCGAAGAAGCGCTCCTGCGGTTCGGTGAGCAGGAAGCCCACCGAGTCCGACCGCCCGGTGATCAGGCTGCGGGCGTGCCGGTTCACCACGTAGCCGGTACGGCGGATGGCGGCGTTGACCGCCTCCATCGCGGCCGGGCTCACGTTGTGCCCGCCGTTGAGGACGCGCGACACCGTGCCCCGCGACACGCCCGCCTCGCGGGCCACGTCGTGGATCGTCGGGGGACGGCGTCGTTCTGTGCGGCTCATACCGTTCTTCCTTCGGGGCTCCTCAGGACTTTACGGCCCCGGAGAGCAGGTCCAGGCTCCAGAACCGCTGGATCACCAGGAACAGTGCGATCAGCGGCATGATCGCCAGCATCGCACCGGTGATCACCAGCGTGTAGAGGGCGGGCGCCGAGGCGCCCTGCTGGAGCAGGGTGAACAGGCCGAGCGTCACCGGGAACTTCTCGTCGTCGCCCAGCATGATGAACGGCAGCAGGAAGTTGTTCCAGATCGCCACGAACTGGAAGAGGAAGACGGTCACCAGTCCGGGCAGCATCACCGGCAGCGCGATCGTCCGGAAGATCCGCCACTCGCGCGCCCCGTCCACCCGGGCCGCCTCCACCACCTCGTCCGGCACGGCCGCGGAGGCGTAGATCCGCGCCAGGTAGATGCCGTACGGCGCCAGGACGCTCGGCAGCAGCACCGACAGGTAGCTGTCGGCCAGACCCGCCTTGGCCATCAGCAGGTACTGCGGGATCGCCAGGATGACCGGCGGCATCAGCACCCCGGTCAGCAGGACGTTGAAGATCGCCTCGCGGCCCCGGAAGCGGTACTTCGCGAGCGCGTAGCCGCTCACCGCGGACACCGCCGTCGACAGCAGCGCGCCGAAGCCAGCGTAGAAGAGGGAGTTGAGCATCCACCGCCAGTAGACGCCGTCGCGGTACGCCGTGAGCGCGGAGACGTTGCCGGCCAGGCCGGTGCCGGGCAGGAAGGTGAACGTCGCGAACAGTTCGCGGCTGCTCTTCGTCGACGCGACCAGCACCCACGCCACCGGGAGCAGGCAGTAGGCCGCGCCGAGCAGCAGTACGACGGTCGGGACGAGACCGGCGCCGCGGCGCCGCCGCGGTGCGGTGGCGCGGGCCGCGGTGGTGGCGGCGGCCCGCCGGTCGAGGGGGGTTGCCGTGACGCTCATCAGGAGGCTCCCTGCCGGGTACGGGAGTTGGCCGCCCGCAGGAAGCCGAAGGACAGGACGAGGGTGACGAGGGCGATGACCACCGAGGTCGCGGCCGCCGAATGGAGGTCGCCGCGGACGAAGGCGTCCTGGTAGACCTTCATCAGCGGGCTCCAGGTCGTGGAGATGGAGTTGGTCATCCCCTTCAGGGTCATCGGCTCGCCGAAGACCTGGAAGGTCGCGATCATGGAGAAGAAGAAAGTCAGCACGAGCGCCGGCGCCACCGTGGGGATCTTGACCCGCAGCGCGATCTGCAGTTCCGAGCAGCCGTCGATGCGCGCGGCCTCGTAGATCTCGGCGGGCACCGCCCGCAGCGACGTGTAGATCACGATCATGTTGAAGCCCGTGCCGCCCCACACGGCGACGTTCGCCAGGGCGCCGAACAGCGCGCCACCGGTCAGCAGGTCCGGCTCGGGCAGGCCCATCGCGCCCAGCGCGTAGTGGAGCGGGCTGAGCGAGGGCAGGTAGAGGAAGCCCCACAGCAGGGCCGCGACCACTCCGGGCACGGCGTACGGCAGGAAGATCGCCAGCCGGGAGAAGCCGCGCAGACGGGTCCGCTGCGCGTCCAGCATCAGCGCGAACAGCAGGGCGAGGCCCAGCATCACCGGCACCACGACGGCGCCGTAGCCGAGGATGCGGGCGGCGCCGTGCAGGAGTTCGGCGTCGGACAGGACGGAGGTGTAGTTGGACAGCCCCGCCCAGGCCTCGCCGCGTGCGCCCCGGCCCAGGCCCAGGCCCTTGACCTCGATCTTGCGGAAGCTCAGGTAGACGGCGTAGCCGATGGGGAGCGCGAAGGTCGCGGCGAACAGGACGAGGGCGGGGAGGAGGAAGCCGTAGGGGGCGAGGCGTCGGGTGCGCCGGGCGGCGGGCGTGGGCGGCATGGGCGGCTCGTTTCGGGCGGCGGGCGACTAGTTGGCGGGCGACGGAAGGCAGTTGGCGGGCGGCGGGTGGAGCACCGGGCGAGCGGGGGACCGGGGGCGCGTGGTGCCCCCGGTCGGCATCGAGGGGCTGCCGCGCGTCACTCCGCGACGGAGAAGCCCTGCTTCTTCATGTCGGCGACCGTCGCCGACTGCACCGCGCCCAGCGCCGGGCCGAAGCCGGCCTTGTCCTGTGCCGCCTTGCCGAAGGCGTCCTTGAACGCGCTGTAGGCGACGTTCACGTTCGGGCCCCAGGCGCCGGGGGCGGTGGTCTTCGCGATCTCGGCGGCCCTGGTGTAGAAGTCCGGCTGGTTGGAGAAGAACTCCGGCGCCTGCGCGAGCGCGTCCCCGCTCTGCGCGGCGGTGGCCGCCGGGTAGATGCCGCCGTTCTTCACCAGGGCCGTCACGGCTTCCGGGTCGGTGTTGAGCCAGGTCGCGAACTTCACCGCCGCGTCCTTGTGCCGGGAGTCGTTGCTCACGCCGGTCGTGGAACCGCCCCAGCTGCCGGTGAGGGCCTCGCCCGCGTTCCACTGCGGCAGCGGTGCCATGGCCCACTTGCCCTTGGTGTCGGGCGCGGCCGTCGTCAGCACGCCCGGTGCCCAGACGGCGCTGACCCAGGCGATCTGGGTGCCGGTGTTGAGCGCCTTGTTCCAGGCGGGGGTGTACATCGGCTGGTTGTCGATGACGCCCTCCTTCACCAGGCCGCCCCAGAAGTCGGCGACCTTGGTGGACGCGGCGTCGTCGATGGCGACGTCCCACGTGTCCCCGCTGGTGGTCCACCACTTCGCGCCCGCCTGCTGCGACAGGCCGGCGAACAGGCCGGGGTCGGTCGCCGAGAAGGTGGTCAGCGACTTCGTGGCGTCCTTCTTCTTCAGGGCGCGGGCCGTCCGCGCGAACTCGTCCCACGTCGTGGGCACGCTCAGGCCGTACTTCGTGAACAGGTCCTGGCGGTAGTAGAACATCAGCGGCCCGGTGTCCTGCGGGATCGCGTACACCGCGTCCGAGCCGAGGGTCACCTGCTGCCACACACCGTCGGCGAAGTCCTTCTTCGCGTCGCCCGCCTGCCCGGATATGTCGGCCAGGACGTCGTTGCTCACCAGGGTGGGGAGGGCCTGGAACTCGGCCTGCACGAGGTCGGGGGCCTTGTGCGCCTTCGACGCGGTGATGATCTTGGTGACCAGGTCGTCGCCCGACGCCTGCTTCTTCACCGTGACCGTGATCCCGGCCTCCTTGCCGGGGCCCGCGTTCCAGACCTCCGCGACCTTGTCCAGGCCCGGAGCCCAGGCCCAGTAGGTGAGGCTGACCGGTCCGGACTCCGCCTTGCCTCCGTCCCCGCCGTCGTCCGACGAACCGCAGCCGGCCGACAGCGTGGTGGAGAGCGCGGCCGCCGCGAAGGCGGCGACGAGGCGCTTGTTCATGGGTTCCTCCCCTGACGAGGGTGTGCGGGGCGCTGTGAGCGTTCACAGTAGAGAAACATCTCCGACACTTGTCAATGCTTGTGGCCCTGCGGTTACCTTGGCCGAGCCGCCCCTCGGGCAGCTGTGCACGTTCCCAGAGTTGACCCAGGAGATCCCATGGCGCGCCTCGCCTACGGCGGCGACTACAACCCCGAGCAGTGGCCCGAGGAGGTCTGGCAGGAGGACGTCCGGCTGATGCGCGAGGCCGGTGTGACCATGGTCAGCGTCGGCATCTTCGCCTGGTCGAAGCTGGAGCCCGAGCCCGGCCGTTACGACTTCGGCTGGCTCGACCGGCTGCTGGACCTGCTGCACGAGCACGGCATCCACGCCGACCTCGGCACCCCCACCGTCGTACCGCCTGCCTGGTTCTACGCGGCCCATCCCGAGGCGCTGCCGGTCAGCCGCGAGGGCGTCCGCTACGGCTTCGGCTCGCGCGGCGCCATCTGCCACAGCTCCGCCGCCTACCGTGCGGCCGCCGCCGGGATCACCGAGCGGCTGGCCGAGCGCTACGGCCGGCATCCCGCGCTCGCCCTGTGGCACGTCCACAACGAGTACGGCGTGCCCGTCGGCGCCTGCTACTGCGAGGCGTCCGCAGCGGAGTTCCGGCAGTGGCTGCGGGCCCGCTACGGCACCCTCGACGCCCTCAACACCGCCTGGGGCACCGCCTTCTGGGGCCAGGCCTACGGCGACTGGGCGCACGTCGACGCCCCCCGGCTGACCCCCACCGTCGCCAACCCGGCCCAGCAGCTCGACTACGCCCGCTTCACCGACGAGACCGTCCGCGGCAACTTCACCGCCGAGCGCGACATCCTGCACCGGCTGTCACCGGGCGTCCCCGTCACCACCAACTTCATGACCGCGCTCAGCCAGTGCGACTCCATGGACTACTGGGCCTGGGGCCGCGAGGTCGACCTGGTCACCAACGACCACTACCTGATCACCGACGGCCGCCGCACCCACGTCAACCTGGCGATGGCCGCCGACCTCACGCGCTCCGTCGCCGGCGGCGCCCCCTGGCTGCTGCTGGAGCACTCCACCAGCGGTGTCAACTGGCAGCGCCGCAACCCCGCCAAGGCACCCGGCCAGATGGCCCGCAACAGCCTCGCCCACGTGGCCCGCGGCTCCGAGGGCGCCCTGTTCTTCCAGTGGCGGCAGTCCCGCTACGGCGCCGAGAAGTTCCACTCCGCGATGCTGCCGCACGCCGGCACCGACAGCCGTGTCTGGCGCGAGGTCGTCCGGCTGGGCGCCGACGTCGCCGCCCTCGCCGAGGTTGCCGGCACCCGGACCGTCGCGGACGCCGCGGTGCTGTGGGACTGGCAGTCCTGGTGGGCGCAGAAGCTGGAGTGGCGGCCCAGCCAGGACCACGACGCGCGCGAACGCGCCGACGGCTTCTACGAGGCCCTGTTCGACCGGCACCTGACCGTCGACTTCGCCCGGCCCGATGCCGACTTGTCGGCCTATCCCCTTGTCGTCGTCCCCGCGCTCTACCTCACCACCGAGGCCGCCGGGCGGAACCTGCGCGCCTACGTCGAGGGCGGCGGCACGCTGCTGGTCTCCTACTTCTCCGGCGTCGTCGACGAGCACGACACCGTCCACCCGGGCCCGGTGCCCGGGGCCCTGCGGGACGTGCTCGGCCTGACGGTCGAGGAGTTCGCGCCCCTGCTCGACGGGGAGAGGGTCCGGCTCGAAGGCCCCGGAGGCCCCATCGGCCTCGAGGGCCCCGCGCTCACCGGCGACCTGTGGACCGAGGTCGTCGTGCCCCGCGGCGCCGAACCGGTCTGGACGTACGCCGACGGACCCGCCGCGGGCCGCCCCGCCGTCACCCGGCACGCCCTGGGCGACGGCACGGCCTGGTACGTCTCGACCCGGCTCGGCCCCACGGGACTGAACGCGGTCCTGGCCGCCGCCGCGGAGGACGCGGGACTGCCGGAGCGGGCCGAACTGCCGCGGGACGTCGAGGTCGTCCGCCGCGCGGGCGAGCAGGGCACGTACCTCTTCGTGATCAACCACACCGGGGCCGAGGCGAAGGTGCCCCTCGACGTGCCCGGCAGGGAACTGCTCACCGGGGAGCGGGTCATCGGGCGGCTCAGCGTGCCGCCGGGCGCCGTACGGGTGCTGCGCGAGGAGTCCTGACCGGGACGGTCACAGACGCCGGGTCGCCAGGGTGAGGCGGTCGCGCGCGTCGAAGAGGGCGTCCTTGATCAGCTGCTCGTGGGCCGGGGTCAGCCGGGCCACCGGCACCGAGCAGCTGATCGCGTCACGGGCGGGCGTGCGGTAGGGGATGGTCACCCCGAAGCAGCGCAGGCCGAGCGTGTTCTCCTCGCGGTCGACGGCGTAGCCCTGCTCGCGGATCTGGTGCAGCTCCTCGATCAGCTTCTCGCGGTCGGTGTGGGTGTGCTCGGTGAGCGGTTCCAGCGTCTCCGGCAGCAGCTTGCGGACCTGCTCGTCGGTGTACGTGGCGAGCAGGGCCTTGCCGAGCGAGGTGGAGTGGGCCGGCAGCCGGCGCCCGACCCGGGTGAACGGCCGCAGGTAGTGCGAGGACTGACGGGTCGCCAGGTACACGACGCTGGTGCCGTCCAGCCGGGCCAGGTGGATCGTCTCGCTGGTGTCGTCCGAGAGCCGGTCCAGGGTCGGGCGGGCCGCGGCCACGACCTCGTCGCCGTCGATGTACGAGGTGCCCACCAGCAGGGCGCGCACGCCGATGCCGTAGCGTGTGCCGGTGGCGTCGGTCTCGATCCAGCCCAGCTCGACGAGCGTGCGCAGCAGCATGTACAGGCTGGACTTGGGGTAGCCGACGGCCTCCTGCACGGCGGCCAGGCTGTGCATGCCGGGCTGCCCGGCGAAGAACTCCAGCAGCTCCACCGTCCGCACCGCGGATTTGACCTGCGCCCCGCCCTCACCTGCAGCCATCTGGAGTGGACCCCTCTTGTTCGGCCGGGACCCGCGCAAGTAGGCTCCCGAACAGATTCACAGTTGCGGATGCTGTTCAGCATATCGAACGGAAGGCCTGGAGGTACCCGCGGTGGCCGTACCAGTGTGGAGCGTCGATCCCCGAACCGGGAAGCAGCGGGAGCAGGTCGCCGTGGAAGCCACCGCCGAGGAGGTCGACGCCGCGGTACGCGTTGCCGCCGCGGCCCTCCCGGCACTGGCCGACCGCGAGGTGCGGGTCCGTCTGCTGCGTACCGCGGCCGACTTCCTGGAGGAGGCCGGCCCCCGCATCCTGGAGGCCGCCGACGCCGAGACCGCCCTCGGGCCGGCCCGCCTCACCGGTGAACTCGGCCGCACCGCCTACCAGCTGCGGGCCTTCGCCGAGATCGTCGAGGAGGGCGCCTTCCTCGACGTCATCATCGACCACGCCGACGCGACGCTCGCCCCGCCCCGGCCCGACCTGCGGCGCTACAAGATCCCGCTCGGCGTCGTGGCCGTCTACTCCGCCAGCAACTTCCCGCTCGCCTTCTCCGTGCCGGGCGGCGACACAGCCAGCGCCCTCGCGGCCGGCTGCCCCGTCGTCGTCAAGGCCCACCCCGACCACCCCGCGACGAGCGAGCTGTGCGCGGACGCGCTGCGCCGTGCGGCCGTCGAGGTCGGGCTGCCCGCCGACGTCGTCTCGGTGGTCCACGGCTTCCAGGCCGGCATCGACCTCATCAAGCACCCGCTGGTCTCCGCCGCCGGCTTCACCGGCTCCGTGCGGGGCGGCCGCGCCCTCTTCGACGCCGCCGCGGCACGTCCGGTGCCGATCCCGTTCCACGGCGAACTCGGCAGCCTCAACCCGGTGGTCATCACGCGGGCCGCCGCGGAGGAGCGCGCCGAGCAGATCGGCGCCGGACTTGCCGGGTCCGTGACGCTCGGCGTCGGCCAGTTCTGCGTCAAGCCCGGCCTCGTGCTGGCCCCGGCGGGGGAGGCCGGCGACCGCCTCCTCAAGTCACTGGCCGCCGCGGTGGGCGACGTCGCCCCCGGCACGCTGCTCGACGCCCGCATGCGGGACAACTTCATCGCGGGCGTGCGCGAACTGACGGCGCTCCCGGAGGTGGAGGCGCCGGTCGAGCCCGGCGACGGCGGCGAGCACCTGGTGCGCGCCGGCTTCGTCTCCGTCCCGGCCGCCCGGCTCGCGGAGGACGGTGAGCACGACGCGCTGCTGGAGGAGCACTTCGGGCCGGTGACGGTCGTCGCGCGGTACGGCAGCGAGGAGGAGGTCGAGGGGGTGCTCGGACGGCTCCCCGGGAACCTCACGGCGACGGCGCACCTGAGCGAGGCCGAGGCGTCCGGCGGCGACGGCTCCGGCGCGGAACTGCTGCGCCGGCTCACGCCGCTGGCGGGGCGCGTCGTGGTGAACGGCTGGCCCACCGGGGTCGCGGTGGCCCCGGCCATGCACCACGGCGGCCCGTACCCGGCCACGACGTCGACGTCCACCTCGGTGGGCGGGACGGCGATCGAGCGGTGGCTGCGGCCGGTCGTGTACCAGGACGCGCCCGAGGGGGTGCTGCCGGCGGAGCTGCGCGACGGGAACCCGTTGGGGGTGCCGCGGCGGGTCGATGGGCGGCGCGAAGTGTGAGGCTTACGCCTCCTGCGCCGGGTGAGTTGTGTGCGGCCCGGTGGTTGTGTGCGGCGCCGTTGTGGTTGCTGTTGGGTTTCTCCCCCACCCTCCCGCCCGATTGCCCGGCGCGATTGGTGCGGGTCCCGCACCTCGTTGTGGGGTCGGGGCCGCGCCGGCGCACGTCCTCAACGCTCGCGGTTTGCGTCCACATCCTTGGGCGCCGCACTTAACCGCTCGTCGTTTCCGGGCGCACCCCGACACACCCCCTCCCGTCGTATGGGCGCACAACGGCCGGTGGGGGTGTGGAGGCAGTCCGGGGTTCCCCCGGACCGCTTGCTGACCCCCGCGGTTCGAGCCCGCATCATTCGGCACCGGGTCCGCCGCTCGCCCTCCCCTGGCCTTCGGCCAGGGGAGCACCTCCCCCACGCCCCTTCCTGTTGTGCGGACGCAGGGTGTCCCGTTGGGGGTGCGTCGGACAGGTGCGGTGTCCCCGGGCTGCCTTGTGACCACCCACCGGCCGTTGGTCGCTGAACCGGCGGAGGGGGTGGGGGAGTTGGGGGCACCCCCGGCCGAAGGCTGGGGGAGGGCGGGAGGGTGGGGGAGAAACCCAACAGAAACCACAACGGCGCCGCAGACAACGGCGGGCGTCCCGGAGGGTCAGGGCACGGGGGTGAAGTCCCGTGCCCCGATGAACTCCGGACGGCGGACGGGCGCCGCGAACGGCTCTCGCGCCGCGTTCTCCACGCTGTTGAAGACGATGAACACGTTGCTCCGCGGATACGGGGTGATGTTGTCCCCGGAGCCGTGCATGGCGTTGCAGTCGAACCACACCGCGGACCCGGGCGGCCCGGTGAAGAGCCGGATCCCGTGCCGGCCCGCCAGTTCGGTGAGGGCCGCGTCGGAGGGCGTCCCCGCGTCCTGCATCTGGAGGGACTTCTTGTAGTTGTCCTCCGGTGTCGCGCCCGCGCAGCCGAGGAACGTCCGGTGCGAGCCCGGCATGATCATCAGGCCGCCGTTGGTGGCGTGGTTCTCGGTCAGCGCGATCGAGACCGAGACCGCGCGCATGCGGGGCATCCCGTCCTCGGCGTGCCAGGTCTCGAAGTCGGAGTGCCAGTAGAAGCCGGAGGCGCCGAAGCCCGGCTTGACGTTGATCCGGCTCTGGTGGACGTAGACGTCCGAGCCGAGGATCTGCCGGGCGCGGCCGACGACCCGGGGGTCGCGGACCAGCTCGGCGAAGACCGGGCTGATCTTGTGCACCTCGAAGACCGAGCGGATGTCCTGGGACTTCGCCTCCACGATGGACCGTTCGTCCGCGCGTACGGCCGGGTCGGCGCACAGCCGCTCCAGTTCGGCGCGGTAGCGGGCCACGTCCTCGGGCCCGATGATCGCGTCCACGGGGAGGAAGCCGTCGCGGTCGAAGTCGCCCAGTTCGGACGGCTGGAGCGGGCCGGACGTGCCGGGTGCGCCCCAGACGACCGGGTCCTGGCGCGGGGTCAGCACCTCGGCCGTGCCGCGGGTGGGGTAGAGGTCGGTCCTGGGGTCGTGCGTCGTCGCGGTGGTCATCGTGGTCACGCTCCCTCGGTGAGCAGGGGGTAGACGCCGTTCTCGTCGTGCACCTCGCGCCCGGTGACGGGCGGGTTGAAGACGCAGACGAAGCGCAGGTCGGTCTCGGGGCGCACGGTGTGCCGTTCGTGGCCGTCGAGCAGGTAGAGGGTGCCGGGGGAGATCCGGTACTTCTCGCCGGTCTCGTCGTCGGTGAGTTCGCCCTCGCCCTCGACGCACAGCACCGCCTCGACGTGGTGGGCGTACCACATGGAGGTCTCGGTCCCGGCGTACATCACGGTCTCGTGCAGCGAGAAGCCCACGCGGTCGTCGGCCAGGACGATGCGCTTGCTGCGCCAGGTGCCGGTCTCGGCGGTGACGTCGCGGGCGGTGCCCTCGATGTCCTTCAGGGATCGCACGATCACGGTGGGACGGTTCCTTTCTTCAGGCGGTCTCGCGGACGGAGCGGGCGAGGGTGCGCAGCCCCTCGTCCAGTTCCTCGGGCGTGATGGTCAGGGCGGGCAGCAGCTTGACGACCTCGCCGCGCGGGCCGGAGGTCTCCAGCAGCAGGCCCAGTTCGAAGGCGCGGGCGCACACCCGGGAGGCCCGGCCGGGGTCGGTGAACTCCAGGCCCCACACGAGGCCGCGGCCCCGGTGGCGGGTGCCGGAGCGCGCGTGCTCGGTGCGGATCTCGCGCAGCACGGCCTCGGTCTGCTCGCCGCGCGCCAGCGTCTGCTTCTCCATGCTCCCGCCGTCCGCCCAGTAGGTGTCGAGGGCGGCGGTGGCCGTGACGAAGGCGGGGTTGTGGCCGCGGAAGGTGCCGTTGTGCTCGCCCGGCTCCCAGATGTCGAGTTCGGGCCGGAAGAGGGTCAGCGCCATCGGCATGCCGTAACCGCCGATCGACTTGGAGAGGGTGACGATGTCCGGCACGATGCCCGCCTCCTCGAAGGAGAAGAACGGGCCGGTGCGGCCGCAGCCCATCTGGATGTCGTCGACGATCAGCAGCATGTCGCGGCGCCGGCACAGGTCGGCGAGCCCGCGCAGCCACTCGGGGCGGGCGACGTTGATGCCGCCCTCGCCCTGGATGGTCTCGACGATCACGGCGGCGGGCTGGTTGAGGCCGGAGCCCTGGTCCTCCAGCAGCCGTTCGAACCACAGGAAGTCGGGGACGCGGCCGTCGAGGTAGTTGTCGAAGGGCATCGGGGTGCCGTGCACCAGGGGGATGCCGGCGCCGGCCCGCTTCATCGAGTTGCCGGTGACCGCGAGCGAGCCCAGCGACATGCCGTGGAAGGCGTTGGTGAAGGACACGACCGACTCGCGGCCCTTGACCTTGCGGGCCAGTTTCAGCGCCGCCTCGACGGCGTTGGTGCCGGTGGGGCCGGGGAACATCACCTTGTGGTCCAGCCCGCGCGGGCGCAGCACGACGTCCTGGAAGCGTTCCAGGAAGGCGCGCTTGGCGGTGGTGCTCATGTCGAGGCCGTGCGTGATGCCGTCGCGCTCCAGGTAGTCCAGCAGGGCGCGTTTGAGGACGGGGTTGTTGTGCCCGTAGTTGAGGGCGCCGGCGCCGGAGAAGAAGTCGAGGTAGTCGTGGCCGTCCTCGTCGAACAGGCGGCTGCCCTGCGCGCGGTCGAAGACGGCGGGCCAGCCGCGGCAGTAGCTGCGGACCTCGGACTCGAGGGTCTCGAAGACGGACGTGGCGGGCGGGGAGAGGGTCACCGTGCATTCCTTCTGTGGGGGAGGAGGAGTCGTGCGGGACGGCGGGGTCAGACGAGGGGACCGATGCGGTAGAGGACTTCGGGCTGGTGGCCGTCGGGGAAGAGCGCCGCGTCGAACAGCACCTCGCGCTCGGTCCGTGCTCCGTGGCGGGCGCCGAAGGACGTGAACAGGCGGTGCGAGGCCTCGTTGTCCGGGGTGATCGTGGTCTGGACCTCGCGTACGCCGGCCGCGGCGGCCCGTTGCGCGAGGTCGTCGAGCATCGCGGCCGCGAGCCCCCGGCCGCGGTGCGCCTCGTCCACGGCGACCTGCCAGACGACGAGGGTGCGGGGGCGTTCCGGGCGGACGTAGCCGGTCACGAAGCCGATCGGTTCGCCGTGCTCGGTACGCGCCACCACGGAGGTGCCGGCGAAGTCCCGGCACCACAGGAGGTAGCTGTACGGGGAGTTCAGGTCCAGGGTCCGGGAATCCCGGGCAATGCGCCACAGTGCGGCGCCGTCCTCGATTCTCGGGGTGTCGAGCAGCAATTCACTGGCGGCGGTCATGCGGAAACAACGTAGCGGGCGGAATTCTCGACTGCATGCCGCGCAGGCCTTGTGACGTGCGGACGCCACTGATATCAGGCGCGCGGAGGCCGCCGGAAAGGGGTGTCCTGTCCGGATAATTCCGGGCTAAAGGGTGGGGTTGTGGGCTCGGTCACATCCTCGGAATCATCACGTCGTGTCGATGAAATCTTGGCGTTTGAAGCCGTTCTCCCGGGGCAGGAGTTGAATGCGGAATACCCCGGCCGATGTGCCGGATAATTCCCCGCTATTTGCCCGCTGTCAAGGCGTGCGGAATTCCGGGTGCCGAAACGGAAAGGGCCGCCCGGACTGTTCAGGACGGTCCGGGCGGCCCTCGGGACGCGGCGGCGTCAGGCCCGCAGGGCGGCCTCCGCCGCCGCGACGGCGGGCTCGGGGGCGGTGCCCAGCGCGCCGGCCAGAGCGTGCAGCGTACGGACGACCACGGCCGGGTCCGCGTCCCGGCCGTAGTGGTTGACCCGGACCATCTCCTTGGCGAGCGCCCCGCCCCCGGCGACCAGCGGGAGCCCCGGCTCCAGCGCCAGGGCGCGGGCGACCAGTTCGTCGGCCGCGACGCCGTCCAGGGTGCGCAACGTCGTCGCGACCGGCGCGGCGTCCTCGTCCCGGTACACGTACGGCTCAACGGCGGCGCCCAGCGCGGTCGCACCGGCCCGGGTCGCCGCCGCGGCGGCGCGGTGCCGGGCGGCCACCGCGCCGGGCCCGGCCTCCTCGATGAGCTCCAGGCAGGCCTCCAGCGCCAGCATCTCCAGCTGCGCGGGCGCGTGCGGCAGCGCCCTGCGCCCGGCGTCGATCCAGCGCTCCTTCCAGTCCAGCAACGACAGGTAGGAGCGGCGCGGTGCGGCCGGGTTGTCCGCCAGGCGCCGCCACGCGCGCTCGCTCACGGACACCGCCGACACCCCCGCGGGCCCGCCCATCGCCTTCTGGGCGCCGATCACGCACAGGTCCACGCCCCACGCGTCCACCAGCAGCGGCTCGGCCGCCACCGACGCGACCGCGTCGACCATGAACAGCGCGCCGTGCGCCCGGACCACCTCGCCGATCTCCGCGACCGGGTTGGTGTTGCCGGTGGCCGCCTCCGCGTGCACCAGCGACACGAAGTCGGTCTCCGGGTGCCCGGACAGCGCCCGTGCGACGTCGCCCGGGTCCACGGCGGCGTGGAAGGGCACCTCCAGGTCGACCACGGTGGCGCCCGCGTCCCGCAGCCAGTTGCCGAAGGTCTGGCCGTACGGCCCGGTGACGATGTTCAGCGCCGTCGAACCCGGGCGCGCGCCACCGCGGATGCAGCCCTCCAGCGGCAGCAGGGCCTCGCCCTGCATGATCACGACGTCCTGCCCGGTGTGCAGCAGCGCGGCGACTCTCCGCTCGATCGCGGCGAAGCGTTCGGCGGTCAGCGGGGGCAGGTCGAGCAGGGGGTGGGACACGGCGGCGCTGCTTCCTTCGGCGGGGGGTGTACCGCCCGAGGGTAACCGGCGGCTCGTAGAGTGCAGACATGGCTGATCGCGAGGCGCCGCAGGCACTGCACGTCAAGGGCCGCATCCTGGCCGGGCCGCGGGACGTACGGGACGAGCTCTGGGTGGTCGGCGGACGCGTCACCTACGAGCGCCCCGCCGGCCTCCGCGACGTCACCACCGTCGAGGGCTGGGTGCTGCCCGGACTGGTGGACGCCCACTGCCACGTCGGCCTCGACCAGCACGGCCCGGTCGACCCGGGCACCTCCGAGAAGCAGGCGCTCACCGACCGCGACACGGGCACCCTGCTGCTCCGCGACGCCGGTTCGCCCTCCGACACCCGGTGGATCGACGACCGCGAGGACCTGCCGCGGATCATCAGGGCCGGCCGGCACATCGCCCGCACCCGCCGCTACATCCGCAACTACGCCTGGGAGATCGAGCCCGAGGACCTGGTCGCCTACGTCCGCCGGGAGGCCCGCCTCGGCGACGGCTGGGTCAAGCTGGTCGGCGACTGGATCGACCGCGAGGCCGGCGACCTCACCGCGTGCTGGCCGCGCGGCGCCGTCGAGGCCGCCATCGCCGCCGCCCACGAGGAGGGCGCCCGCGTCACCGCCCACTGCTTCGCGGAGGACTCCCTGCGGGACCTGGTCGAGGCCGGGATCGACTGCGTCGAGCACGCCACCGGGCTCACCGAGGACACCATCCCGCTCTTCGCGGAGCACGGGGTGGCCATCGTCCCCACGCTGGTCAACATCGCGACCTTCCCGGACCTCGCCGACGGCGGCCAGGCCAGGTTCCCGCGCTGGGCCGACCACATGCGCCGGCTGCACGCCCGGCGCTACGACACCGTCCGCGCCGCCCACGAGGCGGGCGTGCGGATCTTCGCCGGCACCGACGCGGGCGGCTCCCTCGCCCACGGGCTGGTGGCCGGCGAGGTCGCCGAACTCGTCACCGCCGGCCTGCCCGTGCTCGACGCGCTCTCCGCCGCGACCTGGTCCGCCCGTGAGTGGCTCGGCCGCGACGGCCTCACCGAGGGGGCCTCCGCCGACCTCGTCGTCTACCCGGAGGACCCCCGGGCCGACGTCCGCGTGCTGACCGCGCCCCGGCGCATCGTGCTGCGCGGTCGCGTGGTGGGGTGACCCGGCGGGCGCGGGGGAGCCACCGTAGCGGAGGGCCGCCACCAATGCGCCCGGAATGACCCCGGAGCACCGATTCGGGTGATCCTGTGCGGGAAGAGTCGATCCATCCCTTTCCGTCGTGCTGCGATCGGTCCTACGGGCCGACACCGCAACGGGACGGGGAGCACCATGACCAGGCAGGGACCGCAGAAGTACCCGGGGGCCTCGCGCAGGTACTGGTACCAGGACGACTACGGCGGCGACGCGATGGAGGTCAACGCCGTCGTGCTGCACACCACCGAGGGCCGCAGCGTGCCGACGTACGGGGGCGGGAGCAGCGCGCCCAACCTGACGGCGAAACCCGACTTCGAGGACGAGAAGCTGGTCTGGTACCAGCACTTCGACATCGACATCTCCTCGCGCGCCCTGGTCAACCGGGCCGGCGGGGTGGAGACCAACACCCTCAACGTGTGCCAGGTGGAGCTGGTGGGCACCTGCGACCCCGACCGGCACGAGGACTGGGGCACCGCCGCCCGGCACCTCTACTGGCCCAAGGCCCCGCAGTGGGCGCTGCGCGAACTCGCCGAGTTCCTGGCCTGGATGCACACCCACCACGGCGTGCCGCTGAAGGGGCCGAAGCTCTGGCTGCCGTACCCCCGCTCGTACGGGAACGCGGGCGGCCAGCGGATGACCGGACGGGAGTGGAACGCCTTCCGGGGGGTCTGCGGCCACCAGCACGTGCCGGAGAACTCCCACGGGGACCCCGGCGCCCTCGACTTCGCCAAGTTGCTCGAATACACGCGATCGCAGGTGTGACGCACGGGAACGCATGTGCCGCAGGTTTCGAATACGGGGACGAAAACCACCCTTTGGAGTGAACCGGGCCCAGGCGGGTGCCGGTTCACTCTCCGTACGTAAATCATTACGGGGTCGAGGTCGCCCGGCGAGCGCGCTGTCCCCTTCAGCGGCGCCGTGGCGACTCCATGACCATTTGGGGGTTTTCCACTGTGTCCAGCTCTCCCTTCAGCATGCCCGCGCGCCGTCCCGCCGCCGCGCTGGGCGCCGCCGTCGCGCTGGCGGCGGGCGCCCTCGCGCTGGGGCCCGCGACCCCGGCCGCCGCGACCGGGGGGACCCACGGCTCGTCCGGCAAGGCCGGTGCGGTCGTCCTGCGGACCGGCCTGGAGGTCTCGCTCCTGCGCAAGTCCGTCGACGTGCCGCTGAACCTGACGCTCAACGAGGTCCACGCACCGGCCCGCGCCGACGAGACCGCGCTCACCGCCACCCTCGACGGGGTCGACCACGGCAAGCCGTTCAGCGTCCTGCGCGCCGACGCCGCCACCGCCCGGGCCACCGCCGACCGCCACAAGGCGGAGGGCTACGCCAAGCTCGTCAAGGCCCGCGTCAACCTGCCGGGACTGCCGCTCCTCGGGCTCATCAAGGCCGACGTGATCTCCGCGCGCGCCACGTGCGTGGCCGGCCGGAAGCCGGTCGCCGAGGTCGAGATGCCCGGCCACGTCGTCGTCCTCGGCAAGCGGGTCGCCGTCTCGGCCGGCGGTACGACGCAGGTGAAGGTGCCCGGCGTGGGCGAGGTCCGCCTCGACCTCGCCGAGCGGACCGTCACCTCGCGCGGCGCCGCCGCCACCGCCCTGGAACTGTCGGTGGAGGTGAACCCGCTCAAGCTCGGCGTCGCCGAGGTGAGCGGCACCGTCACCCTCGCGGGGGCCACCTGCGAGACGCCCCGCCGCGGCGGCCACGACGGTGGCGGGCACGGCGGTGGCGGGCACGGCGGTGGCGGTGGCCACCACGGTGGCGGCAACGGCGGCAACGGCGGAAACGGTGACGGCGGCGACGACGGCGGCGACGGCAGCGGCGAGGAGCCGCAGACCGGCGGCGAGTCCGAGCAGCCCTCGCAGTCCGCGCAGCCCACGCCGTCGACCGCGCCCTCGGAATCCGCGCGCGGCGACCAGTCGCCGCAGGCCGCTCCCGCGGCCACCGGTGACCTCGCCGAGACCGGCAGCAGCTCCATGACCCCGTACCTCGCGGGCGGTTCGGTGCTGCTGTTCGCCGCCGGATTCCTCGTGATCCGCAAGACCCGCCGCAAGCCGGCGGCCGAGAGCGCCCGGGACTGACGAACCCGGGTGACCCCAGGGGGCGGACCAGGGGTGAGGGGGGACGTGGAGGGCGGCGGAGTGTCCGGAGCCGCCCTCCACGCGCTCGTCCGTCACCGCCGTACGTCCCTCCCGACGCCCGCGGCCGTCCGAAAAGGGCAAATTCCACTACCCTGTTGGGAGTGTTCGCGCGCCCGTCGCGGACGGGGCCGGGGGGTCGCATGTTCGGGGGACGGTACGAGTTGCGGGCGCTGCTCGGCTCCGGCGGCATGGCCCGCGTCCATCTCGCCTACGACACCCGGCTCGGCCGGACCGTGGCCGTCAAGACCCTCCTGCCGGAGCTCGCCCGCGACCCCGAGGCGCGGCGCCGCTTCGCCCGCGAGGCGCGTGCGGCGGCCGGGCTCAACCACCCCGGCATCGTCACCGTCCACGACCAGGACGAGGTGACGACGGACGACGCGGTCGTGCCGTACCTGGTGATGGAGCACATAGAGGGCCGCACCCTCGCCGAACTCGCCCGCGAACAGGCTCCGATGGAGATCGAGCGGGCCGTCCGCATCACCTGCGACATCCTGGACGCGCTCGCCCACGCCCACGCCCGCGGCCTCGTCCACCGCGACGTGAAGCCCTCCAACGTCCTGATCACCGCCGGGGGCGCGGTCAAGGTCGCCGACTTCGGCATCGCCCGGGTCGTCCACTCGCTGTCCCGCATCACCGGCACCGGCTCCGCCATCGGCACCCCGGGCTACATGGCCCCCGAGCAGTGCGCCGGCGACGCCGTCGACGCCCGCAGCGACCTGTACGCGGTCGCCTGCATGCTCACCGAACTCCTCACCGGCACCGTGCCCTTCGCCGGGGCCACCCCGCTGTCGGTGATGTACGCCCACGTCCACCAGACGCCGGCCCCGCCCTCCGCACGCAACGCGCTGGTGCCGCCGGAACTCGACTCGATCGTGCTGTCCGCCCTGTCGAAGAACCCGGCGCTGCGTCCGCGCGGCGCCGCGGAGATGCGCGGCGCGCTGAACGGCTGGCTGGCCTCGCGGACCCCGCCCGCGGGCCCGCCCACCCTGCCCCCGCCGCCGAGCCGGCCGCCCGCGCTGCCCCACCCGGCGTACAACCCGCCCTCGTTCGGCCCGCCGTCCTACCCCACCCGGCCCGCCTGGGACACCCCCGTCCCGGCGCCCCGGCGGAGCCGCCGGGGCGTGGTGGCCGCGGTGACCGCGGCCGTCGTGGCCCTCCTGGTCACCGTGACGGTCCTCGTGGACCCCTTCGGCGACGACCCGGAGAAGCCGGTCGACCGCACCGCGCAGGACCTGATCGCCGCCCGCAGGCCCGCCGGTGGCTACAACGGCGCCCTCACCGGCGCCGTCAACCCGTCCGCCGCCAAGGGCGGCACCCTCAGGCTCATCACCGCCTACAACCCCGACTCCCTCGACCCGGCCCGCACCTACTCCCCGATCGTGTGGAACCTGGGCCGCCTCTACCTGCGCAAACTCGTCGACTTCGCCCCGCAGCCCGGCGCCGCGGGCACCCGTCTCGCCCCCGACCTCGCGACCAGCACCGGCGAGATCTCCGACGGCGGCCGCACCTACACGTACACCCTCAAGGAGGGCGTCACCTTCGAGGACGGCACGCCGATCACCTCCCGGGACGTCAAGTACGGCATCGAGCGCACCTTCGCCAGGGACCTCTACCCCGGCGGCCCCACCCACCTGCTCGACCTGCTCGACCAGGGGCAGGACTACCCCGGCCCGTACAAGGACACCGACCCCGACGGGCTCGGCCTGAAGAGCGTCGAGACCCCCGACGACCGCACCGTCGTCTTCCACCTCGACGCGCCCTTCGCGGACTTCCCCCACGTCCTGGCACTGCCCATGTCCTCACCCGTCCCGAAGGCGAAGGACAGCAAGGAGCGCTACCAGGACCGGCCCGTCGCCAGCGGCCCCTACCGCATCGCCTCCTGGGACACCGCGAACGGGCTGCGCCTGGTGCGCAACGACCGGTGGGACCCGGCGACCGACGCGATACGCACCGCGCTGCCCGACGAGGTGGAGCTCACCGTCGCCACGGACGCCGCCGCCGTGGACACCGCCCTGATGAACGGCACCGCCGACCTCGACCTCGCCCAGACCGGCGTCCAGCCGGCCACCCGGACCCGGGTCCTCGCCGACGACACGCTCAGGTCCCGTACGGACCTCGTCCAGACCGGCGCCGTCCGCTACTTCTCCCTGCAGACCGCCGTCGCACCCCTCGACGACTACCGCTGCCGCTGGGCCGTCCAGTACGCCACCGACCGCAGCCTGCTGCGCGCCGCGATCGGCGGCGAGGACGCGGGCGACGTCGCCGGCGGCATGCTCCCGCCGACCATCGGCGGCCACGACCGGCACCTGGACACCTACGGCACGGTGAGCGGCGGCTCCTACCCCGAACAGGCCCGGCGCTTCCTCGGCGAATGCGGCCACGCCAAGGGGTTCAGCACGGTCGTCGCCGTCTCCGGCAGCGACCCGAACGCCCGCAAGGTGGCGCAGTCCCTGGCCGGCCAGCTCGCCGAGGTGGGCATCAAGGCGACCGTGCAGACGCCCGACGCCGCCGACTTCTACGCCGCCCTCACCGACCAGCAGCAGATCAAGGACAAGGGCTGGGGCATCGTCCTGACCACCTGGCAGTCCGACTGGCCCTCCCCGGCCGGATTCCTGCGCCCGCTGCTGCTGCCGCGCAGCCCCAGCAACTACGCGGGGCTGGACGACCGGGAGATCAACTCCCTGATGGACGAGGCCGACTCCGAGACCAACCGCAACGCCGCCGACAACCTCTGGCGCACCGTCGACTCCACCGCCCAGGACCGCGGCACGCTCCTGCCCTTCCTCTACGACCGCCGCCTCAACTACCGCTCCGACCGCCTGACCAACGCCTACGTCCACCCGGCCCTGGGCGGCATCGACATCCAGGCGCTGGGCGTCAAGGGCTGAGCCCGGCGCGACGGGCCGTCCGGCCCGTGCGGTGTCAGGTGGCGAGGGTCTTCGAGAGGGCGGTCGCGAAGCGGTCGGTCGTGGCGGGGTCGCGGACGGCGATGCGGAGCCAGTCCGGGGAGAGGCCGGGGAAGGTGTCGGCGCGGCGGACGGCGAAGCCGAGGTCGCGCAGGCGCTCGCGGACGGCGGCCGCGGCCGGGAGGCGCAGGAGGACGAAGGGGCCGTGCGCGGGGCCGGCGACCTGGACGTCGTCGAACTCGGCGAGCCGGCGCAGCAGGTGGGCCCGGTCGGCGGTGGTCCGGCGGGCCGCCTCCGCCGCCTCCGCGAGGGCCGCGGGGGCGCTGCAGGCCTCGGCGGCGGTGAGACCGGGCGCGGAGACCGCCCACAGGGGCTGGGCGCGGCGCAGCGCCGCCACGCACTCGCGGTCGCCGAGGACGTAGCCGACGCGCAGGCCCGCCAGGCCCCAGGTCTTGGTGAGGCTGCGCAGCACCACCAGGCCGGGCAGGTCGCGGCGGGCGGCGAGGCTCTCCGGCTCGCCGGGCACCGCGTCCATGAAGGCCTCGTCGACGACGAGGGTGCGGCCCGGCCGGGCCAGTCGGGCCAGGTCCGCGGCGGGGTGCAGTACGGAGGTGGGGTTGGTCGGATTGCCGACGACGACCAGGTCGGCCGCCTCGGGCACCGCCCACGGGTCGAGCCGGAAGCCGTCCTCCGCCCGCAGCACGACGCGGTGGACGGGGTGCCCCGCGTCGCGCAGCGCCGCTTCGGGTTCCGTGAACTGCGGGTGCACGACGACCGCGTGGCGGGCACCGGTGGTACGGGCCAGCAGGACGAACGCCTCCGCAGCACCGGCCGTGAGCAGCACCTCCTCCACCGGGCGGCCGTGCCGGGCGGCGACCGCCCGGTGCGCGGCGCGGTCGTCGGGGTAGGCGGCCAGCCCGTCGAGGGTGGCCGCCAGGCGTTCCTTGAGCCACCGCGGGGGCGTCCCGGCGCGCACGTTGACGGCCAGGTCGGTCAGGTCCCCGCCGCCGTCGCGGACCTCCGCGTCGCCGTGGTGCCGCAGGTCGTGGCCGCCGTCGACGTCGCCCCCGCCGGGTTCCCGTCGTACGGCCCCGTCGCCGGGCGGTGCGTGCCGTACGTCGACCTCGGGGCGCGCCTCGGCCCAGCCCTCCGTCTGCTGCCCGACCCGCGCCTCCGAGGCGGCGTCGGCGGCGAAGCAGGTCAGCACGACGATCCGCCGGGCGCCGAGCCGTGCGCAGCGTTCCAGGCCCGCGGGGACGTCCGGCGCGGCCGTCGTCAGGAAGGCGGTCTCCACGCCCGCGTAGCCCCGGCCCTCCCACAGCAGCCGTGCGGTACGGGCCACTTCGGCGTTGTCCGCGGCCTCGGGGGAGCCGGCGCCGACCAGCAGCACCATGGTCGCCGCCCGGTCCAGCGGCGTACGGCGGCCGCCGCCGAGCGCGGCGTCGACGCGCCGCTCCAGCACGTCCGCGGGCGGGGGGTTGATCACGGTGCCGTCTCCTCCGTCGTGCCGTGCGTGCCGTGCGTGCCGTGCCCGGGCGTACGCCGCCGCGCCACCGCGGCGGTCGCCCTCGCCGCACCACCGTCCCCGGGGGCGGACTTCCTCTTCCGTACCAGCAGTTCGCCGCCGGGCGCCGCCGTCAGCGCCGCGGCCTCCGCCACCGAGGGCGTGCCGACCGCGGCCAGCGCGGCGCCCGAGGGGGTGGGCACGGCGACCGCGGCCAGCGTACGTGCGTCGTACGTCACCAAGGGCACGCCCAGCCGCTCCGCCGCCTCGACGAGGCCCGGCTCACCGGCCTTGCCGGCGACGGTCGCCAGCGCCGTGACGGACGCCTCCGGCATGCCGGCCTCGGCGAGCACGGACCGTACGAGCGCGAGCACTTCGGCCGCCGCGACACCGCGTCCCGCCCCGACGCCGACGACGACGCCCCCGGGGACGCTCACGAGGGTGCGCCCGCCCCGGCCGCGCAGGAGGCGACGAACCGCCGCGCCAGGGACGGCTCGGCGGCCCAGTGCACGTGCAGGTACGAGGCGTGGACGCCGCCCCGCACGAAGCCCTCCGCGCGCCGTTCCGGCCGGACCAGACCCCACGCGGGCGTGGCCCCGGCGGTGGGTTCCACGACGGTGCGGTGGAACTCGTGGCCACGCACCCGGGTCCCGGCGGCCGCCAGCGCGTTGTCGGCGATCGCGACCGCCTCGCGGTAGCCCAGCATGAGCCGGTCCGACATACGGGCCGTGGTGTCCAGCACCCCGCACATGGGCCGCCCGTCCAGTTCCCGCCCGAGGTAGAGCAGGCCCGCGCACTCCGCGGTCACGGGCCCGGAGAAGGCGGCGACGGCCGTGCGCAGCGGCTCGTTGGCGGACAGCTCGTGGGCGTACATCTCGGGGAAGCCGCCCCCGATGACCAGCCCCGCCGCCCCGTCCGGCAGCCGCTCGTCGCGCAGCGGGTCGAAGGTGACGACCTCCGCCCCCGCCGCGGTCAGCAGTTCCACGTGCTCCGTGTACGAGAAGGTGAACGCCGCGCCGCCCGCCACGGCGACCCTGGGCCGTGCGGCGCCCGGTTCTACGGGGCCGGCCGCGGTCTGCGGGTCCCAGGGCCCGTCCGCGAGCGGCGGGGCGCTGCGCGCCAGCGCCAGCAGCGCGTCCAGGTCGCAGCCCGCCCGCACCCGGGCGGCCAGCGCCCGTACGGCGTCGACGGCGTCCGCGCGCCGCTCCGCGACCGGGACGAGACCCAGGTGCCGGGAGGGCGTGCCGACCGCCGTGTCACGTCGCAGCGCACCCAGCACGGGCACGCCCGCGCCGTCCAGGGCGTCGCGCAGCAGCTCCTCGTGGCGGTCGGAGCCGACCTTGTTGAGGATGACGCCGGCGACCCGTACCTCCGGGTCCCAGGAGGCGAAGCCGTGCACCAGCGCGGCCACCGAACGGGACTGCGAGGAGGCGTCCACCACCAGCACCACCGGCGCCCGCAGCAGCTTCGCCACGTGCGCGGTGGAGGCCAGCTCGCCCATCCCCGAGGCGCCGTCGAAGAGCCCCATCACGCCCTCGACGACCGCGAGATCGGCGCCGCGCGCCCCGTGCAGGAACAGCGGCGCGATCCGCTCCGGGCCGCACATGTACGCGTCCAGGTTGCGGCCCGGACGGCCGGTGGCCAGGGCGTGGTAGCCGGGGTCGATGTAGTCGGGCCCCACCTTGTGCGGGGACACCGCGAGCCCCGCCTCCGCGAAGGCGGCCATCAGCCCCGTGGCGACGGTGGTCTTGCCGCTCCCCGAGGCGGGGGCCGCGACGACGAGTCTGGCTACCACTCGATGCCCTTCTGGCCCTTCTGGCCGGCGTCCATCGGGTGCTTGACCTTGCCCATCTCGGTGACCAGGTCCGCGAAGTCCAGCAGCGGCTGCGGGGCGTTGCGGCCCGTGATGACGACGTGCTGGGTGCCGGGACGGTCGCGGAGCACCGAGACCACCTCGTCGGTGTCGATCCACCCCCAGTGCAGGGGGTAGGCGAACTCGTCGAGCACGTACAGCCGGTAGGTCTCGGCGGCCAGGTCCCGCTTGACCTGCTCCCAGCCCTCGCGCGCCGCGTCCTCGCTCTCGGAGATGTCCCGCTGCACCCAGGACCAGCCCTCGCCCATCTTGTGCCAGGCGACGGTGCCGCCCTCGCCGGAGGCACCGAGCACGCGCAGCGCCCGCTCCTCACCGACCTTCCACTTCGCCGACTTGACGAACTGGAACACCCCGACCGGCCAGCCCTGGTTCCAGGCCCGCAGCGCCAGCCCGAAGGCGGCGGTGGACTTCCCCTTGCCGGTGCCGGTGTGCACCATCACCAGCGGCCGGTTGCGACGCTGACGCGTCGTGAGGCCGTCCTGCGGCACGACGCTCGGCTGTCCCTGTGGCATTACGCGGCCCTCCGTACATCCCGTACCAGTGCCGCGACGCTGTCCGCGCGCAGCTCGTCCAACGTCACGGCGGTGCCGTGCAGTTCGCGTGCCAGCTCGCCCGCGAGCCCCAGCCGCACCGGGCCGGACTCGCAGTCGACGACGACCGAGGCGGTGCCCCCGGCCGCCAGCAGCCGTGCCGCGCGCGCGGCCGTGCGCACCGGCTCGGGCCCGCCGGTCGCCCGCCCGTCGGTGACCACGACCAGCAGCGGGCGGCGCGAGGCGTCCCGCAGCCGCTCCACGCGCAGCACGTCGTGCGCCTTCAGCAGCCCCGCGGCCAGCGGGGTGCGGCCGCCGGTGGGCAGCTTCTCCAGGCGCGCCGCGCCCGCGTCGACCGACGAGGTCGGCGGCAGCGCCAGTTCCGCCGTCGCGCCGCGGAAGGTGATCAGGCCGACCTTGTCGCGCCGCTGGTAGGCGTCGAGCAGCAGCGACAGCACCGCGCCCTTGACCGCGCTCATGCGCTGCCGGGCGGCCATCGACCCGGAGGCGTCGACGACGAAGAGCACCAGGTTCCCCTCGCGGCCCTCCCGTACCGCCTCGCGCAGGTCGTCCCGGCGGATCACCAGGCCCGGTCCGCCGCGCCCGCGCGCACGCTGGTGCGGGGCGGCCGCGTGCACGGTGGCGGCCAGGTGCAGCTTGGACAGGGTGCCGCGGGGGCGCCGGGCGCCGGTCGTCCTGCCGTGCGCGGTACGGGCCCGGGAACGGCGGCCGGCGGCGCCCTCGCCGAGGCCGGGCACGGTCAGTGCACGGGCCTTGAACGGCTCCGCCGCGGGCACCGCGGCGCGCTCCCCGCCGCCCGGAACGGCGTCCGCGCCCTCCGCCCGCGGCTCCGACTCGGCCGGCTCCCTGGGCGGCGCGATGTCGGTCCCGGTGTCCGGGGCGCCGTCGTCACCCTGCGGCGGACGGCCCCCGCCGGGGCCGCCGTCCGGGCCCGGATCGGGGTCGGGGTCGGGGTCGTCGTCCTCGCCGCGGTTGCGCTCCAGGGTCTCGTCGAGCTTGTCCTCGTCCAGGCCCGGTGCGTCGAAGGGGTTGCGGCGGCGGCGGTGCGGCAGCGCGAGCAGCGCGGCCTGCCGTACGTCGGCGTCGGTCACCTCGGTACGCCCGGCCCAGGCCGCCAGCGCGGTCGCCGTGCGCGCCATGACGATGTCCGCGCGCATCCCGTCCACCTCGAAGGCCGCGCAGGTCGCGGCGATCTGCCGGAGCGCCCCGTCGCCGAGCCGCACCGACGGGAGCAGCGCGCGGGCCGCGGCGATCCGCTTCCGCACCTCCCGCTCCTCGTCCTGCCAGGCGTCGGCGAACCCCGCCGGGTCCGCGTCGTAGGCCAGACGCCGCCGGACGACCGCCACCCGCTCGTCGGTGTCCCGGGAGGCCGCGACCTCCACGGTGAGGCCGAAGCGGTCCAGCAACTGCGGCCGCAGCTCGCCCTCCTCGGGGTTCATCGTGCCGACGAGCAGGAAGCGCGCGGCGTGGCGCACCGAGACGCCCTCCCGCTCGACGTAGGAGGCGCCCATGGCGGCCGCGTCCAGCAGCAGGTCCACCAGGTGGTCGTGGAGCAGGTTGACCTCGTCCACGTACAGCACGCCGCGGTGCGCGTCGGCCAGCAGACCCGGTTCGAAGGCCTTCACGCCCTCCGCCAGGGCCCGTTCGATGTCGAGGGCGCCGACGAGCCGGTCCTCGGACGCGCCGACCGGCAGCTCCACCATGCGCGCCGGGCGGCTCTCGGCGCCGGCGTCCGGTCCGTGCGGCCCGTCCGGGCACGCCGGGTCGGGAGCCGCCGGGTCGCAGCCGAAGCGGCAGCCGGGCACGACGTCCACGGGCGGCAGCAGGGCCGACAGCGCCCGTACGGCGGTCGACTTGGCGGTGCCCTTCTCGCCGCGGACCAGCACACCGCCCACCGCCGGGCTGACCGCGTTCAGCAGCAGCGCCAGCCGCAGGTCCGCCATCCCGACGATCGCCGTGAAGGGATAAGGGGTGCTCACGCGTCCTCCTGGGTCGAGCGGTCGTTGCGGTTGCGGCGGTCGTCGCGGAGGGCCCGGCGCGCGGGCCGCGACGGGGTGTTCACGGTGCCCCCGGGGGCACGAAGGGCAGGCCGGCAGGGGGCCCCTGCTCGATCAGGCGGAGCAGGGCGCCGGTGTCGGCGTGCTCCTCGACCAGATCGCCCAGCCGGTCCAGTTGCTCCTCGCGGAGCGCGCCGAAGGCGGTGTCGGGGGCGGGGACGAAACGCCGCCCCGCCGCCCGGGCGACGCGCCGCAGGAAGGCACGGCGGAAGCCGTCGCTCTCCAGCGAGCCGTGCCAGTGGGTGCCCCAGACGGCGCCGCTGCGGCAGCCGTCGAGGAAGGGCTCGTCGCCGCCGCGGACGTCGGCGACGCCGTGGTGGATCTCGTACCCCTCGACCGGCTCGCCGTACGCCTTGCCGGCGGGGCGGGCCAGGGTCTTCTGCACGGCGAAGCGGACCCGCACCGGCAGCAGCCCGAGCCCGGGGACCGTGCCCGCCCGCGACTCGACGTCGTCCTCGATCGTCTCGGCGAGCATCTGGAAGCCGCCGCAGACGCCCAGCACCGGACGGCCCTCCGCGGCCCTGCGGACGACCGCGTCGGCCAGGCCCCGCTGCCGCAGCCACTGGAGCGCCTTGACGGTGCCGCGGGTGCCCGGCAGCACCACGAGGTCGGCGTCGGCGAGCTCCTCCGGCCGGTCGACGAAGCGGACGACGACACCGGGCTCGGCGGCGAGCGCGTCCACGTCGGTGAAGTTCGACATCAGCGGGACCGCCGCCACGGCGACCCGCAGGACGTCCTCGCCGTGCGGCGGCGCCGTGGCCGACTCCCGGACGGTGCCGCGCAGCGACATCCGCAGCCCGTCCTCCTCGTCGATGCCGAGGCCGTGCCGGAAGGGCAGCACCCCGTAGAAGGGGCGCCCGGTCAGCCCGCGCAGCATCTCGAGCCCCGGCTCCAGCAGCGACACGTCGCCGCGGAACTTGTTCACCAGGTAGCCGCAGACCAGCTCCTGGTCCTCGGGGGCGAGCAGCGCCGTCGTCCCGAAGAACGAGGCGAACACCCCGCCCCGGTCGATGTCGCCGACCACCACCACCGGCAGCCGGGCGGCCCGCGCCAGGCCCATGTTGACGATGTCGCCCCGCCGCAGGTTGATCTCGGCCGGGCTGCCGGCGCCCTCGCAGATCACCGCGTCGTACCGGCCGCGCAGCTCCTCCAGGCAGTCCGTGACGGTCCGCAGCAGCTCCGCGCGGCTCCCGTTGTGGTAGCCGCGCGCGCTCATCTCGCCCACCGCGCGCCCCAGCAGGACGACCTGGCTCGTCCGGTCCCCGCCGGGCTTGAGCAGCACCGGGTTCATCAGGGCCGTGGGCTCCACGCGGGCCGCCTGCGCCTGCATCGCCTGGGCCCGGCCGATCTCGGCGCCCTCACGGGTGACGTACGAGTTCAGCGACATGTTCTGCGCCTTGAACGGCGCCACGGACACACCCTGCCGCGCCAGCCACCGGCAGATCCCCGCCGTGACGACGCTCTTGCCGGCGTCCGACGTGGTCCCCGCGACCAGCAGGCCCCCGCCCCTCATGCGTGCCTCCTCCGACTCCGGGCGACCGCGCCCCACGCCAGGCGTCCGCCCACCGCGACCGCCAGCGCCAGCGCGCCGACCCGCCGCGACAGGCGTGCCGCCCGTTCGATGTCCCCTGCCTCCACCGGCCGGTTCCCCGCCCCGAGCACGGGCCGGTGCTCCACCCGCCCGCCATAGGCAAGCGTCCCCCCGAGGCGTACGCCCAACGCCCCCGCGAACGACGCCTCCACGGGCCCCGCGTTCGGGCTGGGGTGCCGGGAGCCGTCCCTGCGCCAGGTGCGCCACGCCCCCCAGGGGTCGGGGCCGGCGAGCACCGCGAGCGCGGCGGTCAGCCGGGCGCCGGGGTAGCCGGCCACGTCGTCCAGCCGGGCCGCGGCCCAGCCGAACCTCCGGTGCCGCGGCGACTTGTGACCCACCATCGCGTCGAGGGTGTTCACCGCCCGGAAGCCCACCAGCCCGGGCACGCCGCCCAGCGCGCCCCACACCAGCGCGCCGACGACGGCGTCCGAGGTGTTCTCCGCGACGGACTCCACGACCGCCCGCGCCAACTGCGCCTCGTCCAGCGCCTGGGGGTCGCGGCCGCACAGATGGGGCAGCCGCTCGCGTGCCGCCTCCGTGTCACCGGCGGACAGGGCGGCGCCGATGGCCCGCGCCTCCCGGACCAGGGAGGTCCCGCCGAGCACGGCCCAGGTCGCAGCCGCCGTCAGGGCGACGGACGCGGGGCCGGAACGGCGCACCGCACGCTGCAGCCCCGCAGCGGCCGCCACGGCGCCGCCCGCGCACAGGACGGTGTGGAGGGCGCCCCTGCCGCGGTGGTCGCGCCACAACGCGCGCTCCAGGCGGGCGGCGGCACTCCCGAACACCGCCACGGGGTGACCGCGCCGCGGGTCGGCGAAACCGAGGTCGGCGAGCCAGCCGAGGGCCGCACCGGCGGCGAACACGCACGGCGCCGCGGCGCCGGTGTCGGGTGAACGGCCGGAGCCGCGCATCGCAGGAGTCCTCACTCAGGGTCCGCGCCCTGGTTCGACGTGACCGGCGACGAGAGTCTCCTGGCTCCCGGATCGGCGGCACCCCCGGCCTTCCAGCCCTTCCTCGGGCCGTGGCCATGGGCGGGGGTCCGCTCCCCGGTGACAGTGGCGGGACCGCGCCGGATTCGCACCGGACTTCCTCTCCTGCCGCCGTTTGGCGGTTCCGATACCACCACGGGCCGCTCCGGCCCGTCAACTCACCGCCACTGCCTGTGGAAAAGAAGAAACCCCAGCTCACGGCCGGAAAGCCGGGAGCTGAGGTCAACTTCACACCGCGGTGCGCGGTGACGTGCGGGTCAGGCGACGATCAGGTGGATCCCGTACGCCACCGCCGCCGCGCAGAGCGCGAAGCACAGGTAGGCGCCGGTGCGGGCGAGGGCGGTGGAGCCGCCCGTGGTGGAGGTGCCCGTCTCGCCGCCGTCCGTGCCCTGCTTGGACAGGCCGACGATGCCGAGGGTGAACAGGCCGACGAGTCCGACGGTCACGGCGAGGCTGACGCCGAAGACGGAGCCGAGGGCAGCCCAGTCGATGTGCATGGTGCTGGTTCCTTCCGGGGCCGGTGCGGCGCCGCCGTCAGGCGGAGGCCTTGGCGGGGTCGGTGTCGGCGGCGGTCGCGGTCAGGCCCGCGGGCGGCGGGATCACGGCGGCGATGGCCGTCGTGATGACGCCCGGCTCCTGGTCGTCGTGGGCGGCGTTGACGTTGGTGTGGTCGACGGGCTTGCGGCGGGAGGCGATCCAGATCGTGGTGCAGGCGGCCAGCGCCAGGACGGCGACCGCCGTGACGCCCCAGTCGCCCTGGTCGGCCAGGAGCGCGGCGCCGGCGGCGACCAGGCCCGCGGCCGGCAGGGTGAGCCCCCACGCGGCGAACATCCGTCCCGCGGTGCTCCAGCGGACGACGCCGCCCTTGCGGCCGACGCCGGCGCCCATGACGGAGCCGGAGCAGACCTGCGTGGTGGAGAGCGAGAAGCCGAGGTGCGAGGAGGCCAGGATGACGGTGGCGGCGCCGGTCTGGGCGGCGAAGCCCTGCGGCGGCTGGATGTCGGTGATGCCCTTGCCCATGGTGCGGATGATCCGCCACCCACCGATGAAGGTGCCGAGCGCGATGGCGAGGCCGGCCGAGACGATGACCCACAGCGGCGGGTCGGAGTCGGGGGCGACGACGTTGCCGGCGATCAGGGCGAGGGTGATGACACCCATGGTCTTCTGCGCGTCGTTGGTGCCGTGGGCGAGCGAGACGAGGCCGGCCGAGGCGATCTGCCCGGCCCGGTAGCCCTTGGCGGTGGCGGCCGGGTCGGTGTTGCGGCCGATGCGGTAGGTCAGGCGGGTCGCCAGCATCGCGGCGACACCGGCGACCACCGGGGCGCAGACGGCCGGGATCAGGACCTTCATGACGACCGCGTCGCCGTTGATCGAGCCGAATCCGGCCGAGGCGACGGAGGCGCCGATGAGGCCGCCGAAGAGGGCGTGGGAGGAGCTGGAGGGGAGGCCCGCCAGCCAGGTCAGCAGGTTCCAGACGATCGCGCCGACGAGCCCCGCGAAGATGACCTCGGGCTTGATGCCCGTGCTCTCGTCGAGGATGCCGCCGGAGATCGTCTTCGCCACCTCGACGGAGAGGAAGGCGCCGACGAGGTTGAGCACGGCGGACATGGCCACCGCCGTCTTGGGCTTGAGTGCGCCAGTGGAGATGGTGGTCGCCATCGCATTGGCGGTGTCGTGGAAACCGTTCGTGAAGTCGAACACGAGTGCGGTAATGATCACGATTCCGATCAGGAGCGTGATGTGTTCCATTGACCCAGGCATTCGTTCGATCGGACAGTGGCGGTGGCGACCGTACGGAGTCTGGATGAACGGAAGGTGAACGCGGGACGGCGTGGCGGTGCCGGTGGGTGCGGGGGGTGTGGGGTGGGTTGCGCTTCGCCCGGTTATCGATGCTTCTGTGAACTTTTGGCCGTGCCTTCCCGGTGCGGCGGAAGAGATCCTGGTCACGAGGGGTCGGACGCGGTGGGTGGTTGGTTGGGTGGGTGGGTGCGGGTTCGTCTCGCGCCCTTCGGGCGCACAGCGGCGGGCTGCGGAGGGGAGGGTGGGGGTCCGGGGCTTGTCGGCAGTGTGCGGGCGCGTGGGTGGCGGGCGTTCAGGCGCCGGAGCGGGGTGCCTCTCCCTTGGCGGAGGTCTCGTTGCCGTCCGCGGGTATAGATGGCCGGTTGCCACGCCATCCGTGGGTGGTGGGCGCGCCCGCCGTTACCTGCGTCTGCGGGTATTTCGGGGTGCTGTCGGGCGGTCGGCGGGAGATCGGGCCCGCTTTCAGCGGTATAGCCGTCGAAACAGAGCCCGATGTCGGGATCGGGGAAGCACCCGCAGACGCCGGTTACGGCGGGCGCGCCACGCACGAACGGTGGGCGTGGTCACCGGCCATCTGCACCCGCGGACGGCAACGAGACCGGCACCAGACGAACAACCAGCCCCGCTCCGGCGCCTGAACCCCAGCCACGCACCGCCCCGCAGACTGCCAACAAGCCCCGAGCCCCTACCCTCCCACCCGCAGCCGGCATCTTTGCGCCCGCAGGGCGCGAGACGGCGCGACAGCCGAAGAACCGGCGCACCACCCACCGGCGCCGCACCCACCGGCCGAATCCCCTTAGTGGCGGCCCGAGATGCGGTCCGCGATACGCGCCACCCGGTCGGTCTCCGCGCTGCGTCCGGCCTGCTCGCGGCGGTCGGCGGCGCGGTAGGCCGCGTACAGCCCGTGCACCCCGATCCACCGGAAGGGCTCGGGCTCCCAGCGGCGCACGCGGTGGTGCACCCAGGGCAGGGCCGTCAGCTCCGTGCCGTGCGCCTGGCCGGAGTCCAGCTGGACGAGGTCCCGCAGCGTCCGCGCCGCGAGGTTCGCCGTCGCGACGCCGCTGCCGACGTAGCCGCCCGCCCAGCCGAGGCCCGTCGAGCGGTCCAGTTCGACGGTCGCGCACCAGTCGCGCGGTACGCCGAGCACCCCGGACCAGGCGTGGTCGACCGCCACCCGTCCCGTCGCCGGGAAGAAGCGCACCAGGATCTCGCGCAGTGCCTCCACCGTCGCCGCCTGTGTGCGGCCGTCGTTGTCCGTGCGCGAACCGAAGCGGTACGGCACCCCCCGGCCGCCGATGGCGATCCGGTCGTCGGCGGTGCGCTGCGCGTACATGTACGCGTGCGCCATGTCGCCGAGCGCCTCCCGGCCCTCCCAGCCGATGGTGTCCCAGACCTCCGCGGGCAGCGGCTCCGTCACGATCATCGACGAGTTCATCGGCAGCCACGCCCGCTTCTGGCCCTTGATCGAGGCGGTGAAGCCCTCCGTGCAGCGCAGCACGTAGGGGGCGCGCACGGTCCCGAACGGCGTGACCGCGTGCTTCGGCCGGATCTCGGTCACCGGGGTCGACTCGTGGACGACGACGCCGAGCGCCTCCACCGTCCGGGCCAGCCCCTGCACCAGCTTCACGGGGTGGACGCGCGCCCCGTGCGGCGTCCAGGTGCCGCCGGCCGTCCCGGCGACCCGGATCCGCGCGGCGGACTCGGCCGCACCCAGCAGCACCCGGTCCTTCTCGCCGAAGGCGACCTCGGTCTCGTGGAACGCCCTGAGCCGGGCCAACTGCGCGGGGGAGTGGGCGACCTCCAGCACCCCGCCCTTGTGGACGTCCGCGTCGATGCCCTCCTCGGCCGCGACCCGGATCACCTCGTCCACGGTCCCGTTCATCGCGCGCTGCAACGCCACGGCGGCCTCACGGCCGTGGAGCGCGGCGTAGCGGTCGCGGCCGGCGATGCCGTTGTACAGCCAGCCGCCGTTGCGTCCCGAGGCGCCGTAGCCGCAGAAGCGCTGCTCCAGGACGACGATCCGCAGGAAGGGCACGGCCTTCTTCAGGTAGTAGGCGGTCCACAGCCCCGTGTAGCCGCCCCCGACGATGCACACGTCGGCCGTGGTGTCCCCGGGCAGCGGCTCACGCGGCACCGGGAGCCCTGACTTCGCGTACCAGAAGGAGATGCCGCCGTTGACGGTGGTCATGGTGCCCCTGCAATTCGTATGCGTGATCGGTCCGTAAGGGTGTGCCGGGACGTTACTGTGCCCCGAGAGCGGGCGGCAACGGCCAACCTGTCAGGATCAGCGCTCGGAGGTGGCACGGATGTCGGTGCGGAACACGGTGGCGCGGGCCTGGACGGAGCTGGTGGACACGGCCCGCCGCTCCGTCGACGACGGCCTCGTGGTCGGCACGTCCGGCAACGTCTCGGTGCGGGTGGGCGACGACCTCGTGCTCGTCACCCCCAGCGGGGTGCCCTACCACCGCCTCGGACCGGAGGACACGGTCGGGGTCGGCCTGGACGGCAAGCAGGTGCTTGGCGCGCTGCGCCCGACCAGCGAGCTGGCGATGCACCTGGCGATCTACCGCCACACCGACGCGGGCGCCGTCGTGCACACCCACGCCGTGCACGCCACCGCCGTCTCCACGCTCCTCTACGAACTGCCCGCCATCCACTACATGGCCGCGGCACTGGGCGGCCGGATACGCGTCGCCGACTACGCGACCTACGGCAGCGAGGAACTGGCCGCCAACGTCCTGCGCGCGCTCCGCGACCGTACGGGCTGCCTGCTGCGCAACCACGGCACCATCGTCTACGGCGACGACCTCGAGCAGGCCTACGACCGCACCGCCCAGCTGGAGTGGATGTGCCAGGTCTGGCTCGCCGCCCGCTCGGTGGCCGGGTTCTCGCCGTCGCTGCTCTCCAAGCGCGAACTCGCCCGCGTCGCCGAGCGGCTGCGCCAGTACGGCCAGCCCGGGGACGAGGCGGCGGAGGAGCCCGAGGGGCACGGGGTCCGCGGGGCCGGCGACGCGTACGAGGTCCAGGACGAGCACGACGCCCACGAGGCCCGGGGGGAGCGCGCCGGGCACCGGGCCGCCCGCGCCGACGTCCCGCGGCCCCGCGAGGCCCACGAGGACGAGCGCGACTGAGCCCGGACGGTCCCGCCCACTGGCCGCCCCGGGTGCGCGCGCGGACACTGGAGGGGATGCGCCTCACCACCGCGGCGGCCCTCGCCGCCACGACAGCGTTCGGTGCCGGGGCGGCCGCCGTGGCGGCCGGGCGGCACGTCTCCGAGCTTGCCCTGCGGCCGACCGCCTACGGCATCGACCCTGACCCGCTCACCGTCCACGCCGTGACCGGGCGGGACATCACCCTCACCCGGACCCTCGGCACGGTCCGGCGCGGTGTGCACGGCCTGATCGCCGCCGGGGTGCACGTCACCGTCGGCGAGGTGCTCTCCACGGCCCCCGACTCGGTGACCCGTCGTCTGGTGCGCATCAACCGCGGCGGCGTCGCGCCGGGCGACCAGGTGCGGCTCACCCCGCAGGTGCACATCGGCACCCCGGGCTCAGCCCTCGGCCTGGAGTACCGGGACGCCGAGATCCCCGCCGAACTCGGCCTGCTGCCCGCCTGGTTCGTGCCCGGCGCCCGTGACACCTGGGTGGTGCTCGCGCACGGCCTCGGCACCTCCCGCGAGCTCGGCATGAACCTCATGGCGTTCCTGGCCAAACTGCGGCTGCCCGTCCTGGCGTTCTCCTACCGCAACGACGCCGGGGCGCCCCCCTCCTGGGACGGCATCGGCCACCTCGGCGACTCCGAATGGCGCGACCTCGACGCGGCGATGCGCTACGCGGTCCGGCACGGCGCGCGCCGGCTGGTGCTGCACGGCTGGTCGACCGGGGCGACGATGGCGCTCCGGGCCGCCTGCCACTCCCCGCTGCGCGCCCTGGTGTCCGGGATGGTCCTGGACTCCCCGGTGCTCGACTGGCAGGACACGGTCCGCGCCGCCGCCACCGCGCGGGGCGCGCCCCGGGTGCTGCTGCCGCTGGGCGTGCGCGCCACCGAGGGCCGCACGGGCCTGCACGCGGAGCGGATCGCCGAGGCCGCCCACCCGGAACGGCTGGACGTGCCCGCGCTCGTCTTCCACGGGCCCGACGACTCGCTCGCCCCGTGGGGTCCGTCCCGTCAACTGGCCCGGGAGCGCCCGGACCTGGTCACGCTGCACGCCGTCGGCGGCGCCTCGCACGCGGCCATGTGGAACGCGAACCCCTCAACATACGAGGAGGCCCTCCGGCGCTTCCTCACCCCCCTCCTCTGAGGCCTTCCCTACTTGGTCCTTATGTCTCGACAAAAGCGCATGTCTCAGCCCAATTCGGACGCCGTCCATCACGCTACGGGGACGCTCGTTTGGGTTTCCGGGTGCTCACCCGCAAGACTGCTCCCGTGACGTCCCGTATCCCGCGAGACACTCCGCTGCGTCTTGTCCCGCGCAGGCCACTCGCCACCGCGCGCCGTGCCGCCACCACGCGGCGAAGCCGCCCGCCGCGGCCGCCGGAGGGAATCCCGGCACTGCCCGAGCTCGCCCGCAGGGCGCGCACCGAACTCTCGGACGCCGTACGGCTGGCCCGCTGGGCCGAGGCGGAGACCGGCGCCGCCGCCCCCGGGACCGCCGGGATACTACGGGACCCCGACGTGCTGCGGGCCGTCGCCGCCCTGGGCCTGACGGAGCGGAAGGTGCGCGCCGCCTGGGACCGGGCCCGGCTGACCGGCCTGATCGAGCTGCACAAAGGAGGCGCCGCCCGGCCCGGCTGGCGACTGCGTGCCTGGGACCGCGACGACACCGCCGTGCTGCGCGGCTGGGTCGCGCTCTTCGACGCCTGGTCGCTGGCGCACCCCGCGGCGCTCGAGCCGGAGTGCGCCGACGCCGACCCCTCGCTCGTCGCCGAGGTCGTCGAGGCCGCTCCGCAACTGCTCTCCCTGCTCCACCTCTCCTCCGGTCCGGTCGCCGTGGCCGTACTGCTGGACCTGTTGCGGCAGCGTGTGGCCGAGCTACGCGCGGAGCGCCACGAGCCCCCGGCCGGCGGGGGCCGCGATGAGCTGCCCGCGCTGCTGGACTGGACGCTGGACGCGCTCGCCCGCGTCGGCGCCCTGCGGCCCCGCGACCCGGCCCGCCCCGGCGAGGTCACCATCACCGCGCTCGGCAGCTGGGCGGTGTGGGTGAAGCTGGAGCAGATCTGCGTGGCCGCGCAGGGCCCCGCCGGGCACTTCGAGCACTCCGCGGAGGAGATGCTCAAGGCCTGCATCGGGATGCCGCCCGGCGCCGCCCGCGACGAGTACAAGGCCTGGCTGGCCGCCCGCCCGGTGGCCCAGGCGGTGGGCGAGTTCCTGGACGTGGCCCGCGGTGACGACGCACTGCTGCGCGCCCTGGCCTTCGAGGCGCTGCGCGTCGTCGGCGGCCCCGCGGAGCCGTCCGTCCGCGCCGTCGTCGACGAGGCCGGCCTGCGGCCCTACGCGCTGCTGTGGCTCGCCGAGCACGAGGGGGCGGACCCCGAGGACGTCGCCGCGCTGCTCACCCGTGAGGAGTCCACCTGGCTCTGGGTCGACACCGCCGCGGCCGTCGCCGACCACGGCGAGAGCCACCTGCTGGTGAGCCACCTCGAGACGGCCGTCCAGGGCTCCGTCACCCGCCTGCTGGAGGAGCTGCGCCACGCCGGCCACCCCCGCACCGTCCAGGTGCTGGTCGCCCTCGCCGCCGCGCACCCCGACCCGGCGCTGTCCAAGATGATCCGCCGGGCCGCCTTCCAGGTGCACACCGGGGGAGAGTGACCGGGGCTACCCCGGTATCCGCGGCACGTACGTGCCGAAGGACCAGAGGTTGCCCTCCGGGTCGCGGGCCGTGTAGTCCCGCGACCCGTACTCCTGGTCGGTGAGCGGCAGCACGACCTCGGCCCCGGCGGCGACGGCACGCTCGTGGTGGGCGTCGGCGTCCTCCACGACGACGTACACCGACGCGGCGCCCAGGCCCGCGGCGATCCGGCTGAAGGCGGTGCCCGACCGCTCGCTGCCGAGCATCACCACGCCGTTGCCGTACGCGAGTTCCGCGTGCTCCACCACGCCGTCCTCGCCCTCGTGCACCGCGACCTCGGTGAAGCCGAAGGCCTCCTCGAGGAAGACCACGGCGGCCTTCGCGTCCTTGTAGCGCAGCGTCGGGCAGACGGTGGGTGCGGTTGCCTCGCGGGCCATGACGATCACTCTCCCCTTCCGGGACCTGACGTCCTGTGCGACGTGGATCACAGTCTGGCAGGGGGGTCCGACAATGGCCCCGCGCACGGACAAAGCGCCCGGTCAGGCCACCCGTAACCCGTCACCGCGCGAACGTGTCGCAGTCGCCGGGGTCGCCGCTGTCCAGCCCGGTGGTGAACCACTGCTGCCGCTGCGCCGACGAGCCGTGGGTCCAGGACTCCGGGGTCACCCGGCCCTGCACCCGGGACTGGATCGCGTCGTCGCCGACCGCCGCGGCCGCGTCCAGCCCCCGCCGGATGTCGTCCTCGTCGAGCGCGCTGATCATCGGGCTGCCCGTGTCCTCGTCCAGGGTCCGGGTGGCGTTGTGCGCCCACACGCCCGCGTAGCAGTCGGCCTGCAGCTCCACGCGCACGGAGTTGCTGCTCGGGCCGGTGAGCCGGTCCTGCGCCTTGCCCAGCGTCCCCACCAGGTCCTGCACGTGGTGCCCGTACTCGTGCGCGACGACGTAGCTCTCGGCGAACGGCCCGCCCTCCGCGCCGAAGCGGCTGGTCAGCGTGGAGAAGAAGTCGAGGTCCAGGTAGACCTTGCGGTCCACGGGGCAGTAGAACGGCCCCGATGCGGGGTCCGCGACCCCGCACCCGGTGCGGATCGGCTGGTCGAAGAAGACGGTCGGCGCGGGTTCGTAGGTCATGCCGCGCTTGCGGAACTCCGAGGACCAGTACGCCTGCACGTTGTTGATCACCGCGACCATGCGGCACTCCTGGCGCGCGTTGGCGTCCGCGCCGGTGCGGCAGCCTTCGGCGAGGTCCGAGCCCGAGGTGGTGCCCGGGGCCTGACGCGGGGGATCCGAGGAGAGCCCCAGCTGGTCGGGGCTGATGCCGAAGATCAGCCCGATCACCACGACGATCAGCCCGATCAGACCACCACCGACCGCCTTGCCCCGCGGCCTGCCGCCGAACCGTCCGCCGCTCCGCTGGTCCTCCACCTGGGACGTGTCGAGCGATGCGTCGTCGTCGAACTGCATACCTCCGATTATCGGCCGTCGTGTCCCTCCCGGCCCGTCGCGGCCGGTGGGGCGGCCCCCGCCCCGGGCCCGTCCCGGCCCACCGGCCGAAAACCGCTTGCCGGGCACCCGTGCCGCCCCCGGTAGACTGGAGGCATGGCAGTGATCCGCACGCATTAGACGGCGTCCGACCGCGACCACCGCGAACCCCCGTCCGACTGCCGTCCGCCACGCCCAGGAGTTTCTTCCCGTGATTACTGCCACCGGCATCGAGCTGCGCGCCGGAGCCCGCGTCCTCATCGAGTCCGCCTCCTTCCGCATCGCCCGCGGCGACCGCGTCGGCCTGGTCGGCCGCAACGGCGCCGGCAAGACCACCCTCACCAAGGTGCTCGCGGGCGAGGGCCTGCCCGCCGCCGGCACCGTGACGCGTTCCGGTGAGGTCGGTTATCTGCCCCAGGACCCGCGCACCGGCGACCTCGACGTCCTGGCCCGCGACCGCATCCTCTCCGCCCGCGGCCTGGACACCGTCCTGCGCAAGATGCGCGAGAACGAGGAGCGGATGGCCAACGGCAAGGGCGCCACCCGCGACAACGCGATGAAGAAGTACGCGCGCCTGGAGACCGAGTTCCTCACCAAGGGCGGCTACGCCGCCGAGGCCGAGGCCGCCACCATCGCCGCCGCCCTGGGCCTGCCCGACCGCGTCCTGGCCCAGCCGCTGCACACCCTCTCCGGCGGTCAGCGCCGCCGCGTCGAGCTGGCCCGCATCCTCTTCTCGGACGCCGACACCCTGCTGCTCGACGAGCCGACCAACCACCTCGACGCCGACTCCATCCTGTGGCTGCGGGACTTCCTCAAGACCTACCGCGGCGGCTTCATCGTCATCTCCCACGACATCAACCTGGTCGAGACGGTCGTCAACAAGGTCTTCTACCTGGACGCCAACCGCTCCCAGATCGACGTCTACAACATGGGCTGGAAGCAGTACCTCACCCAGCGCGAGGCCGACGAGAAGCGCCGCAAGCGCGAGCGCGCCAACGCCGAGAAGAAGGCCGCGACCCTCAACGCCCAGGCCGACAAGATGCGCGCCAAGGCCACCAAGACGGTCGCCGCCCAGAACATGGCGCGCCGCGCGGACAAGCTGCTGTCGGGCCTGGAGGCGGTGCGGCAGTCCGACAAGGTCGCCAAGCTGCGCTTCCCCGACCCCGCGCCGTGCGGCAAGACCCCGCTCACGGCCGAGGGGCTGTCCAAGTCGTACGGCTCGCTGGAGATCTTCACCGACGTCGACCTGGCCATCGACAAGGGCTCCCGGGTGGTCATCCTCGGCCTCAACGGCGCCGGCAAGACGACGCTGCTGCGGCTGCTGGCGGGCGTGGAGCAGCCGGACACCGGTGCGGTCGTCCCGGGCCACGGCCTCAAGCTCGGCTACTACGCCCAGGAGCACGAGACCCTCGACGCCGACCGCACCGTGCTGGAGAACATGCGCTCCGCGGCCCCGGACATGGACCTGGTCGCCGTCCGCAAGATCCTCGGCTCGTTCCTCTTCTCCGGGGACGACGTCGACAAGCCCGCAGGCGTGCTGTCCGGCGGCGAGAAGACCCGGCTCGCGCTGGCCACGCTCGTCGTCTCCAGCGCCAACGTGCTGCTGCTCGACGAGCCCACCAACAACCTCGACCCGGCCAGCCGCGAGGAGATCCTCGGCGCGCTGCGCACCTTCACGGGCGCGGTCGTCCTCGTCACCCACGACGAGGGCGCGGTGGAGGCCCTCCAGCCCGAGCGGATCATCCTCCTGCCCGACGGCGTCGAGGACCTGTGGGGCCAGGACTACGCCGACCTCGTCGCGCTCGCCTGATCCTTCCGGGGCCCGCGGCCGATCATCCGTGTGGATCACTCCACTGGATCATTCGGCCGACGGGTGATCCTTCATCTGTGTGAGACGGGCTCGTACTCCGGCGCGGGAACGTGCGAAATACCGGACGTACGAGCGGATCAGCCGCGTCACATGAGAGAACTCCTTACCGGCCCGGATGACCTGCTCTTTCTCCGCGGCACTCGGGAGGCGGCCCGGGAAGGCTGTGCGGAATGCCGGATTCCACCCCTCCGGCACCGCGTGTTCGCGTCAACGGGGCGCCAAATGTTGTCGCACGGACCTTGCCGAATGGGTGGCCAGGAAGTCTCCTAGGGGTGATCATGAGAGTCACAGAGCGCACTTCCCTAGAGGAGGCACGGGTGGCCGAGACTCTGAAGAAGGGCAGCCGGGTGACCGGCCCCGCGCGCGAAAAGCTCGCGGCAGACCTCAAGAAGAAGTACGACGGCGGAGCAAGCATCCGGGCGCTGGCCGAGGAGACCGGCCGCTCGTACGGCTTCGTCCACCGGATGCTCAGTGAGTCCGGCGTGACCCTGCGCGGTCGCGGCGGAGCGACACGGGGCAAGAAGGTTTCCACGGCCTGACGCGGCCGGGCTCCTTGCGCAGCGGCTCGGAGTCGTGGCAGAACCACCCGGTCGCGGGAACGGCCGACCGGGTGGTTACTCTTCGGTAATCCAGACTGCGGATCGCCAGGAGGTGCCCGATGTCCGACCCCACTGTGCTGCTGGAACGTGACGGCGTACGACTCGTGACGGAGGATTCCGTCGCAACCGTCACGCTGTGCAACGCGGCCAAGCGCAACGCCCAGTCGCCCGCCCTGTGGCGGGCGCTGGTCGAGGCCGGTCGGCTGCTCCCGGGCAGCGTCAGGGTCGTCGTGCTCCGCGCGGAGGGCGTGTCCTTCTCCGCGGGGCTGGACCGGCAGGCCTTCACGCCCGAGGGCTTCGACGGCGAGCCGTCGTTCATCGACCTCGCGCGCGCTCCCGAGGGCGAACTCGACGCGACCATCGCCGAGTACCAGTCGGCCTTCACCTGGTGGCGGCGGAACGACCTCGTCACCATCGCCGCGGTGCAGGGGCATGCCATCGGGGCGGGCTTCCAGCTGGCCCTCGCCTGCGACCTGCGCGTCGTCGCCGACGACGTGCAGTTCGCCATGCGCGAGACCAGCCTGGGCCTGGTCCCCGACCTCGCCGGCACCAAGCCGCTGACCGAACTGGTCGGCTACGCCCGGGCGCTGGAGATCTGCGCCACGGGCCGCTACGTCGGCGCCGAGGAGGCCTGCGCCACCGGTCTCGCCAATGTCGCCGTCCCCGCGGCCGAGCTGGACGCCACCGTCAAGGACCTGGCGGGCGCGCTGCTGGCCGCGCCCCGCGACGCCGTGATCGAGACGAAGGCCCTGTTGCGCGAGGCCTCCGGCCGTACGTACGAGGAGCAGCGCGTGGCCGAGCGCGCCGCCCAGGGCCGCCGCCTGCGGGACCTGGCGGGCGTGGGGGAGTAGCCGCCCGGCCTGTTTCACGCGTCGTACGTCGCCGGGGCGCCCGAGCGCGGGCCCGGCCTCGCGACGGGGACGCCGGTCCGCTGACGTGCGGGCCCGGGCCGCTCGTGCGTCTCCGCGACCAGTGCAGCAGCTGCGACGGCGTCGCCGCGGTGGCGGTGGGCCGACCGGCCGTCGCCGGCAGGATCACGCCGTCGGCCGGGCACCGCACGGCCCTGGACAGCCCGGGTGCCGCGCCCGGCCGCGGCGTGCTCAGCCTGCGCCGATGTCGGTGACCACGACGGTCGTGACGTCCTGCGTCACGGCCGTCACCGCCAGGGCCACCGCCCGCGCGACGTCCAGGGCGCGGTGACCCGCGGCCACCGCGATCTGCACCTGCGACGGATGGCGCTGCCCGCCGAGCCGCGAGGTCAGCCCGGCGACCCCGGGGACCCGCGTCGCGGCGCGGCCCGCGGTGGTGGCCGGCACCGCGCCCTCCGGGGGGCCGGGGTCCTCCGGCGGTTCGACGGCCTGCGCGGGGTGCTCCGCCGGGGCGGCGTCGCCGTCCAGCAGCCCGGTGACCGCCAGGTCGATCGCCTCCGGTTCCAGCCCGAGGCCCTCGGTGGCCGCCCGCCACAGTGCGTCGCGCAGCCGCCCGGCCGACTCCGGCAACGGGCGCTCCGGGGTGGCCTCGAAGCGGGCCTCCACGCGCAGCGGCCGCCTCGGCAGGGCCCCAGCGGGCGCCGACTCCGGCAGCGTTCCGGCCACGTCGCACGGTTCGCCGTCGGGGCCGTTCGGCGCGTCCACCGTGCCGACGCGCAGTGCGCCCAGGCGGATCCCGGGCACCGCCTCGGCGGCCGCGCGCAGCATCCCGGCCGCCGCCTGCTCGGTGACCCACGCCGTGTCCGCGGGCCCGCCCAGGGGGAGGACCCGGCCGTGCCCGAGTTGCCGGCGCACCGCACGAGCCAGCCGGTCCGCGGTCATCGGCCCTCGTCTCCCTCCGCCGCGCGCGTGCGCGCGTGCCGCCATCCTGTCCCTGATCGCTGCATCCTCACGGCGCGACGGGGCATGCCCACATAGTGTGGTGCACGGAGCAGCCCGTACCGCTCCCGCCGTCGGAAACCCGAAGGGAAGAGGTGCGATGACCGAGACCGCTCCGCAGGCGGAGGGGGGCCGGACCCTGGAGAAGGGGAGCAGCCCGGCCGGAAACGGCACGTCAGGGCGGCGCGCGCCCCTGGGCGATCCCGCGACACGCGGGCGCACCACCATCGCGGACGGCGTGGTCGAGAAGATCGCCGGGCTCGCGGCGCGCGACGTGGAGGGCGTGCACGCCCTCGGCTCCGGCGTCTCCCGCGGCTTCGGCGCGGTCCGCGACCGGGTGCCGGGCGGCAGGTCCGTGACCCGCGGGGTGCGGGCGGAGGTCGGCGAGGTGCAGGCGGCCCTCGACCTGGACATCGTCGTCGACTACGGGGTCTCCATCGTGGCGGTCGCGCACGGGGTGCGCGAGAACGTCATCGCGGCGGTGGAACGGATGACCGGCCTGGAGGTCATCGAGGTCAACATCGCGGTGGGCGACGTCAAGCTCCCCGAGGACACGGACGACGACGACCAGGAGCAGCGGGTCCAGTGACGGGCCCCGGGTGGGACACAGGGAGCGGAACGATGAGCATGGCCGTGCTCGGCTTGATCGTCGGGATGGCGCTCGGATTCGCCGGGTTCTTCGGCGGGTTCGCGGCCTTCCTGCTGGTGGCGGCGCTCGGCGCCGTCGGGTTCGTCGTCGGCCGGTTCCTCGACGGCGACCTGGAGCCCGGGGAGTTCTTCCGCAGCCGTGACCGGAGGCGGTGAGCCACGAAGATGACGGCCGCGGCGCCGGCGCCGACGCCCCCCTCACCGCCGCACGCCCCCGCGGAGCGCGGCTCGCTGCGCCTCGCCGACCGCGTGCTGGCGAAGATCGCCTCCCAGGCGGCCCGCGAGGCCCTCGCCGACGCCCCCGGACGGGAGTACGTGCCGCGCGGCGCGCGCCCCCAGGCCGGCGTCTCCGTCCACCGCGAGCAGGTGTACGTACGGCTCTCCGTCGAACTCGGCTACCCGGTGGACATCGCGGCGGTGTGCCGGTCGGTGCGCCGCCATGTCATGTTCCGTGTCCAGGAGTTGACGGGCGTCGCGGTCCTCGGGGTGACCGTGGAGGTCGAACGCCTGCACTCGCGGGCCGTCCACCTCGCGCAGGAGGCGAGGGTCCGGTGAACGAACCCGCCCCGGCGCCCCTCCCGCCGGCCGAGCCCCAGCCGCCCGCACCGGCGCGGCGCCGCTCCCGCGCGCGGCGCTTCTGGTCCCCGCGCCGGCTCCCGGCCGCGGTCACGGCCGGGCTCCTGGCCCTCCTGGCCGGGCTGCTGCTCTACGACATCGCCGCGGTACGCGCCGGACGGCCCGGGACGGCCTGGCGCCGGGCCCTCACGGAGCAACTGGCCACCCGCCCGCTGGACGACCCGTGGATCCTCGCCGGGGCCTGCGTGGCGGTCGTGCTGGGGCTGTGGCTGCTCGTCCTCGCCGTCACCCCCGGGCTCCGCGACGTCCTCCCCATGCGCGCCGGAACGGCGCCCGTACGGGCCGGACTCGACCGCCACGCCGCCGAACTCACCCTGCGGGACCGCGCGGTGGAGGTCTCCGGGGTGCGCTCGGCGCGTGTCACGGTCACCCGCCGCACCGCGACGGTGCGTGCCGTGATCGCCTTCCGGGAGACGGAGGTGGTCCACGCCGAACTCGTGGCGGCCCTGAACCAGGCCGTGGAGCAGCTGGGCCTGGCCCGGCCGCTCGGCCTCGCGCTGCACGTCCGCCGTGTCGGAGAGGGGTGAGGCGCCGTGCGCGCCACTGTCAACCGGGTCGTCCTCGCCCTCACCGGGCTGCTCCTGGTGCTGGGCGGCACCGTTGTGCTGTGCTCCGCGACGGGACTGCTGCACCGGCCGTACACGGGGCGGGACGACGTGCTGCTCAGCGAGGGCGACCGGACCCGCTACGAGGGCACCTCGTGGTGGTGGCCGGTGGTGATCGGCGTGCTGGCCCTGGCCCTGCTGTGCGCCCTGTGGTGGCTGCTCGCCCAGGTGCGCGACCGCAGGCTGCGCCGGCTGGCGGTGGACGCCGACGAGGACGGCCTGGTCCTGCTGCGCGGCCGCGCCCTGGAGGAGATCATCGCCGCCGACGCCGAGCAGCTCCACGGCGTCGACCACGCCACCACCGCGCTCATGGGCACGCCCACCGCACCCCGCGCCCGGCTCCAGCTCGCCCTGTCCCCGCACGCCGTCCCCGGCGACGTCCTCGCCGCGCTCGACTCCGCCGTCCTCGACAGCGCACGCGTCAGCGCCGGCCTCCCCCTGCTCCCCGCCGAGGCCCGCCTGCGCGCCGTCAGTCACCGCGCGGCCCGCGTCAGTTGACCGCCGCGGGGGCGGACGTCCACGCCGGGACGGGGCTCAGAAGCCGCTCCGGGCCCCGCCGTCCACGGGGAGCATGATCCCCGTCAGGTAGGACGCCGCGGGCGACAGCAGGAACGCCGCGGCACGGCCGAACTCCTCCGGGGTGCCGTAGCGGCGCAGCGGGATGCGCTCGCTGAGACGGGCGCGGGCGGCCTCCGCGTCGCCGGTGCGGGCGTCGAGCTCGCGCACGCGGTCGGTGTCGATCCGGGCGGGCAGCAGCCCCACCACGCGGATGCCGCGCGGCCCCAGCTCGTTGGCGAGGTTCTTGGCGTAGCCCGCCAGGCCCGGCCGCAGCCCGTTGGAGACCGCGAGCCCGGGGATCGGCTCGTAGACCGAGCCGGAGAGCACGAAGCCGATGACGCCGCCCTCGCCGAGCTCGTCGGCGGCCGCCCGGGACAGCCGTACGGCACCGAGGAAGACGGACTCGAACGCGGCACGCCACTGGTCGTCCCCGATGACGTCGGTGTCGCCCGCGGGCGGACCGCCCACGCTGATGAGGAAGCCGTCGAGCCTGCCGAACGCCCGCCGGGCGGCGGCGACCAGCCGTTCCGGCGCCTGCGGTTCGGCGTTGTCGGCGACGACGCCGGTCGCCCGATCCGCGCCGCCCAGAGCCGCGACGGCGCCGGCCACCGACGCCTCGCCACGGCCGCCGACGACCACCCGAGCACCGTCGGCCGCCAGTTCCCGCGCGGCGGCGAGGCCCAGCCCGCGGGTCGCGCCCGTCACGACGTACACCCTGTCCTTCAGCCCGAGGTCCATGCGTCATCGTCCTCCGTCGCGACCGGACAGCGTGAGCGCGGTGTTGACCAGGCCGATGTGGCTGAACGCCTGCGGGAAGTTGCCCAACTGGCGCCGCTCGACCGGGTCCCACTCCTCCGCCAGCAGGCCGACGTCGTTGCGCAGGCCCAGCAGCCGTTCGAACAGCTCGCGGGCCTCGTCGACGCGGCCGATCCGGTGCAGCGCGTCCGCGAGCCAGAACGAGCAGGCCAGGAAGGCGCCTTCGCCGCCGGGCAGCCCGTCCACGCTGCTGTCCTCCAGGGTGTAGCGCCGGACGAAGCCGCCGTGGTCCAGTTCCCGCCGTACCGCCTCCACCGTGCCCACCACCCGGCTGTCGGTGACGGGCAGGAAGCCCACCTGCGGGATGAGCAGGGTCGCCGCGTCCAGCTCCTTGGAGCCGTAGTACTGGGTGAAGGTGTTGCGCTCCCGGTCGAAGCCCTTGCGGCACACCTCGCGGTGCACCTCGCTGCGCATCGCCCGCCAGGAGTCCGCGTCGCCCGACAGGTGCGGCTGGTTCTCCAGGGTGCGTACCGCCCGGTCGGCCGCCACCCACGCCATCACCTTGGAGTGCACGAAGTTCCGCCGTTCGCCCCGCACCTCCCACAGGCCCTCGTCGGGCTCGTGCCACTTGGTCTCCAGGAAGTCCATCAGCGTGCGCTGCACCGCCCAGGCGTGCGGTTCGTCGCGCAGCCCGAAGCTGCGGGCGAGGAAGAGCGAGTCGAGGACCTCGCCGTAGACGTCGAGCTGGAGCTGCTTGGCCGCGGCGTTGCCGGTCCGCACCGGCAGGGACGCCTCGTACCCCGTCAGCCAGTCCAGTTCCTCCTCCGGCAGCCGGCGCTCGCCCGCCAGCCCGTACATGATCTGCAGGTCGGAAGGGTCGCCGGCGACGGCACGCAGCAGCCAGTCACGCCAGTGGTAGGCCTCCTTGAGGTAGCCGGTCTCCACCAGCACGTTCAGGGTGAGCGTCGCGTCGCGCAGCCAGCAGAAGCGGTAGTCCCAGTTCCGCACCCCGCGGATCTCCTCGGGCAGCGAGGAGGTCGCCGCCGCGGCGATGCCGCCGCTGGGCGCGTACGTGAGCGCCTTGAGGGTGATCAGCGAGCGCAGCACCGCGTCCCGCCAGGGACCTTCGTAGCGGCACTTGGCCGACCAGGACTCCCAGTCGGCGCAGCTCTGCTCCAGCGCCCGGAAGGGGTCGATCAGGCGGGGCCGGCTCTCGTGGGAGGGGTGCCAGGTCAGGACGAAGGCCACCCGCTCGCCCTCGGCGACGGTGAAGTCGGCGTACGTCGCGAAGCCCTTGCCGTACATGGGCACCTGGGGTTCGGTCCGCAGCCACACCGAGTCCGGCCCGGCGATGGCGACGCGGTGGCCGTCGGTGCGGCGCACCCAGGGGACGACCCGCCCGTAGTCGAAGCGCAGCCGCAGCTCGCTGGTCATCGCGACGCTCCCGCGCACGCCCTCGACGATGCGCATCACGTCAGGGGCCCGGTCGCGCTGCGGCATGAAGTCGATCACCTTGACGGCGCCGTCCCGCGTCTCCCACACGCTCTCCAGCACCAGGGTGCCGTCGCGGTAGGCGCGGCTCGTGCAGGGCTCCTCGCGCCAGGCCGAGTCCGGGGCGATCCGCCAGTTGCCGTTGTCCTCGTCGCCCAGCAGTGCGGCGAAGCAGGCGGGGGAGTCGAAGCGCGGCAGGCAGAGCCAGTCGAGGGAGCCGCTCCGGGAGACCAGGGCGACGGTCTGCAGGTCGCCGATGATCGCGTAGTCCTCGATCAGTGCCGCCACGGTCGGCCTCCGTCTCTCCCTCGTACGAGGGTCCCCGCTCTACGAGGGTGCCCCCGGCGCTAAGGCGACGCGACCGCAGCGACGGCAGGCTCCGCCGTACCGCCCGTCTCCTCCGGAGCCGCGTCGAGGGCGGCGAGCCGCTCCCGCCGCTCCCGGCGGACGAGGATGACCCAGCCGACCGGCACCATGGCGGTGAACAGCCACCACTGGATCGCATACCCCATGTGCATGCCGATGCTGCCGTGGTCGGGGTCCGGGATCAGTTCGGGCTGCCGCCCCGAGGGCTTGGGGGAGGTCGTCGTCAGCTCGACGTAGCCGCCGACCGGTCGCTCCGAAGAGGGCAGCTCCTCGGCCACCAGCGTGCTGTTGATCAGCATGATCATGCGGTCGGGCAGTCCGCCCTTGTTCCGGATGCCGGTCGCCGCCGTGGTCTCGTCCGGGCGCAGCCGGCCGGTGACGGTGACCTCGCCCGACGGGGCCGCCGGGACCTTCGGGACCTTCGTCAGGTCGGTGCCGGCCGGGATCCAGCCCCGGTTGACCAGCACCGACCGGCCGTCGGCCAGGACCAGCGGGGTGATCACGTGGTAGCCGATGCTGTCCCCGTCGGCGGCGGTGCGCTGGCGGGCGACGACCTCGTGCGCGGTGTCGTAGTGCCCGGTCGCGGTGACCGTGCGGTAGACCTCCCGCTTCGGCACGGCCGTGCCGGGGGCGGTCAGCGACTCCACGGGGACGGGCTTCGCCTCCAGGTTGTCCGCGATCAGGTGGTTGCTGGCCACCCGGCGCTCGTGCCGGTGCAACTGCCAGTAGCCCAGCTTGACCATGACGGGCATCAGGAGCAGTCCGATGAGGGTGAGGATCACCCACTGCCGGGACAACAGGAAGCGGTACACCCCATGACCGTACAACTCGGTCGCGGGGCGCTCTCCGGAGGGGTCGGGCGGTTGCCGTGCCGGGGTCACCGGCCGTCACCGGGACCGTCGGTCGCCGGCGGCGCCGCGGTCAGCCGCCACCGGGCAGCGAGCCGACCCGGTCGACGATGCCGCTGCGGCCCTCCGCCTTCGAACAGTGACCGCCGCAGTACCAGTGGCCGTCGACCTCGACCCCGTGGCCGACGATCCGCACCCGGCAGTGCTCGCAGATGGGCGCCATCCGGTGGATGGCGCACTCGAAGCTGTCGAAGACGTGCACGGCCCCCTGGGCGTGCACTTCGAAGCTCATCACGTAGTCGTTTCCGCATACTTCGCATCGGGCCATGAGGCCCAGGGTGCGGGCCGGGCCCTGGTGCGGCAATCGGTGACCGGGTGCGTCGCGGGCGCACCACTCGAACGGCGGCGTCAGCCGTGCACGTCCGGCGCGGGGGCGACGTCGCCCAGCAACCGGGCGAAGCGGCGCTCGTCGACGACCGGGGTGCCGAGCTGCCGGGCCCGCACGGCCTTCGTGGTGAGCGAGTCGGGGTCGTTGGTCACCAGGAGGCTGGTCAGCCGGCTCACCGAGGACGACACGTGCAGCCCCGCCTCGGTGGCGCGGTCCTCCAGCAGCTCGCGGTCGATGCTCGTGTCGCCCGAAAAGGCGACCCGCATCCCCTGGACGAGGGGTCCCCCGGACTCCAGCCGCCCCGGGTTGGGGTAGGGGCAGGCCGGCCGCCGCCGCGAGGGGCGCCAGCTCATCGGCCGGTACGTGCTGCGGTAGCCCGCGGCGGCCGACTGCGCGGGGGCGGCCGTGTCGATCCACTCCGTCAGCGGGCGGCAGGCGTGCAGCGGCAGCTGGAGTCCGCCTGCCGCGGCCTGGCGCAGGCTGGGCCGGAACACCTCCGCCAGCACGCGTGCGTCGTCCAGCGCGTGGTGGGCGCGCTGCTGGACGACGCCGAAGTGCGCGGCCAGGGACTCCAGCTTGTGGTTGGCCAGCGGCAGCGCGAGGGCCTTGGAGAGCACGATGGTGCACAGCCGGTGCTGCACGGGCGCCACGGTGCCGGCCCGCGCGAACTCCCGGGCGAGCATGGACCAGTCGAAGACCGCGTTGTGGGCGACGAACACCCGGTCCGACAGCCGTTCCGCCAGCTCGGCGGCGACCTCGCCGAAGAGCGGGGCGTCGGCGAGCATCTCCGAGGTGAGGCCGTGGATCCACACCGGGCCCGGGTCCCGCTGCGGGTTGACGGGGGTGTACCAGTGGTCCTGCACCTCGCCGTGCGCGTCCAGCCGGTAGACGGCCGCGGACACTATCCGGTCGTCGCGGCCGAGGCCGGTGGTCTCGACGTCCACGACGGCGTATCCGTCGGGGTAGGCCTCTGGCCACGACGGTTGCGGAAGCTGGGGCGCGTGCATGGAGGAACACAATACGGGCGGCCACCGACAGTACTCGCCGCCACCCGGCCCTGGCGCACCGTCGGATGACTCCGCGGACGGGCCGCCCGGGACGGCGTGCCCGAGGCGTGACGCGGCCGTCCGCCTCGTCAACCACCCGCCCCACGGGCTTGGTTGGGCAACCGCCCCGGCGGGGCCGGCCGGCCGTGCGGATTACCGCCGGTACCCCCGGGTAGAACCGATCGGTAACGACCCCTAGCCGGGGCCGCCACGCGCCCTTAAGGTGCGCGCATGCCGCAACTCCCCGATGCCGTGATGTGGTCCATACCCGCGTTCGTGCTGCTCACCGTCCTGGAGCTGATCAGCTACCGGATCCATCCGGACGAGGACGCCGTCGGGTACACCGCCAAGGACACCGCGACGAGCCTGTCGATGGGACTCGGCAGCCTGTTCTTCGACTTCCTCTGGAAGATCCCGATCGTCGCGGTCTACACCGCCGTGTACGAGCTCACCCCGTTCCGGGTGCCCGTGCACTGGTGGACGATCCCGCTGATGCTGGTGGCGCAGGACTTCTTCTACTACTGGCAGCACCGCGGCCACCACGTGGTCCGCATCCTGTGGGCGAGCCACGTGGTGCACCACTCCAGCCGGAACTTCAACCTCTCCACCGCGCTGCGCCAGCCGTGGACCGGCATGACGTCGTGGGTGTTCTACCTGCCGGTGATCGCCTGCGGGGTGCACCCGGCGGCACTGGCGTTCTGCTCCTCGCTCAACCTCGTCTACCAGTTCTGGATCCACACCGAGCGCGTCGACAGGCTGCCGCGCCCGGTCGAGTACGTCCTCAACACCCCCTCGCACCACCGCGTCCACCACGCCTCGCAGGGCGGCTACCTGGACCGCAACTTCGGCGGCATCCTGATCGTCTGGGACCGGCTGTTCGGGTCCTTCGCGGCGGAGGGGGAGCGTCCGGTCTTCGGCCTCACCAAGAACATCGCCACGTTCAACCCGCTGCGGGTGGCCACCCACGAGTACGCCGCCATCGCCCGCGACGTCGCCGGCGCCCGCGGCTGGCGGGACCGCGCGGGCCACGTCCTGCGCGGCCCCGGCTGGAGTCCGCGGGGAGAGGAGCCGGCGGCGTGACGCGGGAGCGGGCCGCCCGTGCGGCACTGGCCGTCTTCGCGGTGGCCGCCGCCGTGCACCTGGCCGCGCAGCTCGCGGGCTCCGCGACGGCCGACCACCTCACCAAGCCCGTCCTGGTGCCGCTGCTCGCGGCCTGCGCGGCGCTGCGCGGCGGCCCCCGGCTGCTGGTCGCGGCGTTGCTGTGCGGCTGGGCCGGGGACGTGCTGCTGCAGCTCGGCGGGGACACGTCCTTCCTCGCCGGGATGGGCGCCTTCGCGGCCGGGCACGTCTGTTACCTCACACTCCTCACCGCGCGCGGGGCCTTCGCCGACCGGCGCCGAGCGGCCGTGACGGCGGCCTGCTACGCGGTCGTCTGGCTCGCCGTGCTCCTCGTGGTGTGGTCCGGTCTGCCCTCCGGGCTGCGGATCCCGGTCGCCGTGTACAGCCTGCTGTTGACGGCCACGGCGACCGCAGCGGCCGCGTCCGGCCGGCGGGCGGTCGCGGTGGGCGGGGCGCTCTTCCTGCTCTCGGACACCCTGCTCGCGACCCGGCTCGCCGACTTGCCGCAGCTGCCGGCGGCCGGCTTCTGGATCATGTTCACCTACCTCGGCGCGCAGTTCCTGCTTGCTACCGGCCGGTACGGTGGTACGACCCCATTCGCACCAGCAGCGAGGACGACCTCCGTATGCGCGCCACCGTGATCCACGCCCCCCACGACATCCGGGTGGAGGAGGTGCCGGACCCGGCGGTCCGGCAGCCCACCGACGCGGTGGTGCGCGTGGTGCTGGCCTGCATCTGCGGCAGCGACCTGTGGGCGTACCGCGGTGAGTCGGCCCGGCAGCCGGGACAGCGCATCGGGCACGAGTTCCTGGGCGTCGTGGAGGAGACCGGCTCCGAGGTGTCCGGGCTTAAGCCCGGCGACCTGGTCGTCTCGCCCTTCGTGTGGTCCGACGGCACGTGCGCCTACTGCGCGGAGGGCCTGACGACCTCCTGCCCGGCCGGCGGCTTCTGGGGCCAGGTCGGCTCCGACGGCGGCCAGGGCGAGGCCGTACGCGTGCCGTTCGCGGACGCCACCTTGGTGCGGCTGCCCGCGGAGGCGCTGTCCGACGAGCGCCTGCTGGCCGGTCTGCTCACCCTTTCCGACGTGCTGGGCACCGGCCACCACGCCGCGGTCGGCGCTGGTGTGCGGCCCGGCGCCACCGTCGCGGTGGTGGGCGACGGCGCGGTGGGCCTGTGCGGGGTGCTCGCCGCCCGGCGGCTCGGCGCGGAGCGGATCATCGCACTCGGCCGGCACGAGGACCGCACCACCGTCGCCCGCGCCTTCGGGGCCACCGACGTCGTCGCCGAGCGCGGCGAGGCGGCCGTCGCGGCGGTCCGTGAACTGACCGGCGGACACGGCGCCCACGCCGTCATCGAGGCCGTCGGCACCGAGCAGTCGATGCGCACCGCGGTCGCCGTCGCCCGCGACGGCGGCGCCGTCGGCTACGTCGGCGTCCCGCACGGCAGCGGCACCGGCCTCGACCTGAGCGACATGTTCGACCGCAACGTCTCCCTGCGCGGTGGCGTCGCCCCGGTCCGCACCTACATCCCCGAACTGCTCCCCGACATCCTCGACGGGACGATCGACCCGTCCCCGGTCTTCGACCTCACCGTCGGCCTGGACGGAGTCCCGGGCGGCTACAAGGCGATGGACGAGCGGATCGCGCTGAAGGTCCTCGTCAGGGCCTGACCCGGTCCGGGACGGTGGAGCGCCCGGCGGGTATCCCGCCGGGCGCTCCCCTTGTGCCGGGTACGACGCGTCACCCGCGAGGCGTCACCTGGTGACGGCGTCCAGGGCGTCGACGACGCCGTGGCCGTAGAAGCTGTTCACGTGCCGCCCGGTGGTGCAGGTGGCGTCCTGCACTCCGTTGCCGTCCGGGTCGTACAGCCCCGTCGGGCAACCCGGGTCGTCCGCCTGGGCCTTGAGCATCCACTGCAGCTGCTCCGGCGAGGCGTGCGGGTGGCGGCTCTTGATCAGCGCGGCGACGCCGGCCACGTGCGGGCTGGCCATCGACGTTCCCTGCAGGTAGCCGTAGGTGTTGCCGGGCAGGGTGGACAGGATGCGTCCGTTGGCCGAGGGCGTGGCGGGGATCTGGTAGCGGTCGCCGCCGGGGGCCGCGACGTCGACGACGCCCAGGCCGTAGCTGGAGTAGTACGACTTCAGCTTCTGCACGCCGGTCGCGGAGACGGTGACCACGCCCGGCAGCTGGGTCGGGATGTCCCAGCAGACGTGCGGGTCGATCGTCCGGGTGACCGGGGTGGTGTCGTCGGGGCTCGTCGCGTCCACGATCGCGTCGGAGTCGAGGTCGTGGTTGGAGTTGCCCGCGGAGGCGACGTTCAGCACGCCCTTCTTGTGGGAGTACTGCGCGGCCCGGTTGACGGCGTCGACGATGGCCCGCTGGTCGGGGTCGCCGAAGCAGTTGTAGAGCCACGGGTCGATGTAGTAGCTGTTGTTGGTGATCTCGACGCCGTGGTCGGCGGCGAAGACGAAGGCGCAGACCACGCTCTCCGGGAAGAACAACTGGGTGACGGGGTCGGCCACCTTGATGGAGGCGACCTTCACACCCGGGGCGACGCCGGCCACGCCCATCCCGTTGCGCGCCGCGGCGATCTCACCCGCGACGTGTGTGCCGTGGTAGGCGTCCGGCGTGTACGGACGCCAGGCGCCCGGGCTGGTGTCGGCCTTGCCGCCCACGCAGTTGGCGGACTGTGAGGCCGAGAAGTTCGCGGTCAGGTCCGGGTGGGTGTCGTCCACGCCGGTGTCGATGACGGCGACGGTGACCTTGCGGCTGCCGGGGTTGATCCGGGCGGCCTTGTCGGCCCGGATGGCCGGCAGGTCCCACTGGTCCGGCTCCATCGGCTCCTGCCCGGCGGTGGCCGCGGCCTTCGCCCGCGCGGCGTCGGCGGCCGTGATCTCCTGCACCGCGCCCAGCTCCGTCGTCGACGCCGTGGACAGCGCGGCCGTACGGGTCGCCCCGGCCGTCTGCACACCGCGGACCTTGCGCATCTCGCCGGCGAACGCGGGGTTGGCCGAGTGGGCGACGATCACGCCGATCCGGTCGTAGGTGGTGACGACGTCACCGCCGTTGCGGGACACGGCCCGCTCGACGGACTTGACGGTGCCCCGGTCGGTCCTGGTGTTGACCACGTACGACAGCGAGGGGCCGTCGTACACGGCACCGCCGCCGCCCGAGGCGGATCCGGCGGTGGCGGCCGAGGCGGCGTTCGGCAGGAAGGCGAGGGCACTCGCCACGGCGAATCCGATGGGTAGCGCGAAGGCGCGGCGCCGTCCGGGCAGTGGAGCCATGGGATCTCCAATCGTCCAAACACCCGTCCAGCCGGGCAGGGTTGCCCTTGGACGGGTACATGACGCTGGAAGCTATCGCCGCCGTCCACGCGCTATCAATGGATTGGTAAAGAAAGCTCAAGTTCCGGTTGCCGAAGAAGAACCAGTTTTCAACTACCGCCCTCTGTCGAAGGCCGTGGTCGCGCCTCTACCATGCGCGGGTCCGATCTTTACGTGACGTAGCTCACGTCGGCGCCGTGTGCGCCGACGCGGGTCGCGTCGCCCGCTCATGCCCGCTCAAGCTCCGCCCCACAGGAGGCATCGTGGACCCCGCACGACCTTCGGCAAGCTCCGGTCCGCCGTCTGCCGACTCGTACGCCGAGGTGCAGGCGAGCGCGGAGTTCGCCCAACTGCGCCGCTCATACCGCTCGTTCGCGTTCCCGCTCACGTTCGCGTTCATCACCTGGTACCTGCTGTACGTCCTGCTGTCGAACTACGCCGGCGGCTTCATGGACACCAAGGTCGTGGGCCACATCAACGTCGCCCTCGTCTTCGGGCTCGCGCAGTTCGCCACCACCTTCGGCATCGCCGTCTGGTACTCCCGGCACGCGAACGCCAAGCTCGACTCCCGCGCGGACGCCATCAAGGCGCGCCTGGAAGGCACTGGTTCCAGGGGCGCCGACGACACCGACGACACCGAGAGCACGGAGGCCACCGCATGACCGCGCTGCACACCACGGGAGTCCAGGTGGTCGCGGTCGGCGCGAGCGAGCACCGGCCGCTGATCATCACCTTGTTCTCGGTCTTCGTCGTCGCGACGCTCGGCATCACCGTCTGGGCGGGCCGCCAGACCAAGGACGCCACCGACTTCTACGCCGGCGGACGCTCCTTCAGCGGCTTCCAGAACGGCCTGGCGATCTCCGGCGACTACATGTCGGCCGCGTCCTTCCTCGGCATCGCCGGTTCCATCGCCCTCGTCGGCTACGACGGCTTCCTCTACTCGATCGGCTTCCTCGTCGCCTGGCTGGTGGCGCTGCTGCTGGTCGCCGAACCGCTGCGCAACTCCGGCCGGTTCACCATGGCGGACGCCCTCGCCTTCCGGCTGCGGCAGCGCCCGGTGCGCACGGCCGCGGGCATCTCGACCATCGTTGTCAGCATCTTCTACCTGCTGGCCCAGATGGTGGGCGCGGGCGCACTGGTGGCCCTGCTGCTCGGCATCACGGGCGAGGGACCGCGCCGTCTGATCGTCATACTCGTCGGCGTCGTCATGGTGCTGTACGTGACCATCGGCGGCATGAAGGGCACCACCTGGGTGCAGATGGTCAAGGCGGTGCTGCTGATCGGCGGGACCCTGCTGATCACCTTCCTGGTCTTCGCCAAGTTCAACTGGAACCTGTCCTCGCTGCTGGGCGCGGCCGCGGAGAAGAGCGGCAAGGGGGCGGCCTTCCTGGAGCCGGGGCTGAAGTACGGCGTCACGGCGACCTCGAAGATCGACTTCATCTCGCTGGGCCTGGCCCTCGTCCTCGGCACGGCCGGCCTGCCGCACATCCTGATCCGCTTCTACACCGTGCCCACCGCCCGGGCCGCCCGTACCTCGGTGAACTGGGCGATCGGCATCATCGGCTGCTTCTACCTGATGACGATCGCGCTGGGCTTCGGGGCCGCCGCGCTGCTCACCCCGGAGACGATCACCACCTCCAACGCGGCCGGCAACACCGCGGCCCCGCTGCTCGCCCAGGAGATCGGCGGCGGCGCGGACTCCACGGGCGGCGCGATCCTGCTCGCGGTGATCTCCGCGGTCGCCTTCGCGACCATCCTGGCGGTGGTCGCGGGACTCACCCTCGCCTCCTCGTCGTCCTTCGCGCACGACCTGTACGCCAACGTCATCCGCAAGGGCACGGCGAGCGAGAAGGAGGAGGTCGCGGCGGCGAAGATCGCCGCGATCGCCATCGGGGCCGTGGCGATCCTGCTCGGCATCTTCGCGGGCAAGCTCAACATCGCCTTCCTGGTCGCCCTGGCCTTCGCCGTCGCGGCCTCCGCGAACCTGCCGACGCTCCTCTACAGCCTGTTCTGGAAGCGCTTCAACACCACCGGCGCGCTGTGGAGCATCTACGGCGGTCTGATCACCTCCGTGTTCCTGGTGGTCTTCTCGCCCGTGGTCTCGGGCAAGGCGACCGCGATGTTCCCCGGCGTCGACTTCCACTGGTTCCCGCTGGAGAACCCGGGGATCATCTCCATCCCCGTCGGTTTCCTGCTCGGTGTGGTGGGCACGCTCCTGTCCAAGCCGGAGGAGGACGCCGACCGCAAGTACGCGGAGCTGGAGGTCCGGTCCCTCACCGGAGCCGGGGCACATTAAACAGACTGTTGAACGTCAGTGCCGTCCCGTAGGCTGCGAAGTAACGGGACGGCACTGTCGTCCCACCACCGACCCGTACAGGGAGGCGCGCCGTGCTGATCGACACCTACGGCCGGATCGCGACCGACCTGCGGGTCTCGCTGACCGACCGGTGCAATCTGCGGTGCACCTACTGCATGCCCGAGGAGGGCCTGCAGTGGCTCGGCAAGCCCGAGCTGCTCACCGACGACGAGATCGTCCGGCTGGTGGGGATCGCCGTCACCCTGCTCGGCGTCGAGGACGTCCGCTTCACCGGCGGTGAGCCGCTGCTGCGTCCCGGCCTCGTCGGCATCGTGCAGCGCTGCGCCGAGCTGGCGCCCCGCCCCAAGCTCTCCCTCACCACCAACGGCATAGGCCTCGCCCGGACCGCGGCGGCGCTGCGCGGGGCCGGGCTGGACCGGGTCAACGTCTCCCTGGACACCCTGCGTCCCGACGTCTTCCAGACCCTGACCCGCCGCAAGCGGCACGAGGACGTCGTCCGCGGCCTCGAGGCCGCCCACGCCGCGGGTCTGACCCCGGTCAAGGTCAACACCGTGCTGATGCGCGGCGTCAACGACGGCGAGGCCCCCGAGCTGCTGGCCTGGGCCCTGGAGCGCGGCTACGAGCTGCGCTTCATCGAGCAGATGCCGCTGGACGCCCAGCACGGCTGGCAGCGCAGCGACATGGTCACCGCCGAGGAGATCCTGGAGAGCCTGCGGACCCGCTTCACACTGACCCCCGAGCCCGACGGGGCCCGGGGACACGCCCCCGCCGAACGCTGGCTGGTGGACGGCGGCCCCGCCCGGGTCGGTGTGATCGCCTCCGTCACGCGGCCCTTCTGCCGGGCCTGCGACCGCACCCGCCTCACCGCCGACGGTCAGGTGCGCAACTGCCTGTTCGCACGCGAGGAGACCGATCTGCGGGCCGCGCTGCGCTCCGGCGGCTCCGACGAGGAGGTCGCCGAGCTCTGGCGGAAGGCGATGTGGGGCAAGAAGGCCGGCTCCGGCCTCGACGACCCCACGTTCCTGCAGCCCGAGCGGCCCATGTCAGCCATCGGCGGCTGAGCTCTTCTCCCACTCCTCGAAGCGCACGACGTCCTTCAGGAAGCCGCGGACGCCCAGGAACGACGACAGGTGTTCGCGGTGCTCCTCGCACGCCAGCCAGGTCTTGCGGCGCTCGGGCGTGTGGATCTTCGGGTTGTTCCAGGCGAGCACCCACACGGCGGGGGCGCGGCAACCCTTGGCGGAGCAGATCGGCGATTCGTCGTTCACGAACCCCATCCAAACATGGCGACGCCGGGCAGCCACGGGGGGAGCCGCCCGGCGTCGGTCCGTCGCTCCGACGGGGGATGCGGAGCGCGTACGCAGTATGTCACGCACCATGGCCCGCAGTGCAGGGGATCCCCATGATTGATCTGAGGTTTTCCTGAGCTTCGGAGCGGGGGATGAACCGGTGCAAAGGTTCAGACCTGACCGGAACGCGGGCGTCCGTCGTCCTCCGGGATCCGCTCCGCCGGCAGGTGCGTCTCCCCGGTCCCCCCGGGGCCGAGCGCCGGCGGCACCGGCGGCGCGACCCGCGCCGAGGGCAGCCCGGGCGCGTTCTCCCGGCCGGCGTTGGCGATGACGACCGCGACGTAGGGCATCACCAGGCCGAGGACCAGCGCGATCCAGGCCAGGGGCGCCGAGACGTGCCACAGCACGACCGCCAGGATGAAGGACACGGTGCGGACCGACATCGAGATGATGTAGCGCCGCTGCCTTCCGCGGACGTCCTCGGTGAGCCCCGCCGCGGTCCCGGTGATCCGGAAGACCTCGGTACCGCTCCGCTTCCGCATCACGTTCCACCACCTGCTCGAAACGCCGGAAGCCACCCGGTTCCGGCACGGTCCACGTTACGCCGCGGGTCTGTCACAGTGGAGACCGGGGAGGCCGCCCGTGTGTGACGGCACCCGCCGTACGGCGTATGGCCGCCTTCCGCATGCGGCGTACCCAGGCCGCACCGAGACTGGCCGCATGAACTGGTTCTGGGCGATCATCGTCGGCATCGTGCTCGGCTTCCTGGCGAAGCTGCTCCTGCCGGGGAAGCAGGACATCCCCTGGTGGCTCACCATCATCTGCGGCATCCTCGGCGCCTTCCTGGGCAACGCGGTCGCCGGATGGGTCGGGGTACGGCACACCAGCGGCGTCGACTGGACCCGTCATGTGCTGCAGATCCTGGGCGCGATCCTCGTGGTCGCCGTGATCACACCGCTGTGGGCCTCGATCCGCGGCAGGCGCCGGCGGACGGCCACCTGACGGGGCGTCCGGCCTCCAGACGGGGGCGTGCGGCTCAGAGGACGTGCTGCCGCAGATGCGTCGGCGGCACGAGATCGGTGAGCCACACCCCGTTGGCGCTCACCCGGAAGACGTGACCCGCGGCGGCCAGCCCCGCGGCGTCCACCTCCAGCACCACCGGACGGCCGTGCCGCGTACCGACGCGCACGGCCGTCTCCACGTCCGCGGAGAGGTGGACGTCCTGCCGGGACATCGGCTTGAGCCCCTCGCGCAGCACCACCGGCAGGGTGGTGCTCGCCGTGCCGTGGAAGAGGACGGCCGGCGGGTCCGCCGGGGACAGCCCGAGGTCGACCCCCACCGAGTGCCCCTGGCTGGCCCGGATCCGCCGCCCGTCCTCCGAGAAGGCGTAGCGCTTCTTGCTGTTGTTGGCCACGACGTGGTCGAGGTCGGCGCGCGAGAAGTGCCGGCCCGACCGGCGGGACGCGGCGATCAGCTCGTCCACGTCCACCCAGCCGGCCGGGTCGAGGGTGATCCCGATCGAGGCCGGGTCGTGCCGCAGCACCCGCGCCAGGAACTTCGAGACCTTGACCGTCTGCTTCTCGTTCATCGCCCCACCCGTCGTCCTGGTCAGACGCCCTGGCTGACCGAGCTCATGTTGAAGTCCGGGACCCGCATCGCCGGGAACGCGGCCCGGGTGAACCAGTCGCTCCACTCGCGCGGCAGCGTGCGCTCGGTGCGGCCCACCTCGGTGGCCCGGCCCAGCAGGTCGACCGGCGACTCGTTGAACCGGAAGTTGTTCACCACACCGGTCACCTCGCCGCCCTCCACCAGGTAGACCCCGTCCCGGGTCAGCCCGGTCAGCAGCAGGGTGGCCGGATCCACCTCGCGGATGTACCACAGGCAGGTCAGCAGCAGGCCGCGCTCGGTGTCCGCCACCATCTCCTCCAGCGACCGCTTGCCGCCGCCGTCCAGGACCAGGTTGCCCCCGGACGGCGCGAACGGCAGCCCCGTCAGCCCGGCGCTGTGCCGCGTGGTGGACAGCCGGTTGAGCACGCCCTCGCGCACCCAGTCGGTGGCCTCGACGGGCAGCCCGTTGTCGAAGACCGACGCCACGTCACCCGAGGCGTGCGCGATGACGAACGGCGCCGACTCCAGACCCGGTTCGGCCGGGTCGCTGCGCAGCGTCAGCGGCAGCTCGGAGAGCTTCTCGCCGACCCGGGTACCCCCGCCCGGGCGGCTGAAGACCGTACGGCCCTCCGCCGCGTCACGGGCCGCGGCGCTCCACTGCTGGTAGATCACCAGGTCCGCGACGGCGGACGGCGGCAGCAGCGTCTCGTACCGCCCGGCGGGCAGGTCGACCCGGCGCTCGGCCCAGGCAAGGCGCTGCGCGAGGTCGGCCTCGAGGGCGGCCGGGTCGACGTCGGTGAAGTCGCGGGTGGCGGCGCCCGCCCACGCCGAGCGGGACATGTCCTCGGACTTGGCGTTGAGTTCCAGGGTGCCGCTGGGCTGGTCGTGACGGAGCCGCAGCCCCGTGGACGTGCCCAGGTAGGTCGAGGTGACGGAGTGGTACGCGAAGCCGTACAGCCTCCGGCCGCCGGCCCGCGCCGCGGCGAAGGACTCGCCCAGGGCGGGCGCGAAAGCGGCGAACACCTCGGAGGAGGTCTCGGCCGGCGGCTCGGTGAAGGAGGCGCTCGCCGGCACCCCCTCGACCAGCGGCTGGGCGTCCTCGGCGGGACCGGCGGCGCGTGCGGCCGCCTCGGCGGCCCGTACCAGCGGCTCCAGTTCGTCCGCGGTGACCGCCGCACGGGACACCACGCCCGAGGCGGTGCCCTGCGAGCCGTCCACCGTCGCGACCACGGTCAGGCTGCGGCCGCGCGTCACGCCGTTGGTGGTCAGGGCGTTGCCCGCCCAGCGCAGGTTGGCCGAGGAGTCCTCGTCGGCGATGACCACGCAGCCGTCCGCGCGGGTCAGTTCCAGGGCGCGCTCGACGATCTCGTGGGGCTTCGAAACGGTGCTCATCGACCGGCCTCCTGCGTGGTGTTGAGGATGTTGACGCCGCGGAAGAGCGCGGAGGGGCAGCCGTGCGAGACGGCGGCGACCTGGCCCGGCTGGGCCTTTCCGCAGTTGAAGGCACCGCCGAGGACGTAGGTCTGGGGCCCGCCGACGGCCTCCATGGAGCCCCAGAAGTCGGTGGTGGTGGCCTGGTAGGCGACGTCGCGCAGCTGCCCGGCCAGGCGGCCGTTCTCGATCCTGAAGAAGCGCTGACCGGTGAACTGGAAGTTGTAGCGCTGCATGTCGATCGACCAGGAGCGGTCGCCCACGACGTAGATGCCGCGCTCCACGCCGGAGATCAGCTCCTGCGTCGACGGCCCGTCCGGTGCCGGCTGCAGCGACACGTTCGCCATCCGCTGCACGGGGACGTGGCCGGGGGAGTCCGCGTAGGCGCAGCCGTTGGAGCGTTCGAAGCCGGTGAGCCGCGCGATCCTGCGGTCGAGCTGGTAGCCGACCAGGACGCCGTCCTTGACCAGGTCCCAGGACTGTCCGGCGACGCCCTCGTCGTCGTAGCCGACGGTCGCCAGGCCGTGCTCGGCGGTGCGGTCGCCGGTGACGTTCATGTGCGCGGAGCCGTACCGCAGCGTGCCCAGCTGGTCGAAGGTGGCGAAGGAGGTGCCGGCGTAGGCGGCCTCGTAGCCCAGCGCGCGGTCCAGCTCGGTGGCGTGGCCGATCGACTCGTGGATGGTGAGCCACAGGTTCGACGGGTCGACCACCAGGTCGTACGCCCCCGCCTGCACCGAGGGCGCCGCCATCTTCTCGGCGAGCAGCCCGGGGATCTCCGCGAGCTCCGCGTCCCAGTCCCAGCCGGTGCCGGTCAGGTACTCCCAGCCGCGGCCGGCCGGCGGCGCCAGCGTCCGCATCGAGTCGAACTCACCGGTCCGCGGGTCCACCGCGACGGCGGTGAGCTCCGGGTGCACCCGCACCCGCTGCTGGATCGTGGTCGTCCCCGCGGTGTCCGCGTAGAACTTGTTCTCGTGGACCGTCATCAGGGAGGCGTCGACGTGCGACACGCCGTCCGCGGCCAGCAGCCGCCCGCTCCACTCGGACAGCAGACCCGTCTTGTCGGCATCGGGCACCTGGAAGGGGTCGACCTCGTACGAGGAGACCCACACCCGGTCCGAGTGGACCGGCTCGGCCGCCAGCTCCACCCGCTCGTCGGAGCCCGCCGCCGCGATCACCTTGGCCGACAGCTTCGCCATCGCCACGGCCTGCCCGGCCACGCGCGCCGCGGCGTCCATCGACAGGTCGACCCCGGAGGCGAAGCCCCACGCCCCGCCGTGCACCACGCGCACCGCGTAGCCGACGTCCGTGGTGTCCGACGAGCCGGAGGCCCTGCCGTCGCGCAGCCGCCACGAGGCGCCGCGCACCCGCTCGAAGCGGAAGTCGGCGTGCTCGGCGCCCAGCGCGCGGGCGCGTGCCAGTGCCGCGTCGGCGAGCGCCCTGAGCGGCAGCGCCAGGAATGACTGATCGACCTCGTGGGGCACGAGGGCCTCCCCTTCTGTCCAATCGTCAGTGTCTCCGCAGTGAATCATGCCGCTCCGACAATCCGCCCGCCTGCGGTTTTCTGTAGGGACTCGACAGCGACTCGCACATGCCCCTGTCGGGGGTCGATTCCCCGTACCGCGACGTAGGCAGATAGTTTTCTGGAGTACCAGACCTCTAGGGAAAGGGTGATCCGTTGAGCCGCTCGGTTCTCGTCACCGGAGGAAACCGGGGCATCGGCCTCGCCATCGCCCGAGCGTTCGCCGACGCGGGCGACAAGGTCGCCGTCACCTACCGCTCGGGCGAGCCCCCGGAGGGTTTCTTCGCCGTCAAGTGCGACATCACCGACGGTGAGCAGGTCGAGCAGGCCTTCAAGGAGATCGAGGCCCAGCAGGGCGCGGTCGAGGTGCTGGTGGCCAACGCCGGCGTCACCCGCGACCAGCTGCTGCTGCGGATGTCCGACGACGACTTCACGTCGGTCCTGGACACCAACCTGACCGGCACCTTCCGCGTGGTGAAGGGCGCGGTGCGGAAGATGCTGCGCGCCCGCAAGGGTCGCGTCGTGCTGATCTCCTCCGTGGTGGGCCTGACGGGCCAGGCGGGGCAGGCGAACTACGCCGCGTCCAAGGCCGGTCTCGTCGGCTTCGCGCGCTCGCTGGCCCGTGAGCTCGGCTCGCGCAACATCACGGTCAACGTGGTCGCCCCCGGCTTCGTCGACACCGACATGACCCGCGTGCTCACCGACGAGCAGCGGGAGAGCATCGTCGGCCAGGTGCCGCTGGCCCGTTACGCGCAGCCCGAGGAGATCGCCGCCTCGGTCCGCTTCCTCGCCTCCGACGAGGCCGCATACATCACCGGAGCCGTCATTCCCGTCGACGGCGGATTGGGCATGGGTCACTGAGCACATGAGCGGAATCCTCGCTGGAAAGCGCATCCTCATCACCGGCGTGCTGATGGAGTCCTCCATCGCGTTCCACACCGCGAAGCTCGCCCAGGAGCAGGGTGCCGAGATCATCCTCACGGCGTTCCCGCGGCCCACGCTGACCGAGCGCATCGCCAAGAAGCTGCCCAGGCCGGTCAAGGTCATCGAGCTCGACGTCACCAACGACGAGCACCTCGGCAGGCTCGCCGACCTCGTCCGCGAGGAGCTGGGCGGGCTCGACGGCGTCGTGCACTCCATCGGCTTCGCGCCGCAGGACGCCCTCGGCGGCAACTTCCTCAACACGCCGTTCGAGTCCGTCGCCACCGCGATGCACGTCTCCGCGTACTCGCTGAAGTCGCTCACCATGGCCTGCCTGCCGCTGATGCAGGAGGGCGGCTCGGTCGTCGGCCTCACCTTCGACGCGCAGTTCGCCTGGCCCCAGTACGACTGGATGGGCCCGGCCAAGGCGGCGCTGGAGGCCACCTCCCGCTACATGGCGCGTGACCTGGGCAAGCAGAACATCCGTTGCAACCTGATCTCGGCCGGCCCGATCGGCTCCATGGCCGCCAAGTCCATCCCGGGCTTCGGTGAGCTGGCCGACGTCTGGAACCACCGTGCCCCGCTCGAGTGGAACCTCGCCGACCCCGAGCCGGCCGGCCGCGGCGTCGTGGCGCTGCTGAGCGACTGGTTCCCCAAGACGACGGGCGAGATCATCCACGTCGACGGCGGCCTGCACGCGGTGGGCGCCTGATCGTACGGGCCGCTCCGGCCCCTTCGCGTACGGCCCCGGTGCCGCCCTCGGGCGGCGCCGGGGCCGTACGCGCGTTCGGGGCCGTGTCCCCCGTTCGGCCCAGCAGACCGGGTGGCCGGGCCCCGCGGGCCGGGAGGATGGCCGTGCGGGGGTGAGCCGGGGGTCAGCGGAGGGAGGTGTGCATCGTGCGTGCCTACGTGTGCGCCGCGGCGGCCGTCGCGGCGCTCGTCGCCGGCGTGGGCCCGGCGGCCGCGACGGCGGGGGCCGCGGCACGGCTGCCGGACGTCGCCCAGTGCCGGACCTCGGTACAGGGCAGCGAGGGCGTCGCCGTCTGCTTCAACCCCGACCCCGACCTGGACAGCGTCCAGCTGCACATCGAGTGCCGCCAGTGGTGGGACCCGGACGTCGACGGGGCGTCCGTCCCGGTCGGCCCCGCCGAGACCGTCACCCTCAGCGACCGCTGCTGGAAGGAGATCCAGGACGTCTGGGTCACCGGGCAGCTGGGCTGAAGCGGCAGCTGAAGGCGTGCGCCGAGGCCTCGCCCGAGGCCGCCTCCGGATCACCGGCCCGGATCGCCTCGACCAGCCGCGCGTGGTCCACGTACTGCTCGGGCCGCAGCTCCTCGCCGACGTCCGCACGCAGGAAGGCGCGCAGCACCTCGCCGAGGTCGGCGTAGAGCTCGACGACGACGTCGTTGTGCGAGGCCGCCACGACCGACAGGTGCAGTGCGGCGTCCGCGTCGACGAAGGCCTCGGCCCGGCCCGACTCCCAGGCGCTCTCCCGCCGGGCCAGGGCGGCGTCCAGCTGCTTCAGGTCGCGTTCCGTGCGACGCCGCGCGGCGAGCGCCGCCGCTGACGCCTCCAGGGCGCTGCGGAGCTCGGCCACGTGCCGGGGGTCGGAGTCGGCGAAGCGGCGGTGCATCACCCCGGCCAGCTCGCTGGTGGCCAGCACATAGGTGCCGGATCCCTGCCTGATGTCGAGGAGCCCGTTGTGCGCGAGCGCCCGGACCGCCTCGCGGACGGTGTTGCGGGCCACCCCGAGCTGCTCGACCAGCTGGGTCTCGGTGGGGATCCGCGACCCCACCGGCCACTCACCGGAGGTGATCTGCGCGCGCAGTTGCGCGATCACCTGGTCGGCCAGGGCGGAGCGCCGGGGTGAGGTCAGGGGCATGGGCTCTCCTCAACATTCATCCCATCATTCTATGATGGTCGGCATGCGTGACGACGAAGCGACGCTTGACCCTGCCACGGAACAGGCCTCCGTGCCCGCACACCTGCCCAACAGCGTGCCCGGCACACGGCGCACCCGGACGCTGGTAGCGGTCGCCTTGGTGCTCGCGGCACTTAATCTGCGGCCCGCCATCACCAGCCTCGGCGCGCTCCTCGAGGAGGTGCGCGACGGCCTCGGGATGAGCGGCAGCGTCGCCGGCCTGCTCACCTCCGTCCCCGCGCTGTGCTTCGCCGTGTTCGGGGTGACCGCGCCCCGGCTGGCCCGCCGGCGCGGCCCCGGTGCCGTCGTCTGCGCGGGCCTGGTCGCCATCACCCTGGGGCTCTTCCTGCGGCCGTTCACCGGCGGCACGGTGCCCTTCCTCGCCGCCAGCGCCCTCGCCCTGGGCGGCATAGCCGTCGGCAACGTCCTGATGCCCGTCGTCGTCAAGCGCTGGTTCCCGGACCGCGTCGGCACCATGACGGGGCTCTACTCGATGGCCCTGTCCCTGGGCACCGCCGTCGCCGCCGCGGCGACCGTCCCGGCGACCCGTGCGCTCGGCGGCGACTGGCGGTTCGGCCTCGCGGCCTGGGGCGTGATCGCCGCGTTCGCCGTGGTGCCCTGGCTCGCCCTCGTCCGCGACCGGGCCCCCGCCGCCGCGGCCGCGCCGGCGGCCCCCGAGGAGCGGAACCAGACCGGCAGCATCGCCCGCAGCCGTACCGCCTGGGCGCTCGCCGTCTACTTCGGGCTCCAGGCCACAGGCGCGTACATCACCATGGGGTGGCTCCCGCAGATCTTCCGCGACGCCGGGGTCTCCGCCTCCACCGCCGGTGTGCTGCTCGCCGTCACCATGGTGATGGGCGTGCCGCTCTCCTTCGTGCTCCCCGCGCTCGCCGGCCGCATGCGGCACCAGGGCGGACTCGCCGTCGGCCTCGGCCTGTTCGGGATCGTCGGCTACGGCGGACTGTGGGCGGCCCCGGCCGGCGCGCCCTGGGTGTGGGCGGTGCTGCTGGGCATCTCCAACTGCTCGTTCCCGCTGGCCCTCACCATGATCGGGATGCGCTCCCGCACCGGCGGCGGCGTCGTGCGGCTCTCGGCCTTCGCACAGTGCACCGGCTACCTGATCTCCATCCCCGGTCCGATCCTCGTCGGCACCCTCTACCAGCACACCGGCGGCTGGGACCTGCCGGTGGCCTTCATGCTCGCCCTGCTGGTGCCGCAGATCGCCGCGGGCGTCGTCGCCGGCCGTGACCGCGCCGTGGAGGACGAACTCTGACCACCCGGGTACGCGGGGGCCGCGGGCGGATGCGAGACTGGGCGGCATGCCCGTGCTCGAGCCGAACCCCCCGCAGCCGCAGAAGAAGTTTCTGATCGTCTTCGGTCTCATGATGGCCGTGCCCGCGCTCGTCGCGGTGATCGCTGTCATCGGCGCGAAGTTCGGCTGACCCGCGCCCCGCTGACCTGCCCCGCTGACCCGCTGACCCGCCACCCCGAGAGCGGGGGTAGGGACAACCCCACCTCCCCTAGGGGGCCAGGGTCAGGGTCAAGTGGGTGGGCCACCCGATGGGCCCGGCGGCCGCCCTTCCGTAGCGTCGTGGTGCAAGGTCGGACGACGTTCCGGCACCGCGGCCGACCCACGGAGGCGACCCGTGTCCACGCAGGCTGTTCCCTCGCGTACCCGGCGTACCCGCGCCGCCCGCCCGGCGGCCGGACGCGGCACGCAGACGCGCCTGCCGTGGTGGGCGCTCGCCCTGCCCGCGCTCGCCTTCGCAGCGCTGCTCGCCCTGGTCGCGGGCCCGGGGGCGGCGGAGGCCTCGGCCGCGGAGCCCGTCGGACAGCTCCTGCACACGGTCGGCGAAGGGCTCCCGGGGCTGCTGCAGTACCTGCTGTGACCCACCTGCGGCGAACCGTGATCCGTCCCGCAGCCCGCGCCTGACGGCCGGATTTCTGGAAAGCTGAGGGTCATGAGCGCAGCTGCATCGCCCCGCCGGATCGTCCTGCTCCGGCACGCCAAAGCCGACTGGCCCGACGTCCCCGACCACGAGCGACCGCTGGCGGAACGGGGACGCAAGGAGGCCCCCGTCGCCGGCCGCAGGCTCGCCGAACTGGGGATCCCGTTCGAACTCACCCTCTGCTCCTCGGCCACGCGCACCCGCGAGACGTGGAAGCTGGCCGCCCACGAACTCCCGCACCGCCCCCGCACCGTCTACGAGGAGCGTCTGTACGACGCCACCCTCGGTGACCTGATCGCCCTGCTCGACGAGACCCCCGAGGACGTCGACGACGTGCTGCTGGTGGGCCACAACCCGGCCATCCACGCGCTCGCCGACGCGCTCGCGGGGGAGAGCGACGGGGACGCCCGCGCGCGGATGAACCGCACCGGCTTCCCGACGGCGGCCATCGCCGTGATCACCTTCTCGGGCCCGTGGAAGACGGTCGAGCACGGCGTCGGCCGCCTCGTCGACTTCTGGTCGCCGCACGACTGAGCCGCACCCCGGCCGCGGTCCGGCGGCGCCGCGGGGCCCGGCACGGCACGGCGAGGGCCCCGGAGCCGGTGCTCCGGGGCCCTCGCCGTGCTCGTGGGGTGCCCGTGGGTGCGCCGGTCAGTCCCCGGCGGCGGAGCCGTCGTCGGCGTCGGCCGCCTCGACCTCCTCGCGCGTGATGCCCAGCAGGTAGAGCACGGTGTCCAGGAACGGCACGTTGACGGCGGCGTCCGCGGCCCGCCGCACCACCGGCTTGGCGTTGAAGGCGACCCCGAGGCCCGCCGCGTTGAGCATGTCCAGGTCGTTGGCGCCGTCGCCGATGGCGACGGTCTGGCTGAGCGGCACCCCGGCCTCCGCCGCGAAGCGCCGCAGCAGCCGGGCCTTGCCCGCCCGGTCCACGATCTCGCCGGTCACCCGGCCGGTGAGCCTGCCGTCCACGATCTCCAGGGTGTTGGCGGCGGCGAAGTCCAGCCCCAGCCGCTCCTTGAGGTCGTCGGTGACCTGCGTGAAGCCCCCGGAGACCACGCCCACCTGGTAACCCATCCGCTTGAGCGTGCGGATCAGCGTGCGCGCCCCGGCCGTCAGCCGCACCTCCTGCCGGACCTTGTCCACCACCGACTCGTCCAGCCCCTCGAGCAGGGCGACCCGCGCGTGCAGGGACTGCTCGAAGTCCAGCTCGCCGCGCATCGCCGCGGCCGTGACCTCGGCGACCTGGTCCTCGCAGCCCGCGTGCGCCGCGAAGAGCTCGATCACCTCGTCCTGGATGACGGTGGAGTCCACGTCCATGACCACCAGGCGTTGCGCACGGCGGTGCAGGCCCGCCGACACCACGGCCACGTCGACGCCGCGCTCGTGGGCCTCCAGGGCCAGCGCCGGGCGCAGCGTGTCGGTGGCGACGCCGGAGACGGCGAACTCCACCGCCGTCACCGGGTACTTCGCGAGCCGGAAGATACGGTCGATGTTGCCGCCCGCGCCGGTGATCCTGGCCGCTATGGCCGCCGTGGACTCCGCCGTCAGCGGGTGCCCCAGCACCGTCACATGGGAGCGGCCCTCACCGCGCGGCCGGTTGTCGCCGATGCCGGAGATGATCTCGGCCTGCAGGCGCATCGACTCCGCCCACGCGTGCACCGTCGCACGCAGCTCGCCCTCCATGGGACGGCCCGCGGGGGCGGGTACCAGGGCGCAGAGCACGATGCGTCCCCGGGTGACGACCTGCTCGATGTCGATGACGTTCACCTGGAAGCGGGCCAGCGTCTCGAAGAGCCCGGCGGTGATCCCCGGCCGGTCCTTGCCGAAGATCTTGACCAGCAGCGTCGGCACATTGGCGGCGGTGGCAGCGGTCGCCTGCGATGCGTCGTTCATGGTGCCTCCACCGTATCGGGCACCGTGCCGGGGACGGACATGTGTTCCGCCTGCCGGACACCGTCCGTGGTCAGCGGCGGCCCCCGGGCGCGCCGGGCGGCGGGCCCCCGCGCGAGGGGCCGGGCGGCGGCCCCGGGGGAGGTACCGGGGGAGGACCGGGCGGCGGCCCGGGCGGCGGGGGCAGCGGCGCCCCGGTGACGGTCCGGGCGGAGTGCGGCCCGCGGCCCTGCGGCGGGGCGCCGTTCGGCGGCCCCTGCGGCGCCTGGCCGTGGGGCGCCCGGCCGTGCGGGGGTTGCCGGTAGGGGTTGGGCCCGGCGTCCGGCGGGCCGTAGCCGGGGCTCGGGAGGTAGGGACCGGGCTGGTAGGCGATGCCCGGGTAGGTGCGCGAGCTGCTCTCCCCGGCCGCCGCCTCGGCCGCCCGGCGCAGCGCGTACGGCGACACCCGGCGTCCGGCCGTGCCCGTCAGCAGTGCCAGCAGCGCCCCCGCGCCGCCGGCCGCCGCCCCCCAGGCGGCGCCCAGCAGGAACGCCAGGGGGAGGCTGCCGTGCAGGTCCACCCCGGCGCCCACCGCGTCGAAGCCGAAGACCGAGACGCCCGCGTCCACGGAGACGCCGGTCACCCACACCAGCAGCGGGAAGGCGAGCGCGGTGACCAGGCCGAGCCGTAGCGCGCAGCGGCCCGCGAACCCGGCCCGCGTCGACCCCCACAGCGGGGTGCGGGCCGCAGCCAACGCCCCCGCGGCCAGCATCATCAGCGCCGCGGCGAGGGTCAGCAGCCACACCCGCTGGTCGTACTCGGCCAGCCGGGCGGGCGTCACGGGTTCCTGCACGCTGGTCGACAGCAGCCGGTCCAGCGGGTCCGGCAGCACCTTGGCCAGCTCCCCGGTGGCCGTGCCCCGCCAGGACACGAACAGCCCGAGCGGCACCGCCAGCCACACCCCGTTGGGCGCCCCCAGCAGGGCCGCCCCGGCGATCCGGCCCGGCTCGTCACCGGTCACCGCCGCGTACCCGGCGGCCGCGCAGCCCGCGAGGACGGCCAGCAGCAGCACCCAGCGCAGCGCCGACGCCGCGGGCCGCACGACGCGGTGCAGCGGCTCCAGGGCGGGCGGCAGCGGCGAACGGCGCGAGGTGAGCAGCGCCAGCAGCAGGACGACCAGCACCCACAGCAGACCGCCCAGCAGGGTGCGGCCGGTCGCGACGTGGAAGCTCACCGAGGCCTTGGCGTCGATCAGGTCCTGCAGCCCGTCCCCGAGCCCCCCGCCGAGGTCACCGATGCCCGGCAGTCCGTCCGTCAGGCCGCCGCCCTTGTCCCCGCCCAGCGCGGCGCCGTCGAGGGCGATGGTGTCCTCCCCGGCCCACGCCAGCGCGCCCAGCAGCGCCACGAAGAGCGCCACCACCGCACCGGCCCGCGCGGCGAGTTCGCCCCCGGGGACGGTCAGCCCGGCCCCGCGCAGCGACCGCAGGAACACCCAGGACAGCAGCAGGGCGCCCACCAGGCCGACGCCCAGCGGCATGAGGTCCAGCCGGCCCTCGCCACCCGCACCGCCCAGCCCGAACACCGCGACGTCACCCGACGGGACGACCTTGCCGCCCACCGCCATGGCGACCACGGCCGCCGTCATCGGCCCCAGCGAGCCCGCGGTGTCGGCGCCGAGCAGGTGCAGGCCCAGCGCGGCGGCCCCCACCATCCCCAGGTACGCCCAGCTCACCGCGGCGATCGCCGAGAGCAGCACGCCGCCCCACGGGACCGGGCGCGCGGGCGCGTTCGAAGGTGTGGAGGTGTACGCGGTCATGCCCGCCCCCGAGGTCTCGCGTCCGAACCGCCTGCGCCGCATGGTGCCCCGATCCGTCATGATCCGCACGGTTCATGGGCGGTTACCACTCTCCGGTGGTGTTTCGGCGCCGTCAACGGCTTCTCGGAAGACGGTTCACATCACCGCAACGCTGTGGCCTCCCGACGGGTCGGCGTGCCGGGAATGGTTCCTCCCGGTGTTCGCAATCCCTAGACTCCCCTCATGGGGGACAACCCGGGGGACAACTTTGTGGGGCTTGGGGTGCCTGAACTCGTACTCGAACTGAACGGTCGGACCTGGGCGCTCGATCCGGCCAGGTCGTACAGTCTCGGCCGGGACCCGCAGTCGGACGTCGTCCTCGACGACGCGCGGGTCTCCTGGCGGCACGCCACCATCCGCCGTGGCGAACGCGGTTGGGTCATCGAGGACCTGGGCAGCACCAACGGCACCTACGTCCAGGGCCAGCGCGTCCACGCCTACGACGTCGCCGCCGGGGCCACCGTCAGCCTCGGCAACGCCGCCGACGGCCCGCGTCTGAGCTTCAGCGGCGCCGCGGCCGGCGGTGACCTCTACAGCGCCGACACCGCGCTGGCGAACCCGCAGCAGGCCCACCAGTCCGGCCCGGCGGCGCAGTCGAGGCCGAACTCCGTGGCCCCGCCGCGGCAGGGCGGCTGGGGGAACGGGTCGGCGGCCGCCCACGTGCCGCAGCCGTCCCCGCGGCCCGACGGGCGGACGCCGCAGGCGCACATCCCGGCCCCGCACGGGCCGTCCGGCGGCGCCGGCGCGCCTCCCGTCTACGGCGACCGCAGCCCGACCACCTTCCACCACCTGGTGCTCGGCCGCGTCATGAAGATCGGCCGCGCCCTGGAGAACGACCTGGTCGTCTCCGACCTCCAGGTCTCCCGCTTCCACGCGGAGTTCCGGGCGCACCCCGACGGCCGCTACGAGATCGTCGACCTCGGCAGCCACAACGGCACGTACGTCAACGGCCAGCCCATACAGCGTCATCTGCTGGGCCCCAACGACATCGTGGGCGTCGGCCACTCCACCTTCCGGCTCGTCGGCGACCAGCTGGAGGAGTTCGTCGACACCGGCGAGATCTCCTTCTCCGCCCGCCGGCTGACGGTGAAGGTGCCGCAGGGCAGCGGCACCAAGACGATCCTCAACGACGTCTCCTTCGGCGTCCCCGAGAAGTCGCTGGTCGCCGTCATCGGTCCCTCCGGCTCCGGCAAGTCGACGCTGCTGCGCGCCCTGACCGGCTACCGGCCGGCCGAGGAGGGCGAGGTGCTGTACGACAGCCGCAACCTCTACAAGCAGTTCGCGGAGCTGCGGCAGCGCATCGGCCTCGTCCCGCAGGACGACATCCTGCACAAGGAACTGACGATCCGCAGAGCCCTGCGCTACGCGGCCAAGCTCCGCTTCCCCGGCGACACCAAGGCCGCCGAGCGCGAGGCCCGCATCGACGAGGTGCTGCGCGAGCTCAAGCTCGACGTCCACGCCGACAAGCGGGTCACCTCGCTCTCCGGTGGTCAGCGCAAGCGCGTCTCGGTCGCCCTGGAGCTGCTGACCAAGCCCTCGCTGATCTTCCTGGACGAGCCCACCTCCGGCCTCGACCCGGGCATGGACCGGGACGTCATGAAGCTGCTGCGCGGCCTCGCCGACGACGGCCGCACCGTGCTCGTCGTGACCCACTCGGTGGCCGAACTCGCCCTGTGCGACAAGCTGCTGGTGATGGCGCCGGGCGGTGCCGTGGCCTACTTCGGGCCGCCCGAGGAGGCGCTGAACTTCTTCGGCTACGAAACCTGGGCCGACGTCTTCTCCGCCTTCGAGAACTACCGCGACTACGACTGGTCCGGGCGCTGGCGCGGCTCCCAGCACTACCAGATCTACGCCGCGGACCTGGACGCGGTCGCCCCGCAGTCCGTAGGCGCGGCCCCGCAGCGGGCCAAGCCGCCCAAGCCGCAGAGCTGGCCGGCGCAGTTCGTCACCCTCGTGCGCCGCTACCTGTCGGTGATCGCGTCCGACAGGGGCTTCATGGCGCTGATGGTGATCCTCCCGGCCGTCCTCGGCCTGGTGAGCGTGGTGATCCCGGCGAAGTTCGGCCTGGCGCCGCCGGACGAGGCGGGCAAGTTCAACACCGACGCGGGCACCATCATGCTGATCATCGCGGTGGGCGCCTGCTTCTCGGGCGCCGCCAACTCGGTCCGCGAGCTGATCAAGGAACGCGTGATCTACGAACGGGAACGCGCCACCGGCCTGTCCCGCTCCGCGTACCTGCTCTCCAAGGTCTTCGTGCTCGGCCTGATCAGCGCCCTGCAGGGGGTCATCATCTGCGCCATCGGGCTGTCGGCGCGCAAGCTCCCCGAAGAGGGCCTGATCGTCAAGGGCTTCCCGGCCGCGGAGATCACCCTGGTGGTCATCGCGCTGGGCTTCACCTCGATGATGTTCGGCCTGGTCATCTCCTCGCTGGTGAAGACCGCCGAGAAGACCATGCCGCTGCTGGTGATGTTCGCGATCGTCCAGGTCGTCTTCACCGGCGTCCTGTTCCAGATCTTCGGCACCGTCGGCCTGGAGCAGGTCGCCTGGCTCATGCCGTCCCGCTGGGCCGTCGGCGCCGCCGGCGCCACCCTCGACCTCGGCCACATCATGCCGCCGTGGGACCCGGCCAAGCCCGACAACCTCGACCCGCTGTGGGAGCACACCGCGAGCCAGTGGGGCTTCGACATGGGGATCCTGCTCGGCATCGCCCTCGTCTGCGGCATCCTCGTGCTGCGCCTGCTGCGCCGCCACGAGCCGGAGGTCATGCGCAAGTAGCGGCCCCGCGTACGACAACGGAAGGCGGCGGCTCCCCAGGAGGGGAACCGCCGCCTTCCGCACGTCCGCGCGGCTCGCGCCGGACGGCTCAGTACCAGTGGTTGGCCTGCCAGAACGACCAGGCGCCGCAGGGGCTGCCGTAGCGCCCGTTCATGTAGTCGAGGCCCCACCTGATCTGCGTGGCCGCATTGGTGCGCCAGTCGGCGCCCGCGGAGGCCATCTTGGAGCCCGGCAGCGCCTGGACCAGGCCGTACGCACCCGAGGAGGGGTTGACCGCGTACGGGTTCCAGGTGCTCTCGTGCATCACGATGTTGGCGAAGCACTGGAACTGCGCCGCGTCGCCGATGATCTGCCGCGCCATCTGCTGCGGGGTGCCGGAGGGCGCTGCGGGCGCCTTCGGGGCGGCCGCGCGCGGAGCGGGGGCCGAGGCCTCGTGCCGCTGCTGCGGGACGAGGGCCTTGCGCTCGTGGCTGCGGTTGGCGGCGGCCCGGCGCTCGCGCGCCTCCTGTGCGGCCTCGCGCGCACGCTCGTCCGCCTGGCGCTTGCGCTCGGCGGCCAGGTGCGCGACGTGGGCCGCGTGCCGCCCGGCGAGCACCTTCCGGTGCGCGACGTGGGCGACGTGCGCGGCGTGCCGCTCGGCCGCGGCGGCCCGGGCCTGCGGGGAGACCTGCTCCGACGCCTTGCCGGTGGCCTGCGCCGTCCCGCTGGTCCCGGTCACACCGGTGATGGCCAGGACGCCCACACCGGCCGCGGCGATGCCGGCGGCGGAGTACTTGTGGGCCTTGGTCAGACGGTCGAACTTCGGGATCGTCGGGAGCTGCATGGGGGAGTGACCTCTTCCATTCGGCTGCGCCCCACTCCGCCCTCGGGCAAGGAGAAGCGCCGTGCGTCGAACACGGCGCGGAGCGACCCGAGCATTCTTAGCCGCGGGAAATTCCCCGACCAAACCCATGCATTACTACCCGAAGTCGTAGCGACCGGACCGGCGGAGCACGGCACACGCCGTGCCTCCTGCCGATCCGGCCGTCCCGCCCCCTACTACGCGCCTTCGTACGTGACGTACGCCCTATGCGCCGCCTCACAGACGCGTCGCCCACCGCGACCGCCCGGCGACGCCTGGTGCCCCGCCCGGGCCCGTCAGGGCAGCAGCAGGTTCACGTCCCCGAACTCGTGCCAGAGGTAACGCGCCCCCACCGCAGCGTCGTAGACCCGCCCCAGCAGCTCCCGGCCGGCGACCGCCTCCAGCATCAGCACGTGCGAGGCCGCCGGGTCGTGCAGCCCCGTGAGGAGGCCGTCCACCGCCCGCACGCCCCGCTCCGGCGTGACCACCAGGTCGGTCCAGCCGCCCGCCGCCGCGACCCGCCCCCGCGCGTCGGCCGCCGTCTCCAGGGCGCGCACCGCGGTGGTGCCCACCGCCACGACCCGCCCGCCGCCCGCCCGGGCGGCGTTCACCAGCCACGCGGTGCTCTCCGGCACCGAGAAGCGCTCCGGGTACGGCGGCTCGTGCGCCTCGCCGGAGGACACCCCGGTGTGCAGCACCACCGGCGCGATCTGCACCCCCCGGCTCACCAGCGCCGTGACCAGACCGTCCGTGAAGGGGCGGGCCGCGCTGGGCATCTCCGCCGAGCCGAGACCGTCCGCCGACGGCACCGAGAACACCGTCCGGTACGCCGCCACCGGCTGGTCCCGCTCGGTGTACGCGTAGCGGATCGGCCGCCCGTGCCGGCGCAGGAAGCCGGCCGCGTCCGCCGCCGACGCCCGCGCCACCCACAGCCGCTCCCCGCGGGGGCTCAGCGGTTCCTGCAGCACCAGCCGCTCGCCGCCGGGCAGCGCCACCGCCACCCCCGCCGGACCGCCCGCACGCGGCCGGGTCGTGCCCCGCCCGTCGGGCGTCCGCAGCTCCACCACCCAGCGCCCGTCGTCCAGCAGCCCCGAGAAGTGCACCACCACGGCGGACTCCCCGAGCGTGGCGTCCACCGCCGCCGGCAGCGTCGCGGAGGTGTTCACCACCAGCACGTCCCCGGCCCGCAGCAGTTCCGGAAGGTCACCGAAGGCGTGGTGCGCGACCTCGCCCCGGGCCCGCCGGCCCACCAGCATCCGCACCCCGTCGCGGCCCGCCGTCCCGTCCGCGCGCTGCTCCACCGGCACCCGCGCCGCCAGCTCCGCCGGCACCCTCAGCGCGCCCAGCGCGGTCACCGCCCGGTCTCCAGCAGGGCCGGGGCGACGTAGCGGCCACTGGCCGCGCCACCGTCGATCAGGCCCAGCACGGCCGGCACCACGGACGCGGGCTCCGGGCGCGCGTCCGCGTCCGCGTCGCCGGGCACCGCCGCCGCGTACATCGCCGTCCTCATGTCCCCCGGGTCCAGCCACCACACCCGCAGCTCCGGCTCCTCCACCGCCAGCACCGCCGACAACCGCTCCAGCGCAGCCTTGCTCGCGCCGTACCCTCCCCACGTGCGGTACGCCTCGACGGCGGCGTCCGAGCTGATGTTGAGCACCGCACCCCGCCGCCGGCGCAGCAGCGGCAGCGCCTCCTGCACCAGGCCCAGCGCGGCCACCACGTTGGTCTCCAGCGCCTCCCGCAGCCCATCCAGCGGATGCTCGGACAGCGGCCGCAGCGGCTCGGCGCCGAGCGCGCCGGCGTTGTTCACCAGCAGGTCCAGCCCGCCGAAGTCCCAGGCCGCCGAGACCAGCCCCACCCGGTGCCGCGGATCGGTGACGTCACCCGGTAGCGCGGCCACCCGGGCCCGGCCCGCCAGTTCCCGCTCCGCCTCCTCCAGCGCCCCGGCCGACCGCGAGTCGACCACCAGGTCCCAGCCCCGCTCCGCGAGCGCCCCGGCGAGGGCCCGTCCCAGTCCCCGCGACGCTCCCGTGATGATTGCCACCGGCATGACGTGTCCTCCCACCGGCCGCCCGGCCCGTCGCCCGGCGGCTGCCCCCACCGTAGGAACGCGCCCGCCCCCCGCACCTCGGCCGCCCGCAGCACCGGCGGAAGGAACTTCGCCCTAGGTCCGCGGACCGGGGGAGCTCGGTCGGCGGGCCGATCCCGCCGCCGTCACCCCGCCGGTACGGTGAGCACATGTCCAGCCGATCGTCCCGACGCGGCATCGAGGCGGTGAGCGCGGCCGTCCTCGCGATGAGCCGGCACCTGGAAGTGCGCGAGGTCCTGCAGACCATCGTCTCGTCCGCCCGCGAACTGCTCGAGGCCCAGTACGCGGCCCTGGGCGTGCCGGACGACCACGGCGGCTTCGCCCAGTTCGTCGTCGACGGCGTCAGCGACGAGCAGTGGAAGGCCATCGGCCCGCTGCCCCGGCAGCACGGCATCCTCGCCGCGATGCTCCACGAGGCCACCCCCCAGCGGCTGACCGACGTCAAGGGCGACCCCCGCTTCGGCGGCTGGCCGTCCGCCCACCCCGACATGGCCGAGTTCCTCGGCATGCCGGTGGTCGACGGCGACGAGATCCTGGGCGCCCTCTTCCTCGCCAACAAGCGCTGCGCCACCGGCCCCGCGCGGGACGGCCGCGGCTTCAGCGAGGAGGACGAGGAACTGCTGCGCACCCTGGCCGCGCACGCCGCCATCGCCCTCACCAACGCCCGCCTGTACGAGCGCAGCCGGGAGCTGACCCTCGCCGGGGAACGGGCCCGCATCGCCCACGAGTTGCACGACGCCGTCTCGCAGAAGCTGTTCTCGCTCCGGCTCACCGCCCAGGCGGCCTCCGCCCTGGTGGCCCGCGATCCCGAACGCGCCCGGGAGGAGCTGCGGCAGGTCGCCGCGCTCGCCGCCGAGGCCGCCGACGAACTGCGCGCGGTCGTGGTGGAGCTGCGCCCCGCCGCGCTCGACGAGGACGGCCTGCTGGCCACCCTGCGCACCCAGGTCGACGTCCTGGACCGCGCGCACTCGGCGCACATCTCCTTCGGCCACCGCCACGTACGCGCCCTGCCCGCCGCCCAGGAGGAGGCGGTGCTGCGGGTCGCCCAGGAAGCCCTGCACAACGCGCTGCGCCACGCGGACGCCGCCACGGTGACGGTGCGCCTGGAGGGCCGGGGCAGGGGAGCGGTGCTCACGGTGCGCGACGACGGGCGCGGCTTCGACCCGTCCGCGGTGCGCCGGGCCGGCCGCCACCTGGGACTGGTCTCCATGCGGGACCGGGCCGACGGGGTCGGCGGCGGACTGACGGTGGACTCGGCGCCCGGCAGGGGCACCGTGATCGAGATGGAGGTGCCCGGTGGCTGACGGCCCCATTCGCGTCCTGCTGGTCGACGACCACCAGGTGGTCCGCCGCGGCCTGCGGACCTTCCTGGAGGTGCAGCCCGACATCGAGGTGGTGGGCGAGGCCGGGGACGGCGAGGAGGGCGTCGAGCGCGCCGGCGAACTCGCCCCCGACGTCATCCTCATGGACGTCCGCATGCCCGGCGTCGACGGCATCGAGGCCCTGCGGCGGCTGCGCGACAACGGCAGCAAGGCCCGCGTGCTGGTCGTCACCAGCTTCACCGAGCAGCGCACGGTCGTCCCGGCGCTGCGCGCGGGCGCGGCCGGCTACGTCTACAAGGACGTGGACCCGGACGCCCTGGCCGGCGCGATCCGCTCGGTGCACGCCGGACACGTGCTGCTGCAGCAGGAGGTCGCCGAGGCCCTGCTCTCCCAGGAGGACTCCACCCCCGGCCAGGGCCGCGGGGGCACCCTCACCGAACGCGAGCGCGAGGTGCTGTCGCTGATCGCCGAGGGCCGCTCCAACCGGGAGATCGCCCGTGCCCTGGTGCTCTCGGAGAAGACCGTGAAGACCCACGTGTCGAACATCCTGATGAAGCTGGACCTCTCCGACCGCACCCAGGCGGCCCTGTGGGCGGTCCGGCACGGTATCGGGAGCTGAACGAGGGCGGCCGACGACGCGGCGAAAGACCACCGCCGCAAAAGGCCACCGATACAGAGGGCCACCGACGGGAAAGCCGGGGCGCTTAGCGGTAGGACAAGCGGATCGTCTCGGTCCGGAGTGAGATTCATACCGTCGGGTGTATGTCGCCCGGATGGCGCAACCTGGCCGGGCGTGGGCCGTTCTCCATGGCGTGCTGCGGCGACTGCCGCGGCACCCATGCAAGGAGGGCAAGAACGTGAAGAACCTGCACAAGGCCGCCGCCGTCGCCATGGTCGCCGGAAGCCTCGCCATGGTCGGCGCGGGTGCCGCCTCCGCCCACACCGGTGGCGCCCAGGCCCACGGTGGCGCGAAGAACAGCCCCGGTGTGGTCTCGGGCAACGTCATCCAGGTCCCGGTGCACGTCCCGGTGAACGTCTGCGGCAACACCATCAGCGTGATCGGTCTGCTGAACCCGGCCATCGGGAACGTCTGCGTCAACCGCTGACCCAGGACGTCACCCCCACGGCACGGCCGTGACCACCGGCCCCGGAGCGCTCCGCCGCCCCGGGGCCGGTCCGTTCGTGCGGCCCACGGCGCCTTCCCGTACGACGGGCGGCACACGCCGGTACGACACGCGGATTCCGCCGTACGGAGGTTTCCGGCGCCCTCCCCGTGTCAACGCCCCGGGCTCCGCGTTCCTCACAGTGCGGCTCCTCGAACCGGGCCGTGCCATCACAGGAGGAACAGTTTCATGAACAGCGCCAAGAAGGCCGCCCTGATCATCGCCGCCGCCGGTGCGGCCGCCGCCGGTTCGGCCGGTACCGCGCTCGCCGACTCCCACGCGGGTGCCGTGGCCGCCGGGTCGCCCGGTGTGATCTCCGGCAACGTGATCCAGGTTCCGGTGAACATCCCGGTCAACCTCTGCGGCAACACCATCGACGCCGTCGGCATCCTCAACCCGGCCGTCGGCAACGTCTGCTTCAACAACTGACGTGCGCGCGGAAGGCCCCGCGGACAGCGTCGTCCGCGGGGCCTTCTCCCGTCCCCGGCCGGTCTCAGCCCCGGCGCCGCTCCGTCTCCTCGACGTACGCGTTGTACGCCGCCACCTGTGCCCGCCGCGCCGTGCGCTCCACCGGCCGCAGCAACTCCGCCCGGGCGGCGATCTCCGAGGCGCTGACCGCCGCCCCGTGCCCGGCGCCCGCACCGGTCGCGATCCCGATCAGCGCGCCCACCCGCTGGGCCAGTTCCAGCACCCGCACCGCCCGCGGCGGATACCCCGGCGCCAGCACCTCGCGCCCGCGCGCCGCCCGCGCCCGGTACGCCTCCAGAGCCGCCTGCGCCGTCGGTCCCGCGCCGGCCACGTCCAGCCGGGCCAGCGCCTCCGTGGCGTCCCGCAACGCCTCGGCGAGCTCCCGCTCCGCCTCCCCCAGCGAGGGCACGTCCGCCGGCGGCGCGTCCCGCACCTCCAGGCAGTGCCACTCCACCGACACGTGCACGTCGCCCCGCGGCCCGGCCTCCGTGACCTCCGGGACCAGCCCGACGGCCGGCCCGCCCACGGCGATGACCGCCTCGCCCGCCGCCAGCGCCCGCGCGTTGAACTCCGGCGGCCCGCTGAGCCCGAGCGGGTGCCCCGGCACCGGCAGCGCGATCCGCAGCCCGCGCACACCGAGCGCGCGCAGCCGCCCCAGCCCCAGCGTCAGCCCCACCGGGCCCTCCTCGCCGGGGAGTCCGGAGACCCGGTGCACCGAGTCGTCGGCGAGCACTTCCTGAGCGGCGTCATCCGGCGCGGCAAGTCCGGCAATCAGGGCATTTCCCCAGGCGGCCAGCCGTCCTGAGCGAGGTTCGTCGAGCATCCCCCCAGCCTAAGGACTGGGGCGGCCCGGGCGTGGCGTAGATTTCCTTGGGGGCGGCGCCTACAGGTGCTCGCGACGGCAGACGTGCGATCGGGAAGTGGGAGACAACACGCTCATGAGCGATGTTCTGGAGCTGGTGGACGTATCCGTGGTCCGAGACGGCCGGGCTCTGGTGGACCAGGTCTCCTGGTCGGTCGCCGAGGGCGAGCGGTGGGTCATCCTCGGCCCCAACGGCGCCGGCAAGACGACCTTGCTGAACATCGCCTCGAGCTACCTCTTCCCGACCTCCGGCACCGTCCAGATCCTCGGCGAGAAGATGGGCGGCGTCGACGTCTTCGAACTGCGCCCCCGCATCGGCATCGCGGGCGTCGCCCTGGCCGAGAAGCTGCCGCGCAAGCAGACCGTCCTGGAGACCGTCCTCACCGCCGCGTACGGCATGACCGCGCACTGGCAGGAGAGCTACGAGCAGGTCGACGAGGACCGCGCCCGAGCCTTCCTCGACCGCCTCGGCATGAGCGACTACCTCGACCGCAGGTTCGGCACCCTCTCCGAGGGCGAGCGCAAGCGCACCCTCATCGCCCGCGCCATGATGACCGACCCCGAGCTGCTCCTGCTCGACGAGCCCGCCGCCGGCCTCGACCTGGGCGGCCGCGAGGACCTCGTCCGCCGCCTGGGACGGCTCGCCCGCGACCCGATCGCCCCCTCCATGGTGATGGTCACCCACCACGTCGAGGAGATCGCCCCGGGCTTCACCCACGTCCTGATGATCCGCCAGGGCAAGGTGGTCGCCGCCGGCCCCATGGAGACCGAGCTCAGCTCCCGCAACCTCTCCCTCTGCTTCGGCCTCCCGCTCGTCGTCGAGCGCCGCGGCGACCGCTGGACCGCCAACGGCCTGCCCCTGAAGTGACCTTCCCGGGGTGACCCCCGGCGCGACCGGTGACGTCACCCCGTCAACCGACCCGCCGAGGACGCCCGCGCACCCGGTCCCGCGACGAAAGCGCCCGGCAGAGCCGTCGCACCCTGTCACAGATCCACTGCGGGCCCCTACCATGGGCCTGTGGACGACTGGTTGTGGTGGCTGATCGCCGCCGTGGGGCTGGGTATTCCGCTCGTGGTGACCGCGATGCCCGAATTCGGCATGTTCGCGGTCGGAGCCGTCGCCGCCGCTGTCGCGGCCGGCCTCGGCCTCGGCATCACCGGACAGGTGCTGGTCTTCGTCATCGTCTCGGTCGCGGGCATCGCCGTCGTACGCCCGCTGGCCAACAGGAACCGCGCGCAGCGCCCGGAGCTGCGCAGCGGCATCGACGCGCTCAAGGGCCGCCAGGCCGTCGTCCTCGAACGGGTGGACGGGCACGGCGGCCGGATCAAGCTCAACGGCGAGGTCTGGTCGGCCCGCGCCCTCGACACGGGACGGGCCTTCGAACCCGGCGAGAGCGTGGACGTCGTCGAGATCCAGGGCGCGACGGCCGTCGTGATGTGATCCTGCGCGCCCCGCACCCGAGACGGCACGGGAATTCGCCGAACCCGGCCCGCCTCCCCGCGGGGTCTGCCAGACTTGATCATGTCTTCGTACAGGTAGGCACAGGCAAACGGCGTGGGAGTGGACGTGCAGCCGATCATCATCGTCCTGATCATCCTGGTGGTGCTCGTCTTCATCGCGCTCATCAAGACGGTCCAGGTCATCCCGCAGGCCAGCGCCGCGATCGTCGAGCGCTTCGGCCGCTACACCAGGACCCTGAGCGCGGGCCTCAACATCGTGGTCCCGTTCATCGACACCATCCGCAACCGCATCGACCTGCGCGAACAGGTCGTGCCGTTCCCGCCGCAGCCGGTGATCACCCAGGACAACCTGGTCGTCAACATCGACACCGTCATCTACTACCAGGTCACCGACGCGCGGGCCGCCACCTACGAGGTCGCCAGCTACATCCAGGCGATCGAGCAGCTCACCGTCACCACCCTCCGCAACATCATCGGCGGCATGGACCTGGAACGGACCCTGACCTCCCGCGAGGAGATCAACGCGGCCCTGCGCGGCGTCCTCGACGAGGCCACCGGCAAATGGGGCATCCGCGTCAACCGCGTCGAGCTCAAGGCCATCGAACCGCCCACCTCCATCCAGGACTCGATGGAGAAGCAGATGCGCGCCGACCGCGACAAGCGCGCCGCCATCCTCACCGCCGAGGGCATCCGGCAGTCCCAGATCCTCACCGCCGAGGGCGAGAAGCAGTCCGCGATCCTGCGCGCCGAGGGCGAGGCCAAGGCCGCCGCCCTCAAGGCCGAGGGTGAGGCCCAGGCCATCCGCACCGTCTTCGAGTCCATCCACGAGGGCGACCCCGACCAGAAGCTGCTCGCCTACCAGTACCTGCAGATGCTCCCCAAGATCGCCGAGGGCGACGCCAACAAGCTCTGGATCATCCCCAGCGAACTCAACGACGCCCTCAAGGGCCTCGGCGGCATCGTCAACCTCCCCGGCGCCCCCGGCAGCGGCCCCGGCAACGCCGAGACCGGCACCCGCCGCGAGACCCCCCGGCTCGACAAGGACTGAGCACCGCGGCCACCGCCGCGAACGCGTGTGACATGATCCGTGCGCTCCGGCTCCCCCCGGTCCCGTCGGGGGGAGAGGAGCCGCACCGACCATGGAGACGCCTATGACCTACTGGGAAGCCCTGGCCGTGTTCGCCGCCGGAATCGGCGCCGGCACCATCAACACCGTCGTCGGCTCGGGCACGCTCATCACCTTCCCGGTCCTGCTCGCCGTGGGGCTGCCCCCCGTCACCGCCAACGTGTCCAACACCCTGGGACTCGTCCCCGGCTCCGTCAGCGGCGCCATCGGCTACCGGCGCGAACTCGCCGGACAACGCCCCCGCCTGCTGCGGCTGGGCGCCGCCGCCCTCGTCGGCGGACTCATCGGGGCCTTCCTGCTGCTGACCCTGCCCTCCGAGGCCTTCGACACGATCGTGCCGGTCCTCATCGGAGTCGCCCTCGTCCTCGTCGTCGTCCAGCCCCGGCTCTCCCGCGCCCTCCAGGCCCGCCGCTCCGGCAACGGCACCCACGTCCCCGAGCACGGCGGCCCCGCCCTGATCGGCGGACTCCTCGTCGCCAGCATGTACGGCGGCTACTTCGGCGCCGCCCAGGGAGTCGTCTACCTCTCCCTGATGGGCGTCCTCCTCGAGGAGTCCTGGCAGCGGATCAACGCCGTGAAGAACGTCCTCGCGCTCACGGTCAACGGCGTCGCCGCGCTGTTCTTCCTCTTCGTCGCCGACTTCGACTGGACCGCCGTCGCGCTCATCGCCGCCGGCGCCGCCCTCGGCGGCGTCCTCGGCGCCCGCATCGGCCGGGGCCTGCCGCCCGTCGCCCTGCGCGGAGTCGTCGTCGTCGTCGGCCTCGTGGCGATCGCCCAGCTCCTGCTGAAGTAGCCGGACGACCGCCCGGGCCCCGGACGGTGCTCAGGCCGGCAGCGCGATCCAGCCCGGCACGCCCTCACGGTCCTTCAGACCCAGCGCCAGCAGCAACGCGTCCGCCGGGGTCGGCTCGAACGGCTGGGTCAGCAACCGCATCCCCGCCTGCTCCGGCGTACGGTCCGCCTTGCGGTGGTTGTCCTCCGCGCACGACGCCACCGTGTTCAGCCACGTGTCCCCGCCACCGCGCGACCGCGGCAGCACATGGTCCACGGTCGTCGCCCTCCGGCCGCAGTACGCGCACCGGTGCCGGTCCCTGACCAGCACACCCCGCCGCGACCACGCGGCCCGTTGTCGGAAGGGCACCCGCACGTACCTGCAGAGCCTGATCACCTGCGGCACCGGCACCTCCACCGCCGCCGCGCGGATCCGCAGCCCGGGATGAGCCTGCTCGACCACGGCCTTGTCCTGCATCACCAGCACCACCGCACGCCGCAGCGACACAGTCGACAGCGGCTCGAAGGTCGCATTCAGCACCAGCGTCTCACGCACGTCGCCCACCCCTCGGGTCCGTCCCCGCCCCGTGGCGAGGTGGCTCCACTGTGACCGGGCCATACCCCCGCGGACAACGCAATTTCCGCACGTCAAAGCGAACAGGAGGAAACGGGGAACGAAACGGTGGCCCCCACCCGGGGCCGGCCACCCCGGGCGCCCTCCCCCGTGGGGCCCGGGCGCCCGGAGCGCGGCGATCGGCGTGGACACCCGGGCGCATGACCGGGCTCCGGCGGACGGCAGGCGGATCGCGCGGCGAGAACCGCACAACGCGAACGCCCCGCCGCCCCCGCCACTGCGGTGCCGACCCCCGGTGACGGTCAGGTCACCAGGCAGACACCACAGTGCGATGCGGGAGCGCCGGGGCGCAACGGAATTTCGGGCCCCCGGCCGCGGCCGGGAGCGCCGCTGCTACTGCGGGTTCTCGTACTCGCCGATCAGGTTGGCCCGTGCGATCGCGTGGAACCGCAGGTTGAAGCCGACCACGGCGGGCGACACGTCCCCGTCCGGACCCAGCTTCTCCTGGTCCACGGCGTACACGGTGAAGACGTACCGGTGCGGCCCGTCCCCGGGCGGCGGCGCCGCACCGCCGAAGTCCTTGCCGCCGTAGTCGTTGCGCACGTGCACCGCACCCTCGGGCAGCCCCTTGAACCCCTCGCTGCCGGCGCCCGCGGGCAGCTCCGTCACCGACGCCGGGATGTCGAAGAGCACCCAGTGCCAGAAACCGCTGCCCGTGGGCGCGTCGGGGTCGTAACACGTGACGGCGAAGCTCCCTGTCCCCTCGGGAAAGCCCTCCCACCGCAGGTGCGGCGAGACGTTGCCCTCGGCGTAGACCTGGGCGTCCTTCAGCGTGCCACCCGGCTCGATGTCGTCGCTCACCACCGTGAACGACGCCACCGGCGGGTGGAAGTCGTGGGGGAGCGGCCGCCGCTTCTGCTCGGTCACCTCGGTACCTCCTGCTGATCGCGAAACGCGCTTCCGCCCGCCGATCCTAGAACCAGTTGCGCTTGCCGCCGACCTCGGCCAGCCACTGGTTGAGGTACCCCGCCCAGTCGGTCGTGTGGAAGTTGTTCAGGTCCACCGTGAACGAACGGAAGGCGTCGCTGCCCTCGCTGAACAGCCCCGGCTTCTTGTCCATCTCCAGGACGACGTCCATCTCGTGCCCGTCGGAGACGAAGCTCAGCTCCACCTGGTTCAGCCCGCGGTACTGCTGCGGCGCGAAGAACTCGATCTCCTGGTAGAACGGCAGCCGCTGCCGCGTGTTGCGGATGTGGCCCCGCTCCAGGTCCGCGTTCTTGAAGCCGAAGCCCAGCTGGCCGAACGCGTCGAGGATCGCCTGCTGCGCAGGCACCGGGTGCACGTTGATCGGGTCGAGGTCACCGGAGTCCACCGCACGGGCGATCGCCAGCTCCGTCGTCACCCCGACGTTCATCCCGGTCAGGTGACGCCCCAGGAACGTCGTGATCGGGGTCTCCCACGGGATCTCCAGCCCGAACGGCACCACGTGCACCGCACCCGGCTGCACCTCGAACGCCCCGCCCAGCTGCTGCCGGTGGAACTCGATGTCCTGCTTGTACTCGGTGTCCTGCCCCTCGACCTCGACGCGGGCCTGCAGGCCCACCGACAGCCCCTCGATCTGCTGCGGCACCGAGCCGCCCTGGATCCTCACCTCGCCCTGGACGACCCCGCCCGGGACGACGTTCGGCTCGTTGAGCACCGTCTCGACCGACGCGCCACCGGCGCCCAAGCTCGCAAGCAGCTTCTTGAAGCCCACGATGTCCCTCTCCCTTTACTGGCGGTTGCCTCGGTCATTACGAACGCGGCCCCACCCCGAACGGTTCCATTACTCTCGTACCGCATGATCCCCCCTCCGGAAAGCACCCCTCTCCCCAGGTCCTTCTTCGACCGCCCGGTGCTGGAGGTGGCCCCCGACCTCCTGGGGCGAACCCTCGTACGCACGACGGACGACGGCCCCGTCGCGCTCCGGCTGACCGAGGTCGAGGCCTACGCCGGCCCCGTCGACCCCGGCTCCCACGCCTACCGCGGCCGCACCGACCGCAACGCCGTCATGTTCGGTCCGCCCGGCCACGCTTACGTTTATTTCACGTACGGAATGTGGCACTGCATGAACATCGTCTGCGGCCCGGAGGGCAACCCCAGCGGGATCCTGCTGCGCGGCGGCGACGTCATCGAGGGCGCCGACCTCGCCCGCGCTCGCCGGGTCACCTCACGGCGCCCCCACGACCTCGCCCAGGGTCCGGCCCGCCTCGCCACGGCCCTCGACATCGACCGCGCCCTCAACGGTGCCGACGTCTGCCCCGACGCCTCCGCCGACTCGCCCTTCCGTGTCCTCACCGGAACCCCGCCCGACCCCGCCGCCGTCCGCACCGGGCCGCGCACCGGCGTCGGTGGCGACGGCGCGGCCCACCCGTGGCGCTTCTGGATCGACGGCGACCCCAGCGTCAGCCCGTACCGTGCCCACGCACCGCGCCGTCGCGCCCCGGGGGGCGCAAAAGGAGTCGAGCGGAACGCGTAGTCTCGGAAAGACTCCGTACGACCGGGTACGAGGCATCGAACGACACCAGGAGGCACGAGAACCGTGACGGACATCGTCGACGAGCTGCGGTGGCGAGGGCTGATCGCCGTTTCCACCGACGAGGACGCACTGCGCAAGGCGTTCGCGGACGGCCCGGTCACGGTCTATTGCGGCTTCGACCCCACCGCCCCCAGCCTCCACCTCGGCAACCTGGTGCAGATCCTCACCATCCGCCGGCTCCAGCTGGCCGGCAACCGGCCGCTCGCCCTCGTCGGCGGCGCCACCGGTCTGATCGGCGACCCCAAGCCGACCGCCGAGCGGACGCTGAACGACGCCGACGTCGTCGCCGGGTGGGTGGAGCGGATCCGCGCCCAGATCGAGCCCTTCCTCTCCTTCGAGGGCCCGAACGCCGCCGTGATGGTCAACAACCTCGACTGGACCTCCGGCCTGTCGGCCATCGAGTTCCTGCGCGACGTGGGCAAGTACTTCCGGGTCAACAAGATGATCGCCAAGGAGGCCGTCGCCCGCCGGCTCAACTCCGAGGCCGGCATCAGCTACACGGAGTTCAGCTACCAGATCCTCCAGGGCATGGACTTCCTGGAGCTCCACCGCCGCTACGGCTGCACCATGCAGACCGGCGGCAGCGACCAGTGGGGCAACCTGACGGCCGGCATCGACCTGATCGGACGCGTCGAGGGCACCTCGGTGCACGCGCTCGCGACCCCGCTGATCACCAAGGCCGACGGCACGAAGTTCGGCAAGACGGAGTCCGGCACGGTCTGGCTCGACCCCGAGATGACCACGCCGTACGCCTTCTACCAGTTCTGGCTGAACGCCGACGACCGCGACGTGTCCAAGTTCCTGCGCATCTTCAGCTTCAGGTCGCAGGAGGAGATCGAGGAACTGGAGCGGCTCACCGAGGAACGTCCGCAGGCCCGTGCGGCCCAGCGCGCGCTCGCCGAGGAGCTCACCACCCTCGTCCACGGCGCCGAGCAGTGCGACGCCGTCATCGCCGCGTCCAAGGCACTTTTCGGCCAGGGCGAACTCTCCGGGCTCGACGAGCGGACCCTCGCCGCGGCCCTCGGCGAACTGCCGCACGCCAAGGTCGCGGAGCTGGCCTCCGTCGCCGACCTCTTCGCCGAAGTCGGGCTCGTGGCCAGCAAGTCCGCCGCCCGCCGCACCATCAAGGAGGGCGGGGCGTACGTGAACAACGTCAAGATCGGCGACGAGGACGCGACCCCCGAGGCCTCCGACCTGCTGCACGGCCGCTGGCTCGTGCTGCGGCGCGGCAAGAAGAGCCTGGCGGCCGTCGAGGTCGCCGGCAGCTGACGTCGGCCGGATTCCCACGTTTGAGCGGCGGCGGAGCTTGACTCCGCCGCCGCGCTTGCGTAACGTAGCCCGAGCCGCTTGAGACGGTGCGCCCGGTTCGTCCGGATCCTCCGATCGGCGGTCACTCACCACTACGACACCACCCCGAGATTCGGGCGCACATCCGTGCCCTCGAATTCCATTGGCGTGGAATCGGACGGCGAGTGGGGGTGAATTCGCAAGACGCGAAGGAATCCGCTAACGTAGTGAATGTCGCCGAGGCGGAAACGCCGAAAGCGAAACCCGCTCCAGAGGGTGGCAGAGAAGGAAATCGGATCTGCTAAGCTGGAGACAACGAAGGGAAAGCCCGGAGGGGCCGGTGAAACGGTCTCGAAGGAAGC